>JANPCR010000114.1:0-15781 GCA_031431035.1 Rhodoferax sp.
GTTCTCGTCACCTTTGATGTCTCGCTCAAGCTTCATCTGTTCTTTGGGGAACAGAGGCGTCAAATTCTCGAACATCACCTTGTGTTTGTTTTCTTCAGGCCCTCCACCGTTGACCCGGTCGAGCTTGTTCAAGGCAAAGTAGCGTTCGCCGTCTTTGGGGGTGCGCACCTCGCCTTCGATCATGTCGCCGGTGTGCAAATTGAAGCGGCGAACCTGGCTCGGGCTGATGTAGATGTCATCAGTACTGGCGGTATAGCTCGTGTCCGGACTGCGCAAAAAGCCAAAACCGTCGGGCAATATCTCCAGCACACCGTCCGCAATGATTTGCTCACCTGTGCGGGCACGCTTTTTGATGATTGCAAACATCAGCTCCTGCTTGCGCATGCGGCCGGTGTTTTCAATTTCAAGCTCTTCAGCCTGCTTGAGGACTTCCGAGACGTGCAGTGCCTTGAGTTCGTTTAAATGCATGGAGTGAACCCTCTAGGGGCGTTGTATGCGAATTTCACAGAAAAATTCAGGGGGAGAATTGAGGAGCAATAACCTGAAGAAAAACAAAAATTGGGGGGTTTTTCCAGCCGGAAGGACTGGGTGCCACGACTAAATTCCTAGCCGGAAGCTCGAACTGATCTTGGGTCAGAATCAGTGAACTTAGCGAATTATGACAGGAAAATACGCGGCCTTGGTGCAACGCCAAGGCTCGCTCGGAACATTGTGCTTAGCGGGAAGCTTGGACGACCGGGTCAGCGAGCTGCTGGTCGATGAACGCGGTCATTTGGGCTTTGCTCATGGCGCCCACCTTGGTAGCCGCCAACTGGCCATCTTTGAAGAGCATGAGCGTGGGAATGCCCCGAATTCCAAATTTGGCTGGAATGTCGCGGTTTTCATCAACATTCATTTTGGCAATGCTGAGTTTGCCCGCATAGGTCGCCGACAATTCGTCGAGGATTGGCGCAATCATTTTGCAAGGGCCGCACCATTCGGCCCAGTAATCAACCAGCACGGGCTGCTTGCTTTGAAGCACGTCGGCCTCAAAACTGACATCTGAGACATGTTTGATGAGTTCGCTTGCCATGGTGGATTCCTTTGTAGATAGAGGGAATGGGTGTCGGTGACAGTAAAGTGGGGAAATTGTGACAGAAACCAAGGTGCACTACCGAGGGAGCAAATGCTATGGTTGAAATAGCAAAAAAGCATCATGCCTTGCTGGCATGGCGTGAGGCGATCGCTCGCATTCAATTGGAAGTCTCCCGATTTGAGGCGCACCCGTCTCGCGTTGTTGTGCTTTTGCCTTACGCACAATTGATGACTGAGGCCAAAGCCGCCTGGAAAGAGTATGCGATAGATCAGGAAACTGCACATTTTTTACCCAGGTTTGAAACCACCCAAAACTGGACTTTGAGCCTGGGCAGCTGTACCCCGGCGCTACATGACCTGCGCCTGGACGCTGCCATTGACGTGTTGACCGCGGCTAGGCTTTTGGCTGGAGCGGGCTTGACTGAGTATGCAAAACTGATGGCACCTCGACTGATGGAGGCCACCTGGGAATTGGCCAAAGTGGTTGCTGCGGTGCCTCCCGATGGGCGAACCGCCTGGGCATTGCAGGCTGCCAAAGCGCTCAGTGCGGGGTTTGATTCGAGTTTTGATGGTGACGCTGAGGTTCTGGCAATTGAAGGCGCAATCGGCCGCATTGCACTGGCATGGGCTGCCAACTCTGGCTATGTCACTGATAGACTTTTCGCGCAGACGCCCGACTTGTTGGTTGTACTTGAGGGCTTTTTGGTTGAGCCATTGGCCAATGCTCTGAAGACTGGTTTAGGCGAGCGTGGCATTGGGTTCGCATTTGAGCCTGATTGTGCAGATGTTGCTCCCGAGAGGCTGACTGGTGTAGCCGTCCATCAGTTGCCTGACCCTGAGGAAGAGGCTCAAATGGCCGCCGCTTGCGTCCTGAATCACTTGAACGAGGGCCGCACACCGGTAGGTTTGGTTGCGGTAGATCGCCTATTGACTCGGAGAATCCGAGCCATGCTGGGCGAGCAAGGCGTTTCTGTTCGCGATGAGACAGGTTGGAAGCTGTCCACAACTCGGGCGGCTGCCACGGTGATGGCGTTGCTGCGCGCTTGCCCACGAGATGCGTCGTCGGACCAAGTGCTGGACTGGCTCAAAGGGGCTCCCGCCTTTGCGGGCAATGCACTGCTGAACATTGAAGTTTCGCTGCGCAAAACTGCGCTTCGCGACTGGCACCAGTTCGGAAGCTTCAAAATTGACAAGGCGCATGCGGACGGCACGCAGGGCCAACCTGCCGCCTTCGTCCCCCTGGCAGCGCTGGTCAAAGAGGTCGATAAATTGCGGGCCAAATTGATCGCCAAGCGGTCGCTGAGCCAATGGATTGAAGACCTTCGCGAAGTATTGCAAACGGCAGGGCATTGGACGCCTCTAAGCCAGGACAATGCGGGCCAAGCTGTGTTGAAGGCATTGCGCCTTAGTGAAGATGCGCAAGAATTTGAGCCGTTTTCAGGTGCCACCAGCGCCGATGACTTCATGGATTGGGTGTCGCACACGCTGGAGGCCGCCAGCTTCAACCCAGCCCACCCGGATACCCCGCAAGTTGTCATTTTGCCTTTGAGTCAGCTCTTGGGGCGCGCTTTGCCGGCTGTCGTCCTGCCGGGGTGTGATGAACAGAATTTGACTCTTGCCCCTCAGGTGACTGGGTCATGGACGCGCAAACAGCGTGAAGTTTTGGGTCTGGCGTCCCCCGAGGAACTCGCTAACGTCACGCGCAAAGCTTGGCGCTACGCCCTAAAGTCACCACAGCTCGACCTGCTGTACCGTGCCTGTGACGGCGGCGAGCGCACTATGCCGAGCCCTTTGCTTCAATTGATGCTGCTGCAAGTGAATGTTTCCCCTGCAGCGGATGCCCGAATTCGCCGCGACCTGGATTTCAAGGCAATGTCCATGCCGCGCCCAAATGGAATGGGCTTGCCCTTAGCCCGTTTGTCGTCCAGTGCCTACGAAGACATGCGTCGCTGCCCCTACCGGTTTTTCGCGCTGCGTCAGCTTAAATTGGCGGAAACACAGGAACTAGAAACCGACCTGAGCAAGCGAGACTTCGGCAACTGGATGCACGGTACGCTGAAGCGTTTCCAGGATGCATTGCTGTCGCAGCCTTTGGCAGACTTCGTTCAGCGACAGACGTTGATGGACGTTGCGGCGAACCAGTCTTTGCTGGAACTGGCGTTTTCAAAGGCTGAATTTTTGCCCTTCACCGCAGGCTGGCCGCGCCTGCGTGACGGCTATTTGCGATGGCTCGCCGTTCACGAGGCCAATGGAGCTCACTACACCCAAGGCGAGGTCTGGCACGAAATTGAGCTGGGTGAATTGACCTTGATCGGCAAAATTGACCGCATCGATCGGTTGGCTGACGGTACCTCAATGGTGATTGACTACAAAACCGAGGCTGCGACGATGACCGCCAATCGCGTCAAGGGCGACGCAGAAGACACCCAACTTGCCTTTTATGCCGCGCTGCTAAGTGACGACACGTTGGCTGGTGCCTATGTGAACATCGGCGAAAAGGAAATCACCAAAACCTACAACCAGCCTGACATCGTGATCCAGCGTGACCAGTTGATAGAAGGAATCTTGAGCGACATGAGCCGACTGAACGAGGGTGCTGCGTTGCCAGCCATGGGCGAGGGAAGCGCCTGCGATTTTTGCGCCGCACGCGGTTTGTGCCGCAAAGACTTCTGGACGCCAGCATGACCAACTTGGTGACTGACCAGGCAGTGGCCTATCGGCGAAACGGGCAGGGTGTGAGCGCCCAGAGCTTTTATGCCATTGCCTGCGAACCCAAGCGCAATGTGGCTATTGAAGCTTGCGCTGGCGCTGGCAAGACCTGGATGCTGGTGTCCCGTATTGTGCGCGCGTTGCTGGATGGGTTTGACCCAGTTGCTGGCATGGACAAGCTCTCTGCAGATGAAATTTTGGCGATCACATTCACCAAGCGCTCGGCGGGCGAAATGCGTGAACGGCTGAATGACTGGCTTGACGTGTTTGCAAAGGCAGACCAGGCAAGCTTGCTTGAAGAATTAAAGATTCGTGGCGTGGCGATTCCAGACGATCCAGTCCATCAGGCACGGTTGACCACGGCTTTGTCAAGCTTGTTCGAGAGCCTATTGGCAGGTGGACGGCAGGTGCAAATTCGCACCTTTCACAGCTGGTTTGCGGCGATATTGCGCAGCGCACCCATTGCCGTTTTGCAGCAACTGGGCTTGCCACAAGTTTATGATTTACTGGAAGATGACAAAGGGGCCAAAGCACAGGTTTGGCGCCCCTTCTACAGGTCGCTCGTTGGCAATGCCGATCTGTTGGCTGATTTCACTGATCTGGTGCACGAGCATGGGCGGTTTCAGGCGGACAAAGCCTTGCGAACCGCGCTGGACAAGCGGGCCGAGTTTGACTTGGCTGACGCACGGGGTGTGGTGGAGCGTTCCGTTGTGCATTTTTCAAAGCAGTTCCCCGAGTTTGCAGGCTTTGCGAGGGTTGATGACTGGCTATTGGCTGACGATTCCAATTGGAAGATTTTGCAAGCTGCAGCCATCGCATTGGGGCAAGCCAAGGCAGTCACTTATTCTGCCAAGGGTCAGGAACTTGAAATGGCGCTCACGGCCAAAGACTTGGATGGCGCATTTGCAGCGCTGTTGACCAAAGAAGGGACAGCCCGCAAGTTTGGCGACAAGATTGTGAATTTGGCTCATGTGCGAGCCGCCCAGGACTTGGTGCTGCGGGTGGTTGCGGGCCGCCATCAGCACACCGC
Source organism: Rhodoferax sp. (assembly GCA_031431035.1). Lineage (GTDB taxonomy): Bacteria > Pseudomonadota > Gammaproteobacteria > Burkholderiales > Burkholderiaceae_C > JANYCG01. Next base: position 4,814 of record JANPCR010000114.1, read on the forward strand.
CTGGCTGCACCAGCAGCGCATGGCGCGGCTGAGTCGGGCCTTGATCGCCGCGTACGGGCAACTTAAGCGGTCTAGGGGCTGGGTCGACATGAACGATGTGGAGCGCGCAGCTCGGGTGATGTTGGGCGATCCGGTGTTGTCGGGCTGGGTGCAAGTGCGTCTGGATGCCCGTATGCGCCATTTGCTGATTGATGAATTTCAAGACACCAACCCTTTGCAATGGCAGGCGCTGTCATCCTGGCTTGGTAGTTACGCGGGCAGCGGCGCGGGGTCCGCGCCCAGCGTGTTTTTGGTGGGCGACCCCAAGCAAAGTATTTACCGGTTTCGTCGCGCTGAGCCGCAGGTTTTCAAAGCCGCGCAGACCTTTGTTCAAAATGGTTTGAATGGCGCATTGCTGGAGTGCGACCACACCAGGCGAAATGCCCGCCAAGTGATTGCAACGGTGAATGCCGTGATGGTGCAGGCGCAGCAATCCGGTGAGTTTGAGGGCTTTCGTGAACACACCTCAAGCGCCACCGAAGCGGGTTGCGTCTGTAAACTGCCGCCCATCCCGCGCGACGCGGTAGATGCTGGTGCGCGAGCGGACCTGCAGCCAGGCGAATGGCGGGACAGCCTGACGCAGCCCCAAAAAGTGCTCGAAGAGACACTGCGCACACTGGAAGCACGCCAAGCTGCGCAATGGATCGCCTTGCAAATTGACGGTGGATGCCTGCCGCAAGAAGTCATGGTGTTGGCACGCCAGCGCGCCAGCCTGGCACCGATGAAGGACGAATTGCAAAAGTTGGGTATTGCCGCGCAAATTGGAGAAAAAACCGCACTTTACGACTGCTGTGAAGTGCAAGATGTGGTGGCACTGCTGGATGTACTGGTGTCGCCACAGCACGATTTGTCGTTAGCGCGGGTTCTCAAGTCCCCCTTGTTTGACCTGGACGATCAGGCCTTGGTTCAATTGGCGGTGCGTCAGCGGGTGCAAGCAGAACCCTGGTTTGACTTGCTGGGCCAAATGCCGCAATTTGATTCAATTGCGCCCGCCAAGCCAGAGGCGAAGGACGGTGAAGCGCCGCGCAGCTTGTCGCAAACTCTCAAGCGCTGGAAAGCCTGGGTTGATCAACTTCCCCCACACGATGCGCTGCAAGCGATCTTCGATGATGGCGATGTTTTGGCCCGCTACGCGGTGCGAACCGCGGCGGCCCAGCGCGACGCTGTTCTGTCCAACCTTCGCATGGTGTTGGCGGTGTCTCTGCAGTTGAACGGTGGGCGATTTTCAACCCCTTACGGCTTGGTTCGGGCACTGAAATCTGCCGATGTGAAAGCCCCCCCAGCCGTGGTGGCGACTGCGGTCAGACTGCTGACTGTGCACGGCGCGAAAGGCCTCGAAGCCGATGCCGTGTTGCTTTTAGACACTGATGCCAATGAGCGCAACGCGGACTCCATGGGCGTTTTGGTCGATTGGCCAGGTGAAAGTGCAGAGCCCGTCAAATTTGCGTTTTTGGTCAGCGAAAACGACCCGCCTGCCTGCGCAATCGACGAATTGGCGTTTGAACTCGCGCAACGTCAGCGCGAAGAAATCAACGCCCTTTATGTCGCCATGACCCGAGCGCGCAAGACCTTGGCAATTTCTAGTATTGAGCCATCGCGACCCAGCGGTCGCAGTTGGTGGGCACGCTTGACGGCGGTTGATTGGGTCGGGGCAGCACAAATGCACACCGCGGGCGCGAACCCACTTTATGATGCCCCCGCCAAGGCGGTGCCGGCTGCCATGCAGACTGGCAAGTCCATGACTTTTCAGTTGCAGGTTTTGCCTGTTTTGCGAGTCAAGGCAGAAGGTCTTGCTGTGGCGCATGTGCCGCTTCTTGCGAGTAGCGAGTTTCAACAATTGCCAGACACGCTTGATTCATTGGCAGCCCGTCAAGGGCAGGCCATGCACAAACTGCTGGAATGGGGTGACCTAAATCCGCAAAACCAGGTGGCTGTGAGACGCGAATACGACCTGGACGCACAGCAGATGCAAATTGCTCTGGACATGGCGAATCGAATCTTGACTGGAGCGGGAGCCTGGTGTTGGCAAAGGCACCAATTGAACTGGCAGGGCAATGAGGTTGAACTGGTTGCCGGAGGCGAAACGCTGCGGCTGGACCGGTTGGTGCAGCGCAAAGACAGCCTGGATTGGTGGGTGCTGGATTACAAATCAAACGGGCGGCCCCAGCAAGATTCGGCCCTGGTCGCCCAATTGACGCGCTACCGTGATGCGGTGCAATCGATTTACCCGCAGCAGCTTGTGAAGGCCGCTTTTTTGACGGGAAACGGTGAATTAGTGATGCTATAATAATAATAGCTAACTATTTACATAATTCGAGAGCTAGAGGCCTATTTCGTTCGTATTTTGCCTTTTTGGGCTACTTTGCGGTAACTTCATATCACCGGTGATATGAAGTCTTGCCCAAACCCATTAACCTGAATTTCAATGACTCATCGTGTTTTACCTGTGGCCGTGATCGGCGCTGGCCCTGCTGGATTGATGGCAGCGGACATCATTTCAGCGGCAGGCCATTCGGTCGTCGTGCTGGACGCCATGCCCTCGGTTGGGCGCAAATTTTTGTTGGCTGGCAAGGGCGGCTTGAACCTGACCCATGCCGAGCCGCCAGAGCTATTTTTGACCCGTTTTGGCTCAGGCAGAAGCATGGTGGCACCGTGGCTCGCAGACTTTGGAAGGGCGCAAATTTGCGCCTGGACAAGTTCATTGGGGATCGACACTTTTGTGGGCACCTCGGGTCGGGTCTTTCCCGCGGACATGAAGGCCGCGCCACTGCTGCGGGCTTGGCTGCATCGTTTGCGCATCCGGGGGGCGGGCGCTTTAACCGAGGCAATCGCACCGCAAGACGCAGCCGTTCAGACTGCCCAGCACAGTACTCAGGGCAGCGTGGCGTTCAAGATGCGCCATCGGTGGATGGGATGGTCGGCGCAAGATAATTTGCTGTTTGACACGCCATCCGGCCAGCAAGAATTGCAAGTTTCTGCCACGGTACTTGCTTTGGGTGGGGCCAGTTGGTCGCGGCTGGGGTCTGACGGCGCGTGGGTGCCCTTGTTGGCACAGCGTGCCGTCGATGTGGCTTTGCTGCAACCCGCGAACTGCGGGTTTAATATTGCGCACGGATGGAGCGACCACTTTGCCAACCGGTATGCAGGGCAGCCCTTCAAGTCAGTCGCGATTGAATTTGTCAACTCAACTGAATCCGCGTCTGATGCAGCCAAGTCGCCAGTTTTCGCGCGAAACGCGGAGATTCCAAATTTCGCTCGCAAAGGCGAATTTGTCGCCACAGCAACTGGCGTAGAAGGTAGCCTGATTTATGCCGCGTCCAGCTTGCTCCGCGACGCCATAGCAAGCCATGGTCAGGCCACGGTTTACCTGGATTTATTGCCTGACCGATCATTGGATCGAGTTTTGGCTGAGGTGTCACACCCGCGCGGTTCACGGTCTTTGTCCAGCCACCTTAAAAGCCGTCTGGGCCTTGACGGCATTAAAAGCGCGATTTTGTACGAGCTGCTTGCCAAAGCAGACATGGCACAACCCGACAAGCTGGCTGCATTCATCAAGCGCCTTCCCTTAACCCTCACCTCAGCCCGACCGATTGACGAAGCGATCAGCAGCGCAGGTGGCGTCATGACGACAAGCTTGAATCGGCAACTGATGCTCAATCAGCTTCCTGGCGTGTTCTGTGCGGGCGAAATGCTCGATTGGGAAGCACCCACTGGCGGCTATTTGATCAGCGCCTGCCTGGCCAGCGGCCGATGGGCAGGGCTCGGGGTGGTGGACTACCTGAACCGGACCACTTGAGCGGATTTGCCCTGGTCACAGCCATGGCTTAAGCCAGCCTAAACCAGCGGAAGTGCCGCCCGGTTGACCACCCAATTTGGGGCGGTACTCGCAACCAATCCAGCCATCCCAACCGCAAGACTGGGCGGTTTCGTCAATCACGTTGAAAAGGTAGCTGTAGTTGACCTCACCCAAATCGGGCTCATGGCGTTCGGGCACGCCCGCAATCTGAAAATGCCCGACTCGGCCCGTCGGCAGGTAGTGGCGAATTTTGCTGGCCACATCGCCCTCAACAATCTGGCAGTGGTACAAGTCCATCTGGACTTTCAAGTTGGCTGCGCCCACAGCCTGAATGATGTCATGGGCGTGGTCTTGCCGATTCAAGAAGAAGCGCGGAACGTCGCGCGTGTTGATCGGTTCAATCAATATGTCGCGGCCTTCTTTGGCCGCCTCGGTCGCTGCCCAGCGCAGGTTGTCGGTGTAGGTGGCTTGCAGATCAGCCCGCTCTTGTCCTGCTGGCACTAAACCTGCCATCAAGTGAACGCGCGGACAGTCCAGCGCCTGCGCGTAATCGAGTGCTTGGCGCACACCGTAGCGAAATTCTGCCTGGAGGGCGGGCAGGCAGGCCGTGCCGCGTTGCCCTGCATCCCAAGCGCTGGCGTGACCCTCGCGGGTCAGCCCGCCGGGTGGCATGTTGAACAGCACTTGTTGCAAGCCGTTGGTTTTAAGCCGTGTTGCAATTTCAGCTTTGTCCCAGGCGTAAGGAAATAAAAATTCAACGGCCTTGAAACCGTCTTTCGCAGCCGCGTCAAAACGATCCAGAAAAGGCAACTCGGGGTACATCATCGACAAATTGGCGGCAAATTTTGGCATGGGCGCGAGGACTTTGAAATTGAGAGTGAAGGACTGAGAATGATTTTAAAAAAACCTGCAAGGCTTACCAAAAATACTTACCATCGCGCGCCAAAAACTTGGCGGAGCTCGTCAATTTGCGAATTGTCTAAAGGCAAGGTCTGCGGGTTCGACAAATTGACCAACTTCGCTGTTTCTTCAAGTTCTTCCAAAACGGCCATGGCCCGCGCTGGTGAATCGTGCCAAACGTTGGGACCCAAGCGCTGCAGCATCACAGCGCGAATCGGTGTGCCAAGTTTGCCGTAACGGTCGATGGTTTCTGCCACGCGGGCGGCGGCGGCCGGGCTACCAGGCCGGTGGTAAGCGATCAGGGGCACGTGACCCACTTTCATCACGAAGTAGGGCGTGACAGCGGGCAGCAGTTCGTCTGCCGCACACTGCAAACTCAGGGCCACGCAATGGGTGCTGTGGGTGTGGATGATGCAACGAGTGTTGTTGTCAAACACACGGCTTGCCGCATAGATCTGCCGATGAAGTGCCAGGGTTTTGCTCGCCGGGTCACCGCTGATTTGCATCCCGTCATGGTCTAGTTTGGCCAGTTGGTCGGGTTGCAGATCGCCCAGGCATGCGTCGGTCGGGGTGATCAAAAAACCGCTGTCCAGTCGAACGCTGATGTTCCCCGCAGCGGCGTGCACGTAGCCCCGATCAAACAGGCTTTTGCCAATGCGGCAAATTTCATCGCGAGCTTGGGTTTCTGTCATCCAGGCAGGCTAGATGCTTTGAAAAGCTTTGGTGAAAAAATCAACGCTGCCAAAATTGCCAGACTTCAGCGCCAAATGAATCTGCACCGACTCTTGTCCAGCGACTTCAGATTTTGCATGACACCAGGGCACGCCAGGGTCAATCTGCGCGCCAATTTGCATTTGGCTGATGCCCAGAGCCAGCACACAAGCCCCCGAGGTTTCGCCGCCCGCCACAACAAGTTGGCGCACCCCCAGTTGCACCAAGCCTTTGGCAATATCGCCCAAAGTGTGTTCCATCAAACTGCCCGCGACTTCTGCGCCCAACTCGGCTTGAACGGCTTTGACGGAGGCCGGGGTTGCCGTTGAATAAATCAAAACCGGACCGCTTTGAAGCTTTGAGCTGGCCCAGTCCAAGGCATTTGCGGCTGGGTTGTCTTGAGCAGCCACCTCGGCTGCAACCGCCATGGGATCGAGCGCGAGGGCTTGCCCACCTTGATCGATGAAGGCAGCCACTTGGGCCTGCGTCGCCACCGAGCAACTGCCAGACACAATGGCTCGGCTGCCTTTGGCCATTGGCAGCAAGCTGGCACTGGTCTGCGGATGGATCGCAAAGTTTTGAGGCAAACCAATCGCCACGCCTGACCCTGCCGTCACCAAAGGCATGTGCTTTAACGCCTTGCCCAGTGTCATCAGGTCCTGGTTTGACAGCGCGTCCACCACCGCTATGGCCACGCCCTTGGCTTTGAGTTTGTCAATGTGCTTGGCAATCTCCTGGGCACCTGTTGCTACGACATTGTGAGGAATCAGCCCGACCGTACGGTGGGTCTGGGCCTGCAAAACACGCACTAAATTGGCGTCGCGCATCGGGGTCAAAGGGTGGTCTTGCATGCCGCTTTCGCTCAGGAGCACATCGCCCACAAACAAGTGCCCTTTGAACACCGTTCGACCATTGTCGGGAAACGCAGGGGTGGCAATGGTGAAGTCAGTTTTTAGCGCGTCCATGAGCGCATCGGTCACTGGGCCAATGTTGCCCGCAGGTGTGCTGTCAAAAGTGGAGCAGTATTTGAAGTAAATTTGTTCTGCCCCTTGCGCCTGTAGCCATGCCAGAGCTTGCAAAGACTGTGCGACCGCCTCAGCAGGTGCCACGGTACGTGACTTCAGTGCAACCACCACGGCGTCGGCCTGCGAACTGATGGATCCAACCGGGACGCCAATGGTTTGAATCACCCGCATGCCCGCCCGCACCAGGTTGTTGGCCAGGTCAGTCGCACCCGTAAAGTCGTCGGCAATACAACCGAGCAAAACCTTGTTCACGGCTTGGAAGGCAAGTCAATGCCCGGAAAAATCTTAATGACGGCGCTGTCGTCTTCAGTACCGTGGCCCGCAGTGGACGCCTGCATGAACATTTGGTGCGCGGTGCTCGACAGGGGCAGCGGAAAGCTGCTGGCCCGCGCCATGTCAAGGACCAGCCCCAGGTCTTTGACAAAAATATTAACGGCCGACAGTGGCGTGTAATCGGCGGCCAAAACGTGGGGCATGCGGTTTTCAAACATCCAGCTGTTGCCTGCACTGTGGGTGATCACGTCGTAAAGCGCCGCCGGGTCAACCCCTTCGCGAAGTCCCAGTGCCATTGCCTCAGCGGCTGCGGCAATATGAACCCCCGCGAGCAACTGGTTGATTATCTTGACCTTGCTCGCAGCGCCTGCACGGTCACCCAGCTTGTAAACCTTGGTGGCCATCAGGTTCAAGGCGAATTCGGCCTTGGCAAAGGCGGCTGGTGCACCTGCCGTCATCATGGTCATTTGGCCTGTGGCCGCTTTGGCAGCACCACCCGAGATTGGCGCGTCAATGTACAAAATTCCCAGCACTGCCAGACGTGACTCTAGCGCGATAGACCATTTCGGATCGACCGTGGAGCACATCACAAACACGCTGCCGGGCTTCAAAGTGGCAGCGCATCCTAGGGGGCCAAACAGCACCGACTCGGTTTGAGCGGCATTGACCACCACGCTGATCAAAATGTCGCATTGGCCGCCCACGTCGGCTGGAGAGTTGCAGGCGGTTCCCCCCTCCTTTGCAAAGGCTTCCCCAATGCCCGGCCTGGCGTCATGCACAAAAGGGGCGTGGCCCGCTCTGCGCAACGACTGGGCCATGCCCAAGCCCATGGCACCCAATCCAATCAGTCCAATTTGGTTCAGTTGTTCAGGCATTCAGTCTCCACTTTTCAATATTTTTAGATCGTCGTTGCGGCCCAGCGACACTTCGCAAACTCAGTTGCCAAGGCGAGACGGCGCTAAGTAGCTTGGTAAAGGCTTTAACTTTACCCCAGGCTTTGCGTGGTCGATGCTCTCATCGTGCTGCGTGGGCGCAACCAGGTCACCAACTGCTGGGCAACCTCAGGGCTACTAAGCAAAGCCATGTGGCTGGTTCGGTGAACAATTCGCTGCGACGTTTTGCCAAACGCCAGTGTTTTTGTGGCTTGAGCATGCTGACCCAAAGCGCTGGCCAGGGGTACCAGCCCATCGCCAATCAGGCGGTCGGCAAGCGGGCTTCGTTGGCCCGCCAAAGTGGCAGCCACCGTGAAACAGTTGATGTGAGCGGGCAAGGGCAAGGCGACGCGACTGTCTGGTTTGCTGCGAAAGCGATCATGCCCCCTCCAGTCTTCATCGACCACGTGGCCATACCGCAAGTCAGTAATTCCTGCGCTGCGCAATTGCCCCAATTTGGCAAATGGGCGCGAAAAGGGCGTGCTGCCTAAGATGACGTCAATCCAGTTGCCTGCGCGCTCCAGCGGCGCTCCATGGTGCGGCGTGCCTAAAAATGCGATGTTTTTCAAGTGCTTGGGCCAAGTCAAGGCCGGGTCAATTGCGCAATGTAGGGCGCTGCGCATTACCAAACCGCCCATGCTGTGCACAACGACGCTCAGCTCGTCAACTTTCACTGGCCAGTGCTTCACCAACTCTTCCAGCAGGCTGCACAGTAGGCGTCCGTTTTGCGAGGTGTGCAGTCCAGTGTTGTAGCGAAGGTAGATGGGCGTGTAGCCCAGCTCGTCCGCAAGCCATTGGCCATGGTTGTGGGTTAGGTACGGTTGCGTTGAGGTCTTGCTTTGGGTGCTGGTGCTCCACTGAAGGTCGTTCATGCACAAGCCATGAATCAAAAGCAAGATTTTGCCTGTGACAGGTGGCGCGAATCCGGTTTGATCGGCCGGGAATGCAAGGGGATTTGGCAGCTGAAAATCAAGGGCTCGCCCTGCCCACCTGAATGTCATGGGTGTCGCAAGCGAGCTTTGACTTGCGTCCAGTTGGTCGCCCAGTACGCCATTCAGCGCGGCCAAGACGGCTTCGCGTTGGGGAGTTTCAGGGGCGGCTTGGTCGGCAGCTTCAAACAGCGGTTGCAGTTGAGTGAGCGCCAGGTCAAGCCCTTTCCCAACCAGATTGGTCACGCCCCGCACGGTTTTATAAATCAAACCTGTCAATCCACCTGTTTGACCCGCTACAGCACCCCCTGAGACGCCCAACGTCCCCCAAACCGATTGGTGCACGCCTTCGACCATTCGTGTGACGCCCAGTGTGGCGCTGGTTGCAAGCTTTGCAACGGCGGCCAGGTCCGACCCGCGCAAGTGCTTCATAGGTGTGCCTGTAGGTCGTGTGTGACAATTCATGATTGGCCTCAAGAGGTGGGACGGCAATCCTGGCGAAAGGAGCAGGATGGATTCAATGCACGGGCAAAAATGCAATGGCCTCGACCTCGATCAACACTGCGTCGCTGGGCAACATGCGGCTGACTTCTACAACCGTGCTGACCACGAGTTCAGGGCAAAAAAGGCTTCGCACCCGGTTGTAGGCAGGGTAATGCCGCAGGTCACGAAAGTACTGGGTCAGTTTGAAAACATCTTTCATATCGCCGCCTTCAGAGATGACCAGTTCACGAATGCGGTTCAGCACAAACCAACTTTGCGCGACGACGGGCGCTTCAAAAACATCGACACTCAATTGGCCCGTGACATAACCCAGTGGTTTCAATTGTGCGATGGCGCTAGGAGGCAGCTGGTCAAAGCTGGTGACGACTTGGCGTGAATCCGAGTTAACTGCGATCACACCACTCATGTACAACAAGTTACCAACCCGTTTTGAGGCCAAATAATTGGCCATGGGTGCGCCCACAGAATCGGTCTTGCGTTTGCTTGTCGCCATCGCTACATCGCTTTCAATGATTGTTGGACTCTCGCAATGAACTTTGCGCAGTCAGCCGCGCTGACGTTGTTCATGTTGTGCAGTTGCAGCCAGGTGGTTTTGCAGTTTTTGGCCATCAGTGCGCGCAGCCCCCGCGTGAACAGTTTGCGCGCGGGGTCGCCAATCACCTTCAACCACCACCAAGGCGAGCCGCCATGAGTGATCACTGTCAGCCGCTGTATATGACGCAAGCCCGGCACGGCTACAGCCCCTTTCTCAGGGGGCGGCAAAAAGGCCACACCGGGCAGCCATACGCGCTCCAGCCAGCCTTTCAACATCGCGGGAGGGCCATAAAACCAGATTGGAAACACAAAGATCAAATGCTCCGCCCACTTCAGAGCCTCGGTGTGCGCTTGCACCCGTGCTTCGATCAAACCGGGGTTGGTTAGGTACGCCAAGCGCTCCTCGCGGGTCATGATGGGCTGAAAGTTGTCGGCGTACAAGTCAAAACAGCGAAGCTCGTCACCCCGCGCTTTCAGTGCGTCTTGCGTGACGCCAAACAATGCGCCGCTCAAGCTGTCTGGATTGGGGTGGCAAAAAACGACCAGGGAACGCATAAATTTGAAGCTTGTGTGCTTCCCTGTCCTACAAGAAAGTTTGGGAGGGTCGGGAGGGGTTAGCTTATTTGCCGCCCAGTTTTTGCTTCACATCGAGCCCAACCTTTTTGTTCACAAACTGGGTGGTGGCGACCTTGCTCAGGTCAACATCGCCAGCTTTGTACAAACCAGCTTTGACCATTTTGTCGTAAAAATCCTTGATGCGGGCTGTGCTCATTGTGCCGATGCCATTTTGTAGAGCTTCGCCACTGTCAACAATACCCAGCTTTTTAATCAACTCGATGCTGCCAGCAATGCCCGCGTCCGTTGCCTCGGGGTTGGCTTTTTTGATCAGCTCATTGGCCGCTTTGTTGTCGCCATACAGGTAGTTGTACCAGCCCAAAAGGGATGCATCAACAAATTTTTGCACCATTTCGGGCTTGGTTTTTACCAGCTCGGCGCGAGTTTCAATGGTGGTGCTGTACGTGCTAAAACCATTGTCCGCAAGCAAATGCACCACCGGGTCGAACCCAGCCTGCGCCTTGATGCTGACGGGTTCGCTGATGCTATAGCCCTGCTGAACAGATTTTTTGTCAGCCAAAAATGGCCCCACGTTGAATACATAAGGTTTCAGCTGTTCGTCCTTGAAACCATGCTCGGCTTTCATCCATTGCCAAAAGCTGAACTGACCGTCTTTGCTGATGAAGGCGACGGGTGCTTTGGTCAAGTCGCTGAACTTTTCGTAGCCTTGACCGGGATGGGCAAAAATGGCTTGAGGGTCTTTTTGGAAA
>JANPCR010000115.1:0-5702 GCA_031431035.1 Rhodoferax sp.
AGGTACTGGCAAAAAACAAAGTGGACCGTCGGGTGGTGCTGCGCGTGCCCAGCTATTTGGGCGTGGCACGCATCGTGGCTCAAACCGAGTTTTTGGTGATCGTACCCCGGCAGCTCGGCCAGGCATTGGCGCAGCAAGAGCAGGTAAAGGTTCTGGAGCCGCCCTTGCCGCTACCTACCTACAAAGTCAAACAGCACTGGCACGAACGATTCAACCTGGACGCCGGCAACCTTTGGCTGCGCAAGACCATGGCTACCCTTTTTTCTGGCAAGGGGCTGAACGTTTAAGTTTCAATTTGGGAAGTGGAAGGGCTGCCACGCCGGCGAAGTATTCAGAGCGGCACCACGCTCTTTTTGTGTCGCAAACAGAGGTGTCAAGAATCACCCTTCACCGTAAACTAACGCTGCATTGCTCAAAGTCTCGCTGCAAGGTACCACATGAAAACTTCCCCAAATGTCTCGCGTCGACTGGTGCTCGCAGGCACAGCCGCTTTCGTCGCTGCTCCGTCGCTGCACGCGCAAAGTGCCTGGCCTGCTGATCGGCCGATCAAACTCATCGTTCCGTTTTCACCCGGCGGCTCCACGGACGGCATCACGCGGCAGATTGCTGATGAGTTACGTAGCCGCATCGGGCAGACTGTGGTGGTGGACAACCGCGCTGGCGCTGGCTCAACCCTGGGCACGGGCCAAGTCGCCAAAGCCGCGCCAGATGGCTACACGCTGCTGGTCTCGGTGATCAGCGCTTTTTCGGTGGGGTCTACGCTTTATCGCGGGCGTATCGACTGGGACCCGGACAAAAGCTTCGCCCATATTGCCGATATTTTGCGCACTCCCTATGCCTTGATGGCCAACAAGGCCGCACCATTCTCTAGCCTGGCGGATCTGTTCATTGTTGCGAAACGCGGCCCAGGCCTGAGCTACGCCACCTCGGGCGTTGGCTCGATCCCGCACTTGGTGATGCTGCGTTTTGCCAAAGCGGCAGGCATCGAGCTGACCCACATTCCGTATCGAGGTGGAGCGCCTGCAGTCGCCGACGCCATTGGCGGGCAGGTGTCTATGGTGATGGACGGCCTGGCCGCAGCCGTGCCGCATTTGAAATCAGGTGCGCTAAAAGGACTGGGGTTGACCAGCGCTAAGCGCAGTGACGTGCTGCCCGACGTGCTGACTTTTGAGGAGCAAGGGTTCAAGGGCAACATCGTCGAAGGCTGGGCTGGCATCGCAGCCCCAGCTGGCACGCCGCGCCCGATCCTGGAAAAGCTCGCAAGTTCAGTGCGCGAAGTGATGGCCCTGCCCGCACTTCAAGAGCGCTACCGTGCCGCCTCGTCCCTGCCCGGCAGCCTGGTGCTGGATGACATGCAGCGTTTCGTACGGGCCGATGCCGAGGTGTGGCGACCGCTGGTGATCGCGTCTGGCGCGACGGTGGATTGATTGCGGAAGTCGCCTTCAAAAGCAGCACAAAAGGCTGTTGCGGAATCACTGGCGCGTCACGGCGGGCAGGTTGCGATTCAGACTTTTTCTACTCCTACTACTTTTGTGGTGTAAATTCAATAGAAATGAACTCCCAGGTTCATTTTTTTCGTCAAGAACACCCCAAACCATCAAATTTTAGTAAAAATCGTGCTCTAGCCCTTGAATAATATACACAATTAGCTATTCAATATATAGCAATCTATCAGGCCTATGCCCCAACTTTGTTAACTGTGTCAGGCATAAAACATAGCCTGTGTCCATAACGCGCAGTCTGCGCCTCTAATGGATTGGCCACCTGCCCGTAGTAAGCCATGACACTGGCAAAGCGCGCAGAGCCGGGGACACCACGATTTTGCGCTGGCAGCAAGTCAGTGAAACTCCGTGGATAGGCCGGTACGGGTCATGATCCGCCAACCTGCCGTAAGACTTACCCACAGCCGGCGACCTACCAACGCAGGAGACATCCGCAATCAGCTATTTATCAAAAAAGGCTAACCGAAATGACCAAGAACAATGTACCAAACGCCCTGCTTTGCTTGCCAAGCGGAGATGCGCGAAACGCAGTGCAAGCCGCACTAGCAGCGCTGCAGGTGGAGCATCAGGACATTTTGCCAAGTAAGGCTGAGCTGGCCAAGTTGCTTGAGACTTTACATACTGATACACGAGCTGTAGCGATTATTGACCTCGCGGGTATTCAGCACGCAGCAGCAAACATAGTTGCGTTAGCAGCGCTCTTACCCGACGCCAGCGCGCGCAAACGGATCGCTCTTACCCGCGGCCATTGCGGCCTTTGGCCAACCGATCGCACTTGGGCACAGGAACTGGGTTTTGCAGACCTTTATCCTCAGCTGGACTCGGCCAGCTTGCTGGAAGAGTCCAGCGGTGTGCTTAACTGGGTGGCCAATCTCACGGAGGTTGCGGCAATTCAGACTGAAGTGTTGAAACAGCACTTTGATACTGCTCAGGTACAAGCAGATCGAACTTCACCGCGCGGAATGATCCGTATGCTCACCAACCTGACCGCCGAATCGCTTTGCCTTGAGTTGGCTGGCCATGTGACGCCACAAGACAGAACCCACACCCTTCAACTTTATCCCTATTGTTTTTTGGGAACAGAGGCTATCGACTGGTTGAGCAAGGAGTACAAAGTCACCCGACACGAAGGCGGCAGACTGGGTAAGGCGTTGCAACAACTTGACATGCTGCACCACGTCGCACATGAGCAGGAATTCAGTGATGAGCCGTTTTTTTACCGCACAGATTGGTCTGCCATTACTCAGAGTATGAACCCTGGCGCGACGCTTGCCCTGCTCACCTCCAAGTCGGGGGTGTTAGTGCGCGACCGCAACTACCACGGCACCAACTACGCCGCATGTTTTGTCGGCTCCCATGCAGTGGATTGGCTCCATTCCAAACTCAAACTTAGCCGCTTGGATGCTGAAATCATGCTCAACCGGCTGTACCGCTTTGATCTCATATCGCATGTAACCCACGAGCACCCGGTACAGGATGGCATGTTCTTCTATCGTTTTGTCAGCTGAAAATAGGCAAATTTCCATCAAAAAAAACCCGCAGGTTCTTTTTTTTCGTCAATGCGCATGATTGACAGCCAGCCGGACATAGGACGCAGTAGCCAGCCCTTTGCGGATCGATACGATGCCAGCAGGAGCATCGCCGTTGGGGATGGGCACGCCAGCGGGGCGCACCGTCACTTCAACCACCCGGTCTTGCTTGTCGCTGCATGGGATGTGTTTTGCCGAATACTTGATTCATTTTGCAGGCTGAAGGATGTACGATTGGCATTGGCGTGTTACCCACCTTCACTTCGTCGCGCAAGGGTTAAAACCTCGCCTGTCTCGAGAACGCGCGCCTGGGTAGCCGGTGCCTTTTCTCTGGTGGCAGCCAGAAACCGCTCCGGTGTCCCGTCATAAGACAAGATGAAGCTGTCTGTAAACCAGCTGCCCTTGAACCGGTAATGCATGGGTACTGCAACTTCCGCGCCCAGCAAGCCTGCCAGCTCGGCCGCTTGTTCGGCATTCATCACGACCTGTTCGCCCAGAACACTAAGCCCATTGACAGACAGCAATGCCAGTTGGATAGAGGGGAAGCGCTTGGGCAATTCACGTAACTCCGGGATGAGCTTTGAGTCCCCGCCGAAATAGACTGTAGAACCATTCGCTTGAATCACGAAGGTGATTTCTGGCACCTTATGGGCTGCTGGAGCCGCAGTAATGGTCAGCGGCCCCACTGACACCGCCTCCCACGGCGTAAGCTCACGCACGTTGGTGAAGCCCGCGGCGCGCGCGGCGTCCACCATATCCGGCCCGACAAAAAACGGCACCGCCTTGTCCGGGTAGCGCTTCAGAGTCTCTATATCAAAATGATCATAGTGGGCATGGCTGGCGACGATGGCAGTCAGTTTCGGCAGTTGATCCATCGACAAGCCCAGCGGCTCGCCATGGTGGTAGTGCAGCTTCTCGCTGAACCATGGATCAGTCAGGACTTTGGCGTTGCCAAAATCCAGCAAGACGGAAGCGTGTGCGATGCGCGTCACACTGAAGCTGCTCGCCTGACTGCCTGCACGCGGACGCAGAGCGATCGTTTGCGCGGGCGGCGCAACGCCAGCTCGCACAGGCGCTGGCTCCAGCGGCGCAATGAAAAAAGACGCAGCCAGCACCGCAACAGCGCAGGCAATGGTGAAGGCTGATAGCAGCAGCCAGAAGAATCTCGGCTTCATAAAGACCTTTCAGAAAAACGATGAGGCGTTCAGTCTGAATGGCCACAAGCCTGGTGTCATTCACCTAGGTTAAGTTGATAACTTTTTTTCGACCAACTGTTTTCTGAGACGGGACAGCGACGGCGGTCGAATACCCAGATAGGACGCGATGTAGTACTGGGGGATACGATCCGCATAAGGTCCGAACTGATCATGAAACTTCTGATACCGGGCGGGCGCATCGAGCAGCAGGAACGACAATTCGCGCTGCTCCTTGCGCACGTACAGCAGCTCTGCAATACGCCGCCCCAGTTTTTGCCATTCAATGTCCGACGCGTACAAGTCCAAGAGCAATTCGTAGGGCCACACAACGAGTTCAGTAGGCACCACCGCCGCGATGGCCACCTGCGCTGGGAGCCTTGCAGCCGCGCTGCCAAATGACAGCGTAAAACTCCCCGCAACGCTGAAATCCTTGCTGGCTTCTTCGCCATCGGGCAGCGTGACGAAGTAACGCACGATGCCAGTTTTGATGAAGGCGACTTCGTGGCTCTTTTGTCCCAAGCTGCAAAAACACGCCCCAGCGTCCAGAAATCTAGGCCTTCCCTGCCGAACAAAATGTGCAATTTGCGCTTCAGGTGGATTCGCCACCCGCTTGAAGTAGGCAGTGATGTTGGCTAGGAGTACGGAATCGCTCACAGCAATATTTTTGCACCCGAAGCGATTCCATGCAACTACCTTGCGCCAGCTTTATTCGTCGGATTTCATATTCGAATACTGATCAGCAGACCACAAACTACCGAGACGACCCTCAATACGCCCGCTGGCGCGTTTGGGCAGTCAAGGCTGCGATTCAGATTTTTCTAGTCCTACTACTTTTGTGAAAAAATTTTGTAGAAAATGAACCTGTGGATTTATTTTTGTCATAAAAATCGTTGATTTTTAATAACAATGGTGCTCTAACCCTCTAAAAATATACGCAAATAGCTATTTATACAATAGCAACTTAACAGCCTTTTAGCAACGCTTCAACAGCCCTGTATCAGCCCTCCATCAGCACCGCGTAGCCCCAAAGCTCTAAAATCAGAGACGATCAAAAGCAAGGATGTAGTCTTCCCGATTCCGGGCATGCCCTTGCAAAGCTGGCGCAACCTATAAGGACCACCATGGACACCCGCACCCACCCCATCACACTTCGTATCGAACGCATTCGCGATGCACTGAAAGCCCACCAGGCTCAGGCGGTGCTGGTGCCCTCCAGCGATCCGCATTTGTCGGAGTACCTACCCGAGCGTTGGCAGGTGCGGGAGTGGTCTAGTGGATTTACCGGATCGATGGGCACGCTGGCCGTCAGCCTTGACCAAGCGGTCTTGTTCGCCGACAGCCGCTATTGGAGCCAGGCCGAATCCGAGCTGCGCGGCACGGGTATCACCTTGGAAAAAATTCCCTCGGGTACCAGCACGCTGCACCACGACTGGTTGGCGCACCAAGCTGGCCAAGGTGGCACGGTGTTGGTCGAT
>JANPCR010000116.1:0-27519 GCA_031431035.1 Rhodoferax sp.
TGCGCGAAAAGCGAGCGCCTCGACCCGCCGATCAGCCAAGATCAGCAGCGCCAAGCCGCAGTCCCGTGCCAAGCCCGCCAAGCGAGCGACTGCACGGGGCGGCTAACTCTGCCACCAAGCCTAAATTGGCCATGTTTTCATAAAAAAGAACCTGCAGGTTCTTTTTTTTGAAAACAGGTCAAAATATCAATTCAATAGGCCTCTAGCTCTCGAATAATATAGATAGTTTGCTATTATTATAATAGCATATTAACCTTCTCGATTGCTTTGCTTTTCAGTCTCGACACCTGTAACCAACCCTGCGTCGAAAACCAAACTCCTTCCGTGCAATTGTGTTTTCCAAGGCCTGCAGACTTGCCTTCCCAGGCCAGTAAAGGCCGCCCGGCCAGGACAGCCCTGTTACCCGCCACGTCGCAGGCGAGAGTCGATCAGTCAGGCCTTGAATCGATCCTTGGCGCGCCGCGCAAACTCGTTGGTGTAAGTCCGCGCCAAAGCAATTTTCTCGGGTTTGACGGCAGGCTCTAGCAACGTCAACACCCTGAGTGCCGTTTTGGTGGCCTCTTCCGAAATCAGGCCATCCAGGGCCAGTGCTTCACGTACTTTGTTGAAAGCAGACAGGTAAAGCCCCCGGTCGCCCAGCAAATAGGCTTCAGGCACCGTTCTAATAATGTCACTTGGCCCTGCAGTTTGCAGCCACTTCAGGCTGCGCACCACTGCATTGGCAAGTGCTTGCGCCGTGCTCGGATTTTTCTGCAAAAACTCTGCGGGCGCAAACAGGCAACAAGCCGCCATCGGCCCGCCAAACACGGCCTGGGTACCCATCAGCGTTCGGGTGTCCGCGATGATTTTGACCTCCCCACTTTTCTCCAACATGGTCATGATCGGGTCGATGTTGCTGATCGCATCAATCTGCCCAGACCGCACCGCGGCCAACGCCGCCCCAGAGGTGCCCACGCCTACAAAAGTCACGTCCTGCGGGTTCAAGCCCGCACGCGCCCAAAGCAAGCTGACGACTCGGTTGGTGGACGAACCCAGCATGCTGACACCAATTTTTTTACCTTTGAGATCGGCTAAGGCCGCGAAGTTGGGCATTGTCTTTGTTGAGACCCCCACCACAATCTGCGGCGCTCGCCCCATCAGAACAAAGGCTTGGCAAAACTGGTTTTTGCTTTGCAATGAGATGGTGTTTTCATAGGCACCACTCACCAAATCTGCAGCGCCGGACTGCATGGCCTGCAAGGCTCCTGGGCCACCCGCAAAGTCGTTCAGCTCAATGTCCAAACCCTCCGCTCTGAAAAACCCCAGCTGATCCGCCAAGGTCAAAGGCAATTGGTAAAACGACGTTTTGGCGCTGACCGCGATCGTGACTTTTGATTTTTCAAGCCGGGTTTGCGCCCTGAGCGATGGGCAGACTAGCAGCGCCACGCCTGCTGCGGTCACAGTAAAACGGCGTCGGCTGCGATTCACCTCGCCAGCCGCCGCATCCGCAACATCCGTCGCAGCTGCTGCACTCGTCACATTCGCCACTTCAGCGGCCATCGCGAAAGCGGTATTGGCGACCCTCTCTGTGCTTACCATGGTCTCTCCTTATTTTTTTAGTTTTTTAATTTCCTTAGAGGTTAGCAAGCCCAGCCATGCACCGCATCGGGAACATCCCGAACGGGTAATCACGTAGAGGTTTTCCGCTACATGGCGCATCGCCACTGGGCAGAGCTTGCCGGGATTTGAAGAATCAGCGCCGGTCGGTCAGGGCGTGCGCAATGGTGCCAAGGTCGACGTACTCGAGTTCGCTGCCAATTGGCACGCCCCTTGCCAAGCGAGTCAGCACCAATCCCCGAGCCGAAAGCGCTTCTGAAATCACGTGCGCCGTAGCTTCGCCTTCTGCGGTGAAATTGGTTGCCAAAATCACCTCGGTGACCACACCAGCGGTCGCGCGATCAAACAATTTTTTAAGGCCAATGTCCTTGGGGCCAATGCCATCCAGTGGGCTCAACTTGCCCATCAACACAAAATAAACGCCCCGGTAGGCACCCGTTCGCTCAATCGCGGACTGGTCCGCCGGGGTTTCCACGACACACAATTTGGTTTGGTCACGCCGCGCATCCAGGCAAGTGGCGCAAACTTCAGCTTCGGTGAAGGTATGGCACAGCTCGCAATGCTTGACCGTGGCCACCGCAGCGGCCAACGCACCGGCCAGTGCCTGCGCGGCCGGCCGGTCATGCTGCAACAAATGAAACGCCATGCGCGACGCCGATTTCACCCCCACGCCCGGCAAGCGGCGCAGCGACTGAATGAGAACGTCTAGCGAATTTGAATCAGCCATGGCAAGGGTCAAAAGCAGGTTTTCGCGGGGCAAACCCCCATAGAACCGCGCAACGGCGGAGCGTGGGGGCAATGGCGTGTTTTAGAAAGGGAACTTCATCCCGCCCGGTAAACCAGGCATGCCAGCCGTCAACTTACCCATTTTTTCTTGCGATGTCTCTTCGGCCTTGCGCACTGCAGCGTTGAAAGCTGCGGCAACCAGGTCTTCCAGCATGTCTTTGTCGTCGGTCAGCAAACTAGGGTCAATCGTGACCCGCCGCACATCGTGCTTGCAAGTCATGGTGACTTTGACCATGCCCGCACCGGACTCGCCTGTCACTTCCACAAAGCCCAGCTCGTCCTGGGCCTTCTTCATGTTGTCCTGCATGGCTTGCGCCTGCTTCATCAGTCCGGCCAGTTGCCCTTTGTTGAACATATCGAATCCTTAAAAAATAGTTTGAATGAATTTAGAAATGGGTCTGAAGACAGAGCGCTCACACCAATCAGGCAGGTTTGAGGCTTCCGGGCACGATTTTCGCCCCAAAGTCGCGCATCAAGTGCTGAACATAGGGGTCATCGAAAATGATTTTTTCGGCAGCCAACTGGGCTTGCGCCAAAGCCGCTGCATTGCGCTTGGCAGGGCTGTCAATCACGCGCCCAATTTCAACCGCCAATTTCACCTCATGCCCTGCACTTTGCAGTGCCGTTTGCAAACGGTCGCGGCTGCCAGACTGGTTGAGTGATTCGCGCTCCACGCGCAGCAACCATTGGTCGGTGTCGCGTGCGACCAGTTGAGACTGCAATCCCAGTTCTCGTACGAGCGCCGAAATGGCATCTGCAGCAATCAGTTTTTGAACCAGCGGATGCCAAAAATCTCCGTCTTCGGTGAGCACAAGACTTGCAGCGCCAGCCGGGTTGGCATGGCTTTCTGCAGCCGAATCCGCTTGAATTCGCACGGGTACCGCACCGCCTGGAGTGGCTGACAAACTGCTGCTTGGGCGAGCTCTCGAATTTGCACTGGCGTCAGGCGCCACAGGTGAGTCCACAACTTGAAGTACCTGCCCAGGGGGCGCTTGGGGTACAGAATTCGCTACGTGATCTTGAATCGCCTGCTCAACAGGCGGCAGCTTGGCTTGAACGGCTTCAGCAACCTGAATTTCGCCTGCACCCACAGGGGCCGAAGATGGCGCCTCAGCAGCATACAAACGCCCTGCCGAGCGGGTGCCACTTGCACTTTCGACGCTTGCTCCACCAAGGCCCGCAACACTTGCCCCGACACCTGCTATGCCACGTTCGGCGTCAATTAAAGTTTTTTTTTCAGCCACAGCATTGCCAGAACCGTTCACCGGCGCTGTTCGAGTGCCTTGCTCGGCTGTGGTCGCCGTTTTCGCCGTTTTTGCCGGTTTGAACGCCAACAAGCGAAGCAGCACCATGGTCAGAGCAGCGTATTCGTCTGGGGCCAAACCGAGTTCCGCACGGCCATGCAAACACAGGCTGTACAGCAACTGGGTTTCGTCGGCGGGCATCAAAGCTGCCAATCGGGCCGTGTCTAAGGCGTCCGGGTCCGAGTCTTCGTCATTGGAGGGTACCGCCTGCAGAACCGCCATGCGCTGCAACACTGTGCTCATTTCTTCAAGCGTGGACGCCGCACTCAAACCATTCAGGCGCAAAGCCTCCGAAGTTTCCACCACCACACGACCCTGGCCTTGCGCCAAAGCTTCGATGAGGCGAAACACGTAACTGCGGTCAACGCTGCCCAGCATCTGGCGCACGGTGGATATCTCAATTTGGCCGTTGCCGAAAGCGATAGCCTGATCCGCCAAAGACAACGCGTCGCGCATGGACCCACGCGCGGCACGCGCCAGCAAACGCAGCGCCTGCACTTCCGCAGCAATGCCTTCCAGCCTTAAAACATTCACCAAATGCTCTCGAATGGTGTCGGGCGCCATGGGCCGTAAATTGAACTGGAGGCAACGCGACAACACGGTAACCGGCACCTTTTGCGGGTCAGTCGTGGCCAAAACGAACTTCAAATACTCGGGCGGCTCTTCCAGCGTTTTTAGCATGGCGTTGAAGGCATGGCCCGTGAGCATGTGCACCTCGTCAATCATGAACACCTTGAAGCGGCCTTGCACGGGCTTGTAAACAGCCTGCTCCAAAAGGGCTTGAACTTCGTCCACCCCCCGGTTGGATGCCGCATCCAGCTCGGTGTAATCAACAAACCGCCCGCTGTCGATGTCGCTACAAGCCTGACAAACTCCGCAAGGGTTGGCCGTGATGCCACCCTGCCCGTCTGGGCCTTGGCAATTCAGGGATTTGGCCAAAATACGCGACACCGTGGTTTTGCCAACCCCGCGAGTTCCGGTAAAAAGGTACGCGTGGTGCAAACGCTGCGTCTCCAGCGCGTTGGACAAAGCCCGAACGACGTGCTCTTGACCCACCATTTCTGAGAAATTTCGCGGGCGGTATTTGCGAGCAAGCACGAGATAAGACATGCCGAGATTCTAAAGGGGGCAGCGACCCAAGAAGCGGCGGAGCGTGGGGGCGAGATTTCCCGCTGGGCCGCCCCAAGGGAAATTAGCCCCCTCGGGAGGCAGCGACCCGCGAAGCGGCGGAGCGTGAGGGTACAATCAATTTTGACGGGCCTTCCCGCATGGTAAAGCGGCCAACCGGGTCAGATGGGGAACCAAGCAGCCCTAACTGTGGAGCCAGTGCCGGGGTCAAGGCTCGTCAACTCAATTTTTCTGCGCCTGCTGAGTGGCGCGAAAGCTGATTCCCTCGATTTTTGGCGAATTCTGCAAATATCAGCCGGCAAAAACCCGGTAAACACCCCACAAAACAACGCCCAAAGCCGTCCAAAAGACGAGCTTTAGCAACGGATTGACGGATTGTTCGTCACTCTGATCTTGAGCCGCACTGCGCGACCCTGCTTCATAGCCACTGGCTGGTCCCAAAATCGAAGGCATTGTTGTGTCGCGTTCCATGTGAGATCCAGCAGTTGGTGGTTAATGAAAGTAAAAAACAACTGAGATTGATTTTAATTGCGGCAATAAAAAATTTGTTAACAATTTGTTACGTTTTTACACTTCGACGTCAATTCCCAACAGCTTGGCAGGCGCGACCAACCCACGATTGGGCACCTCACCCAAATTGCAACACGCCATCATCAACCCGCCCGAAGCGCAGCAGCATGATGTCTTTGGGGTAGTTTTGGTAGAGCCGCCATGGCGCTTTGGAGCCTTGCTTGGGGAACAGGTGCATTGACCGCGCGAAGTAGCTCGACGAAAAGTCCACCCAAGGCTCCTCGGTAACAGACGCATCAGTGTTTCGCGGCGTGCACTGTGAAATGCTGCGCTTTTTCATGTGGTTGAGCAAACGGCAAACGTACTCGCATGTCAGGTCGCACTTCAGCGTCCACGATGCATTGGTGTAGCCAAAACTGGACGCCAAATTGGGAATGCCGCTGTACATCAGCCCTTTGTAATTGAGTGTTTTCGCCATGTCGATAGCTTCGCCATCCACGGTCAATTGCAAGCCACCCAGAACCTGCAAGTTCAAGCCTGTCGCCGTCACGATGACATCGGCTGCCAGGTGGTCGCCAGACTTCAATTGCACCCCTGATGCGGTGATAGCTTCAATCTGGTCTGTCACAACCGATGCCTTGCCAGATTTGATTGATTCAAACAAATCACCATCGGGCACGAGGCAAAGCCTTTGCTCCCAAGGGTTGTAACGCGGTGTGAAGTGCTTTTTGACGTCGTAATCTGGCCCCAGCGCCATTCGCACGCCGCCGAGCAGCAAGCGCTTGACTTTGGCCGGATCGCGCTTGCACAAACTGAAGATGTACATTCCCAAAAAAACCCGCTTCCATCTGGTAACTCCATAAGCCAGTTTGGACGGCAAAAAGCGGCGCATTCGGTTGGCCATGGCGTCCTCGGAAGGGCGAGCCACCACGTAAGTCGGCGAGCGTTGCAGCATGGTGACATGGCCTGCCGTTTTGGCCATCGCCGGCACCAAGGTGACTGCGGTCGCACCACTGCCGATGACGACCACCTGCTTACCCGCGTAGTTGATGTCTTGCGGCCACTTTTGCGGGTGAACGACAGCGCCCTTAAAGTCTTTGACACCAGGCAATTCAGGCGAAAAACCCTCCTTGTAACTGTAATAGCCAGCGCACATGAACAGGAAATTGCAGCTGATCGTGGCGTTTTGGGCTTTGTTGTCTTGCCCGCTTTGTACCTGCACCTCAACCGTCCATTTGGCGTCAACCGATGACCATGACGCCGCCTTGACCGCGTGCCGGAATCGAATGTGCCTTTCAATCCCGTTGTCTTTCGCCGTTTCTTGCACGTACTTCAAAATGGACGGCCCGTCGGCAATGGCTTTGGCCTCTTGCCAGGGCTTGAACGAGTAGCCCAAGGTGTACATGTCCGAGTCAGAGCGCACGCCGGGGTAGCGAAACAAGTCCCAGGTTCCGCCAATGCTTTGTCGGCCCTCCAAGATCGCGTAACTGCGGTCCGGACAATAGGTTTGCAAATGGAAGGCGGCCCCAATGCCGGATAGCCCTGCGCCGACAATCAGGACGTCAAAATGTTCAATAGTCATAAAGGCAATGATTGCAGCAATCGGAGCATTCATTGTCTCCCGAGTGTCAAAGCTGGTGCACGCGCCTTGCTGACAAGGGATCAGCCCAATTGAACAGGGTTTTTGTACTCCAAGCTGGCTTACACTTATTCTGTGACCCAAGCGACCGAATTGCCCCAACCCGACGCGAACGCTGGCGAAAGCTTGTCGTCCGGGTTTTCGATGCTTTTCAGGCAAGATTCGATGCAAAGTGAGTTGACCTATTCGCCGACCGGATTTCCGTCGACATCAGCGCTCGGCCATCGCCCGTCGAGCCATGCCAATTTGGGGCATTTTGATGAGTTGCGAGGGCATTCAGAGCGCCGAGGGTCTCCCAGAGTGGAATCCAGCAGGTTGAACGCCCGCAGCCTGACGGCACCTTGGCGGCAGTTTTTCGAAAATCTGGAATCCGATGCCCTGGGCAGTCTGGATCAGCGTGCAGGCAGCCTGGCTCGTCAAATTCACGACAACGGTGTCACTTACAACGTTTACTCCGACGCGGGCGGTCCACAACGCCCCTGGTCACTTGACCTGCTTCCTTTGATCATCCCGGCGGCTGACTGGCAGTTCATTGAAAATGGGATCAAGCAGCGCGTGCGGCTGCTCGACCATGTGATGGCCGACGTTTATGGCCCACAAACATTGCTGTCACGCGGGCTATTGCCACCTGCACTGGTGCAAGGACACCCTGGCTATCTGCGTGAAATGCACGGCTGCAAGCCCGTGGGCGGCACCCATCTGCACATCGCCGCGTTCGACCTGGCCCACGGGTCTGACGGCCATTGGCGGGTGGTTTCGCAACGCACCCAGGCACCCAGCGGTTTGGGTTACCTGCTTGAAAACCGATTGGCCGTATCGCATCTCTTTGCCCAGGGCTTTGACGCCATGAAAATTCAACGGCTTGCGGGCACTTACCGCGCTCTGCTGGACGGCATCAAGGCCATGAGCCCCGCTGGCGCTGAGTCGCACATCGCACTCCTGACACCTGGCCCCTACAACGAAACTTACTTTGAACACGCCTACCTGTCGCGTTACCTTGGACTGACCCTCGTGCAAGGCACTGACCTGATCGTGCGAGACCAGCATCTCTATTTAAAAACATTGAAAGGGCTCGAGCCGGTTCATGTGCTGCTCAAACGGGTTGACGACCAGTTTCTTGACCCTCTGGAATTGAAGGCCGACTCAACCCTGGGGGTCGCTGGGTTGATGCAAGTCATTCGCGCAGGCAACGTAATGATGGCCAATGCGCCGGGCTCCGCCTTTTTGGAGTCGCCCGCCTTGCTGGGTTTCTTGCCTGCGCTTTCTCAACACCTGCTGGGAGAAGATTTGGCGCTGCCGTCGCTTCCGACATGGTGGTGCGGGGAGCGGCTGGCCATGGAAACTGCGCTTTCGGATTTGCAAAACAGTGCGATCAAACCCACCTACCCCGGCTCCATTCACCATGGCGACTTTGATGCCGTCATTGGCCACACCATGAGCGAGCGCGAAACCCAAGAGTGGGCGGGGCGCATCGCCATGAACTGTGACGAACACACCGTACAGGCCTACGCAGCGTTGTCACAAATGCCAACCTGGCGCACGCATGAAGGCGGTGGTGCGCTGGCTTTGCGGTCGGTCATTCTGCGGGTTTTTGCGGTCACTGACGGGGCCCAGTCATGGCGCATTTTGCCGGGTGGCCTGGCCCGTGTTGCGGGCGCAAGCAGCGACATAGCGTCTATGCAGCGCGGGGGTAGCAGTGCCGATGTGTGGGTCATGGCTTCGGGTGCCGTGGATCAAACCTCGCTTCTTCCCCCCGCCCTCACGCCAGGCACTGTGTTGCAGCGCAAGCGCATCGTGACCAGCCGCGCCGGTGAAAACCTGTACTGGCTGGGTCGTTACACCGAACGCAGCGAAAACCTGGTTCGCCTGGCCAAGCTCATTTTGGAATGCCTCCAAGGCGAAGCCCAGTCCTCGCCGACCTTGCAAGCCTGGGTGTCGCAAATGGCTGTGACAAACACTTTGGTTTTGCCCAGTGTGCCAACCGCAGCCCAAGCGCGGCGCCTGTTTGAACGGTCTTTGGTGGCAGGACTTGGCAGTTCTGACCTGGCCACCAGTGTGGGCTACAACCTGCGGGCCGTGCGCCTGACGGCGTCCAATGTGCGCGAGCGTCTGTCGCTGGAGCACTGGAACCTGATCGTTTGCTCCGAAGAAGAGTTGACCCAAGCCTGCCAGCATATGGCGCAAAGTGGCGATTTGTCGCCGCTTGAGGCCCAACGAATTTTGAAAGTCGCAAGCGATCACTTGGCGGCCATCACAGGGGCTCAAAATGACCGAATGGCGCGTGACGACGGCTGGAGGCTGCTAAGCATCGGGCGCCAGATCGAGCGTCTTGGGTTTTTGTCTCAATCGCTTTTAAGCGGGATCAATACGGGGTCGGTGTTTTCAGACGGCGGCTTTGACGCCATGATTGCATTGTTTGACAGCACAACGGCTTTCCATACGCAATACCAACAAAGCAATGACATGGCCGCACTGGCAGACATGCTGGTGCTTGACCGGGACAACCCACGGTCACTCGGGTGGGTTGCCCAAACCTTGCGGGGCCGCTTGGCCAAATTGGCTGGCAGCGCACCCCACGAGCTGGGCGAGCTGTCTTACCGCGTGCCAGACCCAGCCACTTGGTCGCTAGATTTGCTTTGCGCAACGGACGCCCATGGCCGCTACACCGCGCTTTGCAATTTGCTGACGGACTGCAGCCAAGCGGCGTTCAATTTGTCCGACGACGTGAGTCAGCTCTATTTCACGCATTCTGATGATGCTCGGCGTACTTTGGGGGCTTGAATGCTGCTGCAAATTACCCACGAAACTCGCTATGACTATGTGCCACCGGTCGAACTGGCGCAGCACATTTGCCACCTGACGCCGATCTGCAACGCCAACCAAACCTTGCACAGTCATTCGGCAACCATCAGCCCTGAGCCCGACGAGCAGACGCAATCTATCGATATTTTTGGCAATGTCCGTCAATTTTTTAGCTTGCAAGCCACGCACTGTCAGTTGCAAGTCACCGCCAACAGCGTTATTGCCACGCGGGCTCGCGCCATGCCGGCCAGCACCATCGCGTGGGAGCAAGTGCGCGAACGTTTTCGCTATGTTGCGGGGGCCTCCTATGACCCGGCGTGTGAATTTGTTTATGCATCACCATTTGTGCCACGTCACAGCGATTTCACTCAGTACGCTCGCCCCAGTTTTGCGCCAGGACAGTCCCTGCTGCAAGGCGCCCGTGACCTGATGCGCCGCATTCACACCGAATTCAGCTACGAAAGCCAAAGCACCGAGGTCAGTACACCCGCCCTGACTGCATTGGCACAGCGCAAAGGGGTTTGCCAGGATTTTGCGCACATCATGATTGCGTGCCTGCGTGCGCTGGGGCTTTCGGCACGCTATGTAAGCGGCTATGTTTTGACGCAACCACCCCCCGGGGTTGCCCGTCTGCGCGGCTGCGATGCCTCGCACGCCTGGGCCTCGGTTTACTTGCCAGACTATCCTGAAGGCGACCACTGGTGCGACTTTGACCCGACGAACAACCGAGATGGCTGGGGCTCACCCGGCGAAGACTATGTGACCCTTGCCACTGGCCGTGACTATGGCGATGTGGCTCCCTTGCGCGGCGTGATTCACGGCGGCACCGACCACACTTTACTCGTCGCCGTAACGGTTGAACCTGTTGATGACATGGCGTTGCCAATGGGACAATTTCAATTTCAATCCCAATCTCAAAGCCTGGGAAGCCCGCAGATTCAGTTTCAGTCACAGTCTCAAAACTGAAGTCAAATCCCGGCCCCAACGCCACACCCTAACCCCGGATTCCATTTTTACAGAGAGGAAATCAACATGAGCATTTACGAAAACCTAAGCGCACAGGGCATTTTGCTGCCGCCAGTGTCAACCCCAGCTGCCGCCTATGTACCGTTCGTTCAAACTGGCAATTTGGTCTTTTTAAGTGGCCACATTGCCAGAAAAGATGGCAAACCTTGGGTCGGACAGTTCGGCAAAACCATGTTCACCGAAGAAGGCAAGCGGGCCGCCAGGGCCGTGGCCATCGACCTGATGGGCACCTTGAATGCCGCCACGGGTGGCAACCTCAACCGCGTTAAACGCATTGTCAAATTGATGTCCCTGGTCAACTCGACCCCAGACTTCACTGAGCAGCATTTGGTGACCAATGGGGCCAGTGAGCTGATTGGCCAGATTTTTGGCCCCGTTGGCAGCCATGCCCGCAGCGCTTTTGGCGTGGCTCAAATCCCTATGGGTGCTTGCGTTGAGATCGAAATGATTGCCGAGATCGACTAGCGCGGGAAAAAACGCGGGGCAGCGATCAGGAGCGAAGTCGCTCAATGATTTGATCGCTGACGACTGCCAGTTGCGCAGCCGACACCCGGTTCGGCGCAATTTCAGCCAACGGCACCAGCACGAAGGCACGCTGGTTCATGCGCGGGTGGGGCACTTGCAAAATAGGCGTTTGAATCGCGTGATCGTCATACAACAAGATGTCCAAATCGAGGGTTCGTGGCGCGTTGGCGTAGGGCCTTTGGCGATGTTCCGAGTTCTCCAGACCCTGCAGATGGCCAAGCAAGGCCTGTGCTGAAAGGCCTGTCGAGATTTCTACCACCGCGTTGATGAAATCTGGTCCCAAAGCCTGAACAGGTGCCGTGCGGTAAAGCGATGACTGGCTTTGCAACCGCGTGTCTGGGAGGCGGGCAATCGCCACAATCGCCCTTTGAATCGTCGCCGAGGCGTCGCCCAAATTGGCACCAAGGGCAACAAAGCAAGGCGTACCCAAGGTGCTCAAGGTGCTCAGGGCGCGACGCCCGATCCTGAACCTGAATCTGATCCCGCTCCCGGCTCTGATCCCGTTCCAGCGCTTTTGTCTGTGCCAGGCCTGCGCCTGCGCCGCCGCCTTTTGGGGGCATCACCTTCCATCCGGCCCGACCCGCTGGATTCATCTGAAGCGCCATCACCCGCAACATCCTGACCCGCGGCGCTGCCATCGGTCGGCTCTGCCGCTGGGTTTTGGTTTTGAGTCGCTTCGCGCGGGGGCCGCGGCGCGCGCGCCATGCGAGGGCGCTGCTGTTGCTCATCTCGAACTTGGTCCACCATGTCCTGGCGAACGGAGTCGCTGGCCATGCTGAACTCTTGCCACCAGTCGGCCAGGCTTTCGTCGACCTCGCCCACGTCAGCGCGCAAACGCATGAAGTCGAAGGCGGCGCGAAAACGCGGCTGATCCAGCAAGCCAAAAGGTGCACTGCCCACGCGTTTTTCAAAACGCGGTTGCATGATCCAGATTTCACGCATGTCGCCTGCCAACCTGCCTCGACCCGACACGTCGCCTATGCGTGCGTTAAAAACCTCGTCAATCGCATCTTGCAAAGCAGGGTGCGGTGGCTGGCGCTGCTCGGTGCGGGCCACCCAGCCGGTGCGCACGTCGGCCCACAAAACGCAGGCCAGTAAAAAACTCGGGGCAACGGGCTTGCCTTCGCCGACGCGGCGGTCGGTGTCTTTCAGGGCGGCACTGACGAACGGCTGCTCGGCCCGCTCCACCACCACGTCCAGCAAGGGGTAAATACCGCGCGACATGCCCAGCAATTTGAGCTGGGCGATGGACGCCAGCGAATGCCCGGTTTGCAAGAGTTTGAGCATTTCGTCAAACAAGCGACTTTGCGGCACATCGGCCAACAATTCTTGAGATTTGACCAGGGGTGCCGCAGTTTTGGCCTCTAAAGTGAAGCCCAGTGGGCTCAGCTTGGCCGCAAAACGCACCGCCCGGATGATGCGCACCGGGTCTTCACGGTAGCGGGCGGCGGGCTCGCCAATCATGCGAATGATACGTTTCTGGGTGTCGGCAATGCCACCGTGGTAGTCCACCACCACCTGCGTTTGCGGGTCGTAGTACATGGCGTTGATGGTGAAATCGCGGCGCACTGCGTCTTCTTCTTGTGGGCCCCAAACGTTGTCGCGCAGCACTCGCCCGGAGGAATCTACCGCGTGCTTCATGCCTGCCAGTTCGCCTTTGCTGGTGCGTTCGTTACCGGCCACAGCCTCGGCGGCTGCATTATCTAGATAAGCCCGAAAGGTCGACACCTCAATCACTTCATGCTCGCGGCCCCGGCCATACACGACGTGAACAATGCGAAAGCGTCGCCCAATGATGAAGGCCCGCCGAAACAGACCTTTGACTTGTTCAGGCGTTGCATTGGTCGCCACGTCGAAGTCTTTGGGAGCCAAACCGACCATCAAGTCGCGCACTGCGCCACCAACGATGTAAGCCTCGTAGCCAGCGTCTTTCAGGGTGCGCACCACGCCCACGGCACGTTCATCCACCAGATTGGGGTCAATGCCGTGGACAGCAACGCCCAGCTCTTCGCGTTTGCCGAATTTCGGTTTTTTGCTGCGGCCTGTGGCGATAGACGCCTTGCCTAGCAACTTGTCTATGAACTTCTTGATCAAACTAAAGCCTTCATGTCGGTTAATTTTGGCTTGCCTCTGGCGTGCCAAACAGGTCAAGTATGCGCCATCCGCGTGTCGTGGCAATTTGGCGCAGCCGGTCGTCCGGGTTGGTTGCAACGGGGTGATTCACCCGCTCCAGCAGGGGCAGGTCATTCATGGAATCGCTGTAAAAAGTGCTTTCAACATCGTCCCAGCCGATTCCGCGTGCTGACAGCCAGTGCTGCATTCGGGTGACTTTGCCTTGGCGCACAGACGGCACGCCCTCGATTTCACCGTTGTACCAGCTCTGCCCCGCTGGTGTGCTGTGCCGCGCAAGCTGCACGGCAATCAGCTCATCCACACCGAACGCCGTGGCAATGGGCCGGGTGACAAATTCATTGGTGGCCGTCACCATCAGCACCGTATCGCCCTGGGCCTGGTGCCTTTGAACCAAAGCCAAAGCCTGCGGCGTGATGGCAGGTTGAATCACAAGCTGCATGAACTTTTGGTGCGCTGCCGCCGAATTAACTTCGCCCTGGTGGCACAGAGCGGCGGTGGCAAACCGCACGTAGTCGTGAATGTCCAGCGTCCCGGCCTTGTATTGGGCAAAAAACTCGTCGTTGCGGCGGGCAAACTCCAGCGGGTCAGTCCAGCCGATGGTGGTGGTGAACTCCCCCCAAGCATAGTCAGAATCAAGAGGCAAGAGCGTGTGATCCAGGTCAAACAGGGTCAAATTCAGCTTCAAAGGCAGCTTCAATTAAAGGTTCTCCAGCATCGTCTTGATCATCGGAATGGTCACCGCGCGTTTGGATTGCAGTGCAAACCCGTCGATCAGCTCCAGCAAGTCCATCAGGCTGCCCAGATCGCGGCTGAAGCGGGTGAGCATGAAATCCATCACTTCGTCGCTCAGAAAAACCCCGCGGGCGTCTGCCGCTTGGCGCAAAACCGCCCGTCGCTCAGATTCGCTCAATACCTGCAAACCAAACACATGGCCCCAACCGAGCCGGGTTCGCAGGTCATCGCGCAGGCTCAGGTCTGCTGGCGGCAGGGCTCCTGCGGCCATGACCCAACGCGAGAGCGATTGGGCGTTGACAAACCAGTTGAAAGCCGCGTGCTGCTGCACCGCCGTGTAAAGGTGCACATCGTCCAGCAAGATGGCGGACCAGGCCTCGTTGAAATCGGGCGGCTCCAGCAAGCTGGCATCCATCCAGCCGACGGTGGCCCCTTGCTCACGCAGGGCTTCGCGGGCACTTTTGAGCAAATGGGTTTTGCCACTGCCACTGATGCCCCACAGGTAGGTGGGCACGGGCGAGCGTGTGTCCACGCGCGATTGCTCCCCGACCCACAAGGCCAAATGGCTCACCACAGCGGCGTTAGGGCCTGCGACAAAATTTTTGAGGGTTGGGCCCGTCAGCAGTCCGATGTCAAGGGCGAGTTGCTTCATTTGCTTAAAACGCTTAAACCGCTCAAGTTCGCCTAGCCCGTGTACAGCTTGCTGGACAGGTAACTGGCCTGCACGCGCCGAATGGCCACCAGCAACACGGCACTGGCGGGCAAGGCAATCAGCACACCCACCAGTCCAAAAATTTGACCAAACGCCAGCAGCGCAAAAATCACCGCCAAGGGGTGCAAACCAATGCGTTCGCCCACCAAGCGCGGGGTGAGCACGAAGCCTTCAATCACCTGGCCAATGCCAAAAACCGCCGCCACCATGACCACCGCCTTGATCGACGCAAACTGCAGCAGCCCCGCCAAAAACGCCATGAGCAAGCCAATGCCAAAGCCCAAATACGGCACAAACATGGCCAAACCGGTGAAGATGCCAATGGGCAGCGCCAAATCGAGCCCGAACAGCGCCATGCCCACGCTGTAAAAAACCGCCATGCTCAGCATGACGAGCAACTGACCGCGCAGGTACTGGCCCAGCACCAAATCAGCCTCTTGCGTGAAGCTGTCAAACCCTGTGCGCAAGCGCAGCGGCACCAAGGCCACGGCTCGGGCAACAAAACGCTCCCAATCCATCAGCAGGTAAAACAGCGCCACCGGGATCAGCACAGCGTTGCCCAGCAAGGTCAACGCCACGCTTCCGCCAAGCTTGAGCGACGATAGCAGCGAGCCAAACGCGTCTTCAAAATTGGCGCTCAGGTACTTGAGTACAAAGGCTTTGATGCTGGCGACATCAAGCGCGACTTTGAATCCATACTGCGAGGCCAAGGGTGTGAGCCAGGCGTTGAACTTGTCTGCCAGGGTGGGCAGCTGTTCGCGCATGAGAGGAATTTCTTTGGCCATGATGGGCACGATCAGCAGCAGCAAGCTGAGCACTGTCAATACAAACAGAACCTCGACCAAGATCACCGCCACCACGCGCGGCATGCGGCCTCGACCCATGCTGTCCAGCCGGTTGACCAGCGGCGTCAGGGCATACGCCAGCACAGCGGCGACCACAAAAGGCGTTAAAACCGGGCCCATCAGCCACAACACCAGCAGCACCGCGGCTGCGATGGCCAGCCAACTGAAGGCACGTTTTTGGGTGGAGGTGAATTGCATAGCGAGGTACGGGGTGCCGCGGGCGGCGGGCTGACGCTTAAAATCAGCCCAAATTCTATTCGC
The DNA here is from genome assembly GCA_031431035.1 of Rhodoferax sp. Taxonomy (GTDB): domain Bacteria; phylum Pseudomonadota; class Gammaproteobacteria; order Burkholderiales; family Burkholderiaceae_C; genus JANYCG01. The sequence continues at coordinate 16,000 of JANPCR010000116.1, forward strand.
GACTGACCCGCAATCCGACGCGCCACCCTCAAATCCACCCTTTCTCATGTCAATCCCAGCCAATACTCCTGCAATTTCGACCCCCCTTACCTACAAAGACGCTGGTGTCGACATGGAGGCTGGCGACGCGCTGGTCGAGCGCATCAAGCCATTGGCGAAAAAAACCATGCGCGAAGGCGTTTTGGCGGGCATTGGCGGGTTTGGCGCCCTGTTTGAGGTGCCCAAACGCTACAAAGAGCCGGTTTTGGTGAGCGGCACCGACGGCGTGGGCACCAAGCTGAAACTGGCGTTTGAATGGAACATGCACGACACCGTTGGCATAGACCTGGTGGCCATGAGCGTGAACGACGTGCTGGTGCAAGGGGCCGAACCTTTGTTCTTTTTGGACTACTTTGCCTGTGGAAAGCTCGACGTAGACACCGCCGCTGCCGTGATTGGCGGCATTGCCAAAGGATGCGAGCTGAGCGGATGCGCACTGATTGGCGGCGAAACCGCTGAAATGCCCGGCATGTACCCACCTGGCGAATACGACCTGGCCGGGTTTTGCGTGGGCGCGGTCGAAAAATCGAAAATTTTGACTGGCGCAAGCGTGGCAGCGGACGACGTGGTGCTGGGATTGGCGTCCAGCGGCGTGCATTCCAATGGCTTCTCGCTGGTGCGCAAATGCATTGAACGCACTTGCGGCACGGGGGCAGAGGCCGATGAAAGCCGCCTGCCCGCCACTTTGGATGGCAAACCTTTCAAGCAAGCGTTGATGCAGCCGACCCGCCTGTATGTCAAAAACGTGCTGGCCGCGCTGGCCGCGCACCCCTTGGCGGCCGATGGGCAATCGGGCATCAAGGCGCTGGCCCACATCACCGGTGGTGGCCTGTTGGAGAACATTCCCCGCGTCTTGCCCGACGCCCTGGCCGCACACCTGACCCAAGGCAGCTGGCCGCAAACCGAGCTGTTTGCCTGGCTGCAAGCCGCCTCGGGTGTGGATGATTTCGAGATGAACCGCACTTTCAACAACGGCATTGGCATGGTGATCGTGGTGGACGCCGCCAGCGCCCAAGCCTGCGCCGCAACGTTGAGCGCCCTAGGTGAAACCGTCAGCACGATTGGCGTGATTGCGCCACGCGGGGCGGGCGCTGCGGTGACGGTGACGGCGAAAATTGGCTGAACGGGCTTTGCGGCTAAAACTAGCCAAAAATTGATCGAAAATAGAAAAAAGAACCTGCAGGTTCTTTTTTTATGGAAAAAGTCGATTTTACCCAAAATGCGAAGAAAATAGGCCTCTAGCTCACGAATTATATAGATAGTTTGCTATGCATTTAGTAGCAAATTTGAGCCATTTTGAGCTTGCAAAGTCCACCAGACTGCGGGCCCTTGTACTTCAAACGCAAACCCAGCTGGGTTCAACCTGGAAGGTTCTTGGCTCATTGTTTGCAAATTTTTCGGATAATTTGACTACTTAGGGTCGCTTAAAGATGTCCTAAATTGATCGTCATACGTCTTGATAGTCATGGAATAGCTTGAAATATCTTTTCAAAATAGACAATTTCAACCTTCGGAGATTTCATGAACACTTGTCTTATCGTGATCGACGCCCAAGATTCGTTTCGGTTGCGACCGTACTTCACCGCGACCGATCTGCCCGCTTACTTGGCCGCGCAAAACGCGTTGATTGCGGGTTGCAAGGCCCAAGGCGTGCCGATCGTGCGGATTTTTCATGTGGATGGCCCGCCCACCTTGGCCAATGCGTTCGCTATCGAGTCCGGGCACGTCAAACCGATTCAGGGCTTGCTTGATTTTGAAGGCGCCGCCACGTTTCCCAAAAGTCGGCACAGCGCGTTGGTGGGCACCGGGCTGGGTGAGTGGTTGGCGCAAAACGGCATTCAAAAAATCGTTGTCAGCGGCATTCGCACCGAGCAATGTTGCGAGACCACGGCGCGGCATGCCTCTGACCTGGGCTACAGCGTGGATTACGCGATGGACGCGACGCTGACCTGGGACATGGCGCAGGCAGACGGGTCTACCCTGGTGGTAGCCGACATCAAAATGCGCACGGCCACGGTGCTGCAAGACCGGTTTGCGCAAGTTTGCACGGCGACGGCGGCCTTGTCGCGCCTTGCCAGCGCTTAGTTCCCATTCACGCCAACCGCAAGGATTTCAGCATGCTCAAACTCAGACCCAACTGCGAAAACTGCAATATCGACTTGCCGCCAGAATCCACCCTGGCCCGAATTTGTACGTTTGAATGCACGTTTTGCGAAGCCTGCGCCGACGGACCGCTGCAAGGCGTTTGCCCCAATTGCGGGGGCAACTTTGTGCCGCGCCCGATTCGCCCAGCCGCCTTGCTGGGCCAATACCCGCCCTCCACAGAACGCGTTTACAAGCCGCGAGTCAGCCCGTGACCCCTACTCCGCCGTCCACCATCGACGTGCTCTTTGTCCTGCTGCCAGCCACCTTGCTGCTGGACTGGGCGGGGCCTGCCGAGGCGTTTCGCATCGCCAATCAGTCGTTGGCGCGCCTTGGCCAGCCGCCTGCTTTCAAACTGCGTTTTGTGGGGCCGCAGGTGTCGGTTCCCAGCTCTGTAGGGGCGCAATTGGCGCAGATTGAACCGCTGCCAGCGCAGTTGACCGCGCCCACTTGGGTGGTGCTGCTGGGCACGCCAGATGAAGCCGCTGGTCTGTATGAAACGCCAGTTCGCCAGGTCACGCACTGGCTGCGCGGCCTCGCTCGGCCCATGCAAGCAAGCGGTGCTGGCCATCGACTGATCACCATCTGTGCAGGCGCATTACTGGCTGCGCAAGCGGGCCTGCTGGCGCACGCTCGCGTGACGACGCACCACCTGGAACTGGCCGCTTTGAAAAAAACCGAACCGCTGTGCGACGTGCAAGCCAACCGCGTGTTTGTGATTGACGACAAACGCGGCGTCTACTCTAGCGCGGGCATCACCACCGGCATTGACCTGGCGGTGCATTTGATTGCCGAAATTTGCGGCGAGGCGATTGCCGCCCGCGTTGCCCAGGTGATGGTGATGCCGCTGCGCCGGGGGCCGAATGACGCCGCTTTGTCGCCCTTTTTGCAGGGCCGCGCCCACTTGCATGCGGGCCTGCACCGCGTCCAAGACGCCGTGAGCATGGCCGCGCAAGACGATTGGAGTCTGCCGCGCATGGCCGACGTGGCCTGCACTTCACCGCGCCATTTGGCCCGCTTGTTTGACGATCACGTGGGGCAGACGCCTTTGGCTTACCTGCGCAACATTCGGTTGGCGCTGGCAGAACGAGCGTTGAGTGCGGGGCAATCGGTTGGGCAAGCGGCGCAGACAGCAGGCTTCAACAGTGACACCCAGTTGCGCCGCGCCTGGCACGCAACGGGACGGCAGGGTACGCCATCGAATTCTGAATTGCTATAATATAAATAGCAAACTATTGAATATATTCGAGAGCTAGAGGCCTATTTTTCTCAAAATTGATCAAAAACTGCCCAAAATCAATACTAAATACCCATATTGGGTATTTAACGGGCCTTCAGGCCGCTTTTCAGCTCTCCATGCGCCGCAACTCGTTCAAACGCAGCTCCACGGCTTGCTGGTCGGACCCGTTGGGAGTGTGGGCCAGGTAGCATTCCAAATCGAGCACGGCATGGCGCGCATCGTTCAGTTCTGAGTACACCAAACCCCGGTCGCGGTACTCGCTCCAGGCTTGGGGCAGCAGGACAATCAGGCGGTCCATCACAGCCAGCAGGCGCGGCCAGTCTTGTTGTGATTTGTAGATTTCTTTCAAATTGCGCAGCATGCGCGCCACGATGTCCCGCGCTGGCAAGGCCTGCAAATACAGGCCCAGCGGGGCTTCAAAATCATCAGCCAAACCATGGCGTTGCTGAAACGGCTCAAGCCGCTCGGTCAACTGGTCGCGGCTCAATGATTTGCCATCAAAAGGGTCAATCACCACCTGGCCCTTGGGCAAAGTGACCTTGAGCATGAAATGCCCCGGAAAGCCCACGCCTTGCGCGTTCAAGTCGAGCGCCTGGGCCAGCTCCATCCACAGCACAGCCAGAGTCACCGGAATGCCGCGGCGCGTGCGCATCATGCTGCTGATGAAGCTGTTTTCAGGGTCGTAATAGTTGTTGATGTTGCCGCCAAAACCCAACGTGACGAAGAAAAACTGGTTCAGCAAACGAAGTCGCTGCAAGGGCACGGCGTCGGGCGGAATGCGGCGCTTCAGGCGAGCAAGCAGTTGGTCGAACTCGCCCAGCACCTGCTGCACGCTCAGGTCTGGGTATTCGTCTTGCCCCAGGCTGGCGGCCGCCTCCAAGAGCGGAAAACCTTTGTCGCTTTGCACCAAAGAGGCAAAGTAGGCCAGCGGCGTGGGGACATCAAACGACAATTGCATAGCTATATTGTGCCTATTTTTGCTGGGTTTAGATCGAACCCTCAGCGCTTGAAAAACTGGCGCAGCCTGAGGCCCGATGCCGCAATCGCCGCAAAATAAAGCAGCGCTGACGCCAACAGCACCAGGGCCATGTAGCCCACCCGGGTGAAGTGTTCGCCCGGCATGCGCGTCCACGGCACGGCGCTGGACGCCCACATCAAGAAAATCCCCAGCAAGGCACTGCCCGCCAGCACTTGCAGCGAAAAAAGCCCCCAACCGGGCTCCGGCTTGTAACTGCCCCGGCGAATCAGCCCCACCAGCAGCCAGATTGCGTTGATCAAAGCGCCCAGGCCGACCGTCAGCGTGAGCGCAGCATGGGCGAACACGGGCACCAGCGCTACGTTGAGCAGTTGGGTAATGATCAACACGGCAATCGCAATGCGGGCGGGGGTTTTCATATCCTGGCTGGCGTAAAACCCAGGAGCCAACACCTTGATGGCCACCACGCCGACCAAGCCCACGCCCCAGCCCATCAGCGCCCAGGTGGTTTGCTGCACGTCAAACGCGGTGTAAGCGCCGTATTGAAAAATAACTGCCACCAAGGGCTGCGCAAAAGTCAGCAAGGCCACCGAACTGGGCACAGCCAGCAACACCACCAGGCGCAAACCCCAGTCCAGCAAGGCCGAATACTGCTCTGGCTTGTTCGCCGTTTTGGCGCGGCTTAATTGCGGCATCAGGACCACGCCCAGCGCCACACCCAGCATGGCCGTGGGGAATTCCATCAAACGATCAGCATTGCTCAACCAGGTGACGCTGCCCGTGGCCAGGCGCGAGGCGATTTGGGTGTTGATGAACAGCGAGATTTGTGCCACCCCCACGCCCAGAAGCGCAGGTACCATGAGCGCGGCCACGTGGCGGGTGGCGGGGTCGCGCCAGGCGGCCAGCATCGCTGCCCATTTAACGCCCACTTTCGGGAAAAGCCCCAAGCGCAGCAAAGCAGGCACTTGCACCGCAAGTTGCAGCACGCCGCCCAGCATCACGCCAATCACCTGGGCATAAATCGGCTCAATGCCATTCGCCTTGAACCAGGGCGTGCCCCACACCGTGGCACCAATCATCGCCAAATTCAACAAAACGGGCGTGGCGGCTGGCACGGCAAATTGCCGCCAGGTGTTCAAAATGCCCGAGGCAAACGACACCAGCGAGATGAACAAAATGTAGGGAAACATCCAGCGCGTCATAAAAATCGCCGCTTCGTAGGCCTGCGGCTCCTTTTGCAAGCCACCCGCCATGGCCCACACCAGCGCGGGCGCTCCAATCACGCCCGCCACGCTGGTCAACAGCAAGACCCAAACCAACACCGTCGCCACGCTGTCGATCAAGGCACGGGTCACCTCCAGGCCGTGTTTTTCTTTGGTTTGGGCCAAAACCGGCACAAAAGCTTGGCTGAAAGCACCTTCTCCAAACAGGCGGCGAAACAGGTTGGGAATGCGAAACGCAACATAAAACGCATCCGTCAGGGCGCTGGCCCCAAAGGCGGCGGCAAAGAGCTGGTCACGAACCAAGCCCGCGACGCGCGAGGCCAAAGTGAGCGCCGAAATGACTGATGCAGATTTGAGCAATGACACGGCGCAAAGTGTAGCCGCGCTGTCACCAGGGCCTGCCTTTGCCTGACTTCGCCAGTCACCCATCAGCAAGCGACAGTCCCTAGCGCTGCGCCAGAGTGCTGGAGCAGTGCGGCGGCTGAACTCACCCTGCTATAATTGAGGGCTTTGCTGACAACATCCTACGACACAAGGAACACACTTTATGGCATCTACCAAACCCAAGAAAAAGAACCCGCGCCTGGCGTCGGGCCGCAAGCGCGTCCGTCAGGACATCAAAATCAACGCCGCCAACACGTCGTTGCGCTCGCAGTACCGCACTGCGGTCAAAAACGTTGAAAAAGCCGTTGCCTCTGGCGACAAAGCCAAAGCCACTGAGGCGTTTGGCAAAATGCAAGCCGTGGTCGACACCGTGGCTGACAAAGGCATTTTTCACAAAAACAAGGCAGCCCGCGACAAGAGCCGCCTGTCCACCCGGGTCAAGAAATTGGCCCTGGCTGCTCCAGCAGCAGCCAAACCGGCTTGATCTAACCCATCAAACCTTCCGCACGGATTTTGACGAAAACCAAAATCTGCCGTTTGTAACGGGTGCGCTGTCCGCAAAGCAGAAAAACCACCCTCGGGTGGTTTTTTTGTGGGCGTTTGGCAAGCGTGGAGCGGTGCATGCCAGCGCTTCGCTGGGCGCGGCAAGGTCTTGAAGGGCAGATTTTGCCTAACTTCGGAGCGATTCGATGGGCGGCATGGGCGCGATCAGCGACACCTGCAAATCATTGTCCCGCGCAAAGTTGATGCAAAAGTCCCATGCCATCACGTTGAATTCGCGCAGCTCCCGGTTCACGATCACACACTTCACTTCGCCAAAAGCCGTGGGCACGCACCAAGGTGAGTAGCCCAAATGACTCCCCGGTTGTGGGCCGCCGGGGCGAAACTGACTTAGCACGCCGGCCAAGCGCTCGGCCCAGTCACTGGGGCGAAACGGTTTGCCGGCTTTGGTCAACCCCAGTATGAAAACCTCTTTGGCGGCGCTTGTATCCATGAATCAGTCTAGGTGACAACAAGTTCGCATGTTGCAGTGCACAAGAATTTTAGTTCAAGCGAGGGTGGCCACTGTGCGATAACTTGACATTCGCCGCATCACAGTCATGTGAAATTGTCAAAAAAAGGCGCTGGCGATACGCCTAGAATTCATCCACCGAGGCCCTGAGCAAAGGGCCGCTTCATTTTTTGTCTGCTCAGGAGCCAACTTTCATGAACGCAGCCGCCAAACCTCAAGACCTTGTTTCACAGAGCCACATCACCGCCGCCTCGCCCCACGTGATGAACACCTACGGCCGCGTACCCATTGCGCTATCGCACGGCCAGGGCTGCCGCGTGTGGGATGTCAATGGCAAATCGTACCTGGACGGCCTGGGTGGCATCGCCGTGAACACTTTGGGCCACAACCACCCCAAGCTGGTGCCCGCACTGCAAGACCAGATTGCCAAAATGATTCACAGCAGCAATTATTACCACGTTCCGAATCAGGAAGTGCTGGCCAAAAAGCTAACGGAGCTGTCTGGCATGAGCAACGTGTTTTTTTGCTGCACCGGGCTTGAAGCCAACGAAGCTGCACTCAAGCTCGCCCGCAAATTTGGGCACGACAAAGGTATTGAGCGCCCCGAGATTGTGGTGTATGAAAAGGCCTTTCATGGCCGCAGCATTGCGACGCTCAGCGCCACTGGCAACCCCAAAATTCAAGCGGGTTTTGGCCCACTGGTGGAGGGCTTCATCCGCGTGCCCATCAACAACATTGCCGAGTTGAAAAAAGCGACCGAAGGCAACAAAAACGTCGTCGCCGTGTTTTTTGAAGCCATTCAAGGCGAAGGCGGCGTGAACCCTATGCACATGGACTACCTGCTTGACGTGCGCAAGCTGTGCGATGAAAACGATTGGCTTCTGATGATTGACGAAGTGCAATGCGGCATGGGGCGCACTGGCAAATGGTTTGCCCACCAATGGGCGGGGATTGTGCCTGATGTGATGCCGCTGGCCAAAGGCTTGGGTTCTGGCGTACCGATTGGCGCGGTGGTGGCAGGCCCCAAAGCCGCCAACATCTTCGCACCGGGCAACCACGGCACCACCTTTGGTGGCAACCCGCTGGCCATGCGCGCCGGGGTAGAGACCATTCGCATCATGGAAGAAGAAGGTTTGCTGGCCAACGCCGCCAAAATGGGCACATACCTGAAGGATTCATTGGTCAAAGCCTTGGCCGCAGAACTCCAATCTGGCGCCGTCAAAGAGATTCGCGGCATGGGCTTGATGTTGGGCATTGAACTGGCCACACCCTGCGCTGCCCTCACCGGTCAGTGCGCCGAACATGGCCTTCTGATCAGCGTGACGGCTGATTCCGTGGTGCGTTTGGTGCCGCCATTGATCATCAATGCCGCTGAAATTGACGAGTTGGTGAGTATTTTGTGCCCCTTGATCAAACAGCATTTGGCCAACGCGGGGGCCACGCCGCCCAAAGCGCCGTGAGTGTAGCGACCGCAGCACTGGCAACGACCAAAGCCATCCAGCATTACTTGCAATTCAGCGACCTGAACGCCGATGAATACCGCTATTTGTTTGACCGCGCAGCCCTGATCAAAAAGAAGTTCAAGGCCTACGAAAAACACCATGTGCTTGCAGACCGCACGATAGCGATGATTTTTGAAAAAGCCTCAACCCGCACGCGGGTGAGCTTTGAAGCGGGTATGTACCAACTGGGCGGCAGTGTGGTGCACCTGACCACGGGTGACAGCCAATTGGGCCGTGCCGAGCCGATTGAAGACGCCGCCAAAGTCATCAGCCGCATGGTCGATTTGGTGATGATTCGCACCTTTGAGCAAAGCAAGATTGACGCCTTTGCAGCGCATTCCCGCGTGCCTGTCATCAACGGCCTGACCAACGAATTCCACCCCTGCCAAATTTTGGCGGATATCTTCACCTACATCGAGCACCGCGGTTCCATCGCGGGTAAAACCGTGGCCTGGGTGGGCGACGGCAACAACATGGCCAACACTTGGCTGCAAGCCAGCGAGATTTTGGGGTTCAAAGTGCATGTCAGCACACCGGGCGGCTACGAGGTGGACCAGAGCATCGCCGGCCTTCGATCCAACAGCAGCTACCAGGTTTTCAAAGACCCAATGCAAGCCTGCGCCGGAGCCGACTTGGTGACCACCGACGTGTGGACCAGCATGGGTTTTGAAGCTGAAAACGAAGCCCGCAAAAAAGCCTTTGCCGACTGGCGAGTCGATTCAGACATGATGCGCGTCGCCAAGCCAGACGCCCTCTTCATGCACTGCCTCCCCGCACACCGTGGCGAAGAGGTTGACGCCGACGTGATCGACGGCCCACAGTCCGTCGTGTGGGACGAAGCCGAAAACCGCATGCATGCGCAGAAGGCGCTGATGGAGTACTTGTTGTTAGGGCGGGTGGGGTGAGGGTTGCGACTCAAGGGCAGCACGGGCTCGCCCTCAAGCGACCTCAATCGACCTCAATTACCGGTCGTGGTTTTGGCGGGTTGAATCAAATCCCACAAGTTCCCGTACAGGTCTTGAAACACTGCCACCGTGCCGTAGCCTTCTGTCCTCGGATCCTGCACGAAGTTAACTCCCCTGCCGTTGTAAGCGTTGAAGTCTCGCCAGATATCGTCCGTGTACAGAAATAGAAAGACGCGACCGCCAGTTTGGTCGCCAATGCGCGCCCTTTGGCGATCATTGCTAGCCCGCGCCAACAGGATGCGAGATTCCTTCGCCCCGGGAGGCGCAATCACAACCCAGCGTTTGTCTTGCGCGGGCTGGTAGGTATCTTCAACGAGCGAAAAACCCAGCTTTTCAGTGTAGAAAGCAATGGCTTCGTCGTAGTCATTCACCACGATGCAGACCAGGGCTAGATGTTGGGGCATGGATGGTGGCTACGGGTACGACAGCGACTTCGAAAAATTTTGGCATCGAACCATACAGCTATACAGCCCACCTATTCTGCCTTGCTTCGAGATAAAAAAACCCACGCAAAAAACACCATGAAAACGAAATCGTTTATGCCGTAAATTCCAAAAAATACGCCGGCGAAAACGTCTTTGGAAAAAAGCTGTCCGACACTGTTTGCCGAGTGCCAAATCACCCACGCCACGACGTAGACAAGCTTCTCCAATGCGAACGCACCCACCAGCCATTTGATATTTGCACTAACAGCTGCGGCACCCAAGTAGGCCAAGCCCCATACAGCAATCATAAGAAGCCCAAAGTTCGACATGACGACGGGGTCAGCCATGTTGATGGCAACATTGGTGAACGCCCGCGAAAATAAGAGAACCCCTCCGATGTTCATCAAACCCGCTGCTATCAGTCCAATTTTTACAACTTTTTTATTCACGCATTCACTCCTCTAGGTACATCGGTTGTAGCTTTAACCTTGGGAAGAGTATGCCCACTATGAGCCTCAGATCAATCGTTACAAGTTTTTTACCAAATTTCGTTGGAAATTTCGTGGCAAATCTCGCGGTTGCTGGATGCGACAATCTGGCGCTGTATGCGTCTCAGACTCGCTTTGGCCGTCTTCGGCTCTTTGCTGCTTCATGCAATCACGCTGGGGCTGCTGCCTTGGTTGTACCGCGGCAAGCTGGCTGATGCGCCGTCGCCGCACCAGGCAACCAGTCGATTGCAGGTCCGCGTGCTGCCGCAAGACTTGCTACCAGTCGCCAGCCTTGCTGAACCCAAACCCAACTTTAAAGCGCAACCGCAGGCAATGCCAAAACAGAATCAGACCAATCCGTCATTGGCCACAGCTCCCCCCAAGTCCACAATGGCCGCGACCCAACTTTTACTGCCAAGCGACCCAATCGGCGAGCAATCCGTTAGCGGCGCAACAACGTTGCGGGCCAATCCATCTACTAGTGAGGCGACCGAATCGCGCGGAGCCGGCGCACCGTTGAACCTGACCATTCCAGCCACCAAGCTGCCGCCCCGCACGGCTTTGCAAACCCTCATTGAAAAGCAATCCATGCGCCCCGACCCCATGGCCAAGACTTTCGAGCGGGTCATGCAACAAACGCCACCTGTCGCGACTGAAGTCACCACCACCCGCGATTCGGCTGGCAACCCTGCCACCAAGGTCAGAACGCCTTGGAGCACCTATTGCGTTGGCAGCAACATGGCGCAGGGCGCAACGCTGTATGAACTGAAGTCGTATTCCGGCAATTGCCCCTGACACGGAGCTTGATAGCGCAGGAAATTTCTCGCCCGTTGGAAATTACCGACACCATAGTTTTTCAGGCGGTGCAAACTTCGCGGCATTGCGAAGACTTTACTTTTATGAAAACACTATTCGACTGCCAACAACTTGACTCCCAAGACCCTTTGCGCCCCCTGCGCGAGCAATTTAGCCTGCCGCCCGGAATCATTTACCTGGATGGGAATTCGCTGGGTGTTTTACCCAAAATAGCCGCTGCCCGGGTGGCACAGGTGGTCTCCCAAGAATGGGGCGTTGATTTGATTCGCTCATGGAACAAGGCGGGTTGGTTTGAGCAACCGCAGCGC
>JANPCR010000117.1:0-12764 GCA_031431035.1 Rhodoferax sp.
GACCCACCGGGCGTCTGTCGGCAAAGTGTTTGAAGGTATCCGCAAAGTCTTTGGAATACCCCGCGTCGCCACTGAAGTACCAATTGAAACCTGCACCAAACACGGCCCATCCGCCCCACAAGGTTTTGCTGCGGTCGCCCACACCACGCGCAGACCAATGCTGAACTGGCGTGAGGAAGACCTGCACTGGCTGCGCCAGATTGGAGGCAATCGCAGGGGCTGTCACGCTGGGTTTGCCATCAGGCTGACGGTAAATTTTGACGCTGTCCCACCAGTCCAGCTCAACCACATTGTCGATACCGATGTCGGCCATCCAGACCTTCAGCCCAAGCGGAACCAAAAAGAGAGTGGCACCATTCGCTTTTTGGTTGAGCGCAAACACACTGTTGCGGTCCAGATGGTCGTAGTGGTTGTGAGAAATCACCACCAGGTCAATTGGCGGCAAGTCCGCCAGAGCCAAGCCCGGCGGCTGTGAGCGCTTGGGGCCTGCAAACTGCACTGGAAATGCGCGTTCACTGAACATGGGGTCGGTCAGCACATTCAAGCCACTGGCCTGAACCAAGGTGCTGGCGTGGCCAATCCAGGTGACTGCCGGTTGCATACTGGCCCCAGCGCGCGCGTTGGCGTGAATCCAGGCCAGGTCGGGCGCTTGCGCAGGCGTGGGTGCTTTGGGCGCCGGCGGCAGGTTTTGCCGAAACGCTTCCCACTGCCACTTCACCAACGCACTAAAAGGTTCGACTACGGCGCGACCATCATTGTTGACAAAGCCGTCCACCGTGTGGTGCGACTTGGCGGGGTTGAAGTGCGGGTTGGCGTTGGCGCAGCCCGCCAAGGCAGAAACCATCAGCAAGAGAGCCAAAACGGATGAGGTACGACGGGTTGCCTGACGGCCTGGAAGATTGGGGTTGTGCATCAGCAAAAATCAACAAAATCAAAACAGAACTAAAGACGAAAAAATGAGGCAAATGACCTCAATGAACAAGGCGCACTGCAGCTATGGCCAACCAACCCAAAACGAAATTAACGACCACCAATTTGTGAATTTGCGCCGCTGCCGCAGCCGCTGCGGGCCATTCCGACGCGGCCAAAGCCCGCTGGTACTTTTTGAATCCACCAAAGTAGATGTGCCCAAAAATCAGCATCATCGCAATCCCCAAAACCAGCATGACTTGCCAGCCTAGCGGCACTGCACCTGCACCCGTTGCCAGCCGGGTGGCCTTGAACAAGGCGGTGTAAAGACTGGTGCCTGTGACAAGAAGCACCAAAATTGCCGCGAGCACAAGGGCAAAAAACCGCCGCCAAACCTGCAACATCAAACGCGCCCTCGGTTGCGGCTCTAAGGTGGCCAGCGCCGCAGGTCGCAATGCAAAAAGCAGGCAAGTCATGCCGCCCATCCAGACAATAGCAGCCACCAAGTGGGCCAATTTGACAAGTTCAGCCATTCAGTTTTCTCCAGTACTTCAAGTTTGAGACTCCATTGTGACGAAGGTCGTGCCTTGGCCTCTCTAAGCCACAGACTTAGCCCCAAAAAGACACTCCAAAAATAGCTGTGCGCCGAATTTCGAATCGGCGCGGGTTTCTACGTATAATCGAAGGCTTTGCGACAATCGGCAACGGAGTGAGTCATGACCAAGACACCAGCCCCGTGTAATGTGAGCAGTCGAACATTGTGAGTGAGCATTTTGAGTGTCACTGAAAACGGCGCAAGCCGGTCCGTCCACAAGCCTTCGGGTTTAGGCAAACGTCGCAACGAAGGTGACTTTGAAAGAGGTGGTGACGCGAGCGCTGATGATGATGGTGGCGTCAAGGCTTTTGTACCGCTGACGGCTGCTGAAGCGCAGGCGCTGAGAGAAAAGCAGCCATCGACATCGCCTTGGCGAGTCTTGGTCGTACAGACTTTGGCAGGCATCATTGTTGCGTTGGCAACATGGGCCATTGCAGGAAAAGCCAGCGCAGGCTGGTCGGCCGGTTACGGCGCGTTGGCGGTGTTGATACCTGGGGCGGTTTTTGCCCGTGGATTGACCAGCCGACTCACCTCGGTCAATGCAGGTACGGCCATGTTGGGCTTCTTTTTTTGGGAAGCCGTGAAAATCGCCTTGGCGGTGGCAATGTTGGTTGCTGCGCCCAAGGTGGTGTCAGATTTAAGCTGGCCAGCCTTACTTATGGGCCTGGTCATCACGATGAAGGCTGTTTGGGTGTCGCTTTTGATGCGCCCCAAAAGGCTAGGGAATTAATCAGCAAGCCGCAAGGCAAGCGAATTGAACGGGTAATAATTTATGGCTTCCGGACAAGGCCCCACAGCAGGCGAATACATTGCGCATCACCTGACGCACTGGCAAAACCACCCCATGAAGGGTGTGATTGACTTTTCAGTCGTCAATTACGATTCGATTATCTGGTCCGTCCTGTTGGGAGTGTTGGGCAGCTACTTCCTTTGGAGAGCCGCCAAGTCTGCTACATCGGGTGTCCCTGGCCGTTTTCAAGCGGCAGTTGAATTCCTAGTTGAATTTGTGGACGCGCAGGCCAAAGGCATTGTGCACAACGCCAACAGCCGCAAGCTCGTGGCCCCACTCGCCTTGACGGTGTTTGTCTGGATTTTCCTGATGAATTCGATGGACTTTTTGCCGGTTGACCTGATTCCTAAAATTTGGGAGACCATCGTAGGCGCTGGCGGCGGTGACCCACACCACGCTTACATGCGTGTCGTTCCCACTGCTGATCTTTCAACCACTTTGGGTTTGAGCGTTTCGGTCTTACTGGTTTGCATTTTTTACAACATCAAGATCAAGGGCTTTGGCCACTGGATTCACGAGTTGTTCACTGCACCTTTCGGTGCCAAGCTCGGTCCCATCAACTTCCTTTTCCAGATGATTGAGTTCGTCGCCAAAACGGTCTCGCATGGTATGCGGCTGTTTGGCAACATGTATGCGGGCGAGCTGCTTTTCATGTTGATCGCGTTGATGGGCGGTTCTTTCTTTACAATGACAGGCTCGGGCTTTCTGCTGGGTATCGGCCAGATTCTGGCAGGCACGGTCTGGTCGATCTTTCACATCTTGATCGTGGCGCTTCAGGCCTTCGTTTTCATGATGTTGACACTGGTGTATGTGGGTCAAGCCCATGATGCCCATTGATTCTTTTAGTTATTTTTTCAGTTTCCCTTTTCCCTTAACCTTTATTTTTTATTCTCAGGAGCTATAAATGGAACACGTACTAGGCTTTGTTGCACTCGCCGCTGGTTTGATCATTGGTTTGGGCGCTGTCGGCGCTTGCATCGGAATCGGCATCATGGGTAGCAAGTACCTCGAAGCAGCTGCTCGCCAGCCTGAATTGATGAACGAATTGCAAGGCAAAATGTTCGTTTTGGCAGGTTTGATCGACGCGTCCTTCCTGATCGGTGTCGGTATCGCGATGATGTTCGCGTTCGCCAACCCGTTCGTCTTGAAGTAAGCATCCGCAATCACCAACTGACTGAAAGGGTGTTGCTGTGAGTATCAACGCAACCCTGTTCGTTCAAGCCATTGTTTTTGCAATCCTGGTGTGGTTCACGATGAAATTCGTGTGGCCTCCCATTGCAGCTTCTTTGGATGAACGCGCATCGAAAATCGCCGCTGGCCTGGCTGCCGCAGACAAGGCCAAAGCTGAGCTCTCCAACGCCAATAAAAAGGTTGAAGACGAGCTGGCCAAGTCACGTACCGAGACCGCAGTCCGCCTGGCAGACGCCGAGCGCCGCGGTCAGGCTATCGTGGAAGAAGCCAAGTCCAAAGCAATCAGCGAAGCCGACAAAATCATCGCTGCTGCCAAGGCCGAAGCCGACCAGCAAACAGTCAAGGCCCGCGAAACTCTGCGTGAGCAGGTTGCTGCATTGGCCGTGAAGGGTGCCGAGCAAATTCTGCGCAAGGAAGTCAACGCCGGCGTTCACGCTGACTTGCTTTCCCGCCTGAAGACTGAACTGTAAGAGCGAGATATGGCTGAAATTGCAACCATTGCCCGCCCTTACGCTGAGGCTTTGTACAAGGCGGTTAAGGCAAGTCCAGGCGGCGACACACCGGGTGCGTCAGTCTGGGTCGACGAATTAGCCGCCATTGCGGGCAATCCGCAGTTGTTGGCCTTTTCTGACAACCCCAAGTTCACTTCGGAGCAGGTGTTAGGGCTGATCACTGGCATTGCCAAGACTGGCTTGCCAGAGATGGCCAAGAACTTCCTGCGCACAGTTGTTGAAAATGGTCGCTTGAACGCCTTGCCAGAAATCGCCTTGCAGTTTCGCGCCTTGAAAAACGCGCAAAGCGGTTCCTCAGACGCTATTGTTTACAGTGCTTTCCCAATTGACGCCAAAGCCTTGGCCGATGTGGGCGCCTCACTCGAAAAGCGTTTTGGCCGCAAGCTCAATGTCACTGTCGAATTAGAGCCCGAGTTGATCGGTGGCATTCGGGTGGTGGTAGGCGACGAAGTGCTCGACACATCGGTCAAAGCCCGTCTGGAACAAATGAAGGTGGCCCTCTCGGCTTGAGGCATTCGCCGCTCGCTTTGCCTTGGCCATTGGCCCAATTAATCTTATAGAAGGATCCGAGTCATGCAACTCAATCCCGCAGAAATTTCAGAACTGATCAAAAGCCGCATTGAGGGTCTAACCTCAAGCAGCGACATTCGCAACCAAGGCACCGTCGTGTCTGTGACTGACGGCATTTGCCGCATTCATGGCTTGTCTGACGTGATGGCTGGCGAAATGCTCGAATTCCCGGCTGGCAGCGATGGCCTGCCGACCTACGGTTTGGCGTTGAACTTGGAGCGCGACTCGGTCGGCTCCGTGATTTTGGGCGAGTACGAGCACATTTCTGAAGGCGACATCGTGAAGTGCACGGGCCGCATTTTGGAAGTCCCCGTCGGTCCAGAATTGTTGGGTCGCGTGGTCAACGCCTTGGGTCAGCCTATTGACGGCAAGGGCCCTATTAACGCCAAAATGACTGACGTGATCGAAAAAGTCGCGCCCGGAGTGATTGCACGTAAATCGGTTGACCAGCCCATGCAAACTGGCCTGAAGTCGATTGACGCAATGGTGCCTGTAGGCCGTGGCCAGCGCGAGCTAATCATTGGTGACCGCCAGACCGGTAAAACGGCTGTTGCGATTGACGCCATCATCAATCAAAAAGGTCAAAACATGACCTGCATCTACGTAGCCATTGGTCAGAAAGCTTCTTCAGTCAAAAACGTCGTGCGGTCCCTTGAGGCAGCGGGTGCCATGGCTTACACAACGGTCGTTGCGGCAACGGCTTCTGAATCAGCCGCCATGCAGTATGTGAGCGCCTACTCTGGATGCACCATGGGCGAGTACTTCCGCGACCGCGGACAAGACGCCTTGATTGTGTACGACGATTTGTCTAAGCAAGCGGTTGCCTACCGCCAAGTGTCGCTGTTGCTGCGTCGTCCACCAGGTCGCGAAGCCTACCCCGGCGACGTGTTTTATCTCCACAGCCGCCTGCTCGAGCGCGCTGCTCGCGTGAACGAGAAATACGTCGAAGACTTCACCAAAGGCGCAGTCAAAGGCAAAACCGGTTCATTGACAGCTTTGCCCATCATTGAAACCCAAGCGGGTGACGTGTCGGCCTTCGTGCCCACCAACGTGATTTCGATCACCGACGGTCAGATCTTTTTGGAAACGTCTTTGTTCAACGCGGGCATCCGCCCTGCTATCAACGCCGGTATTTCGGTGTCACGCGTAGGTTCTGCAGCGCAAACCAAGGTCATCAAAGGCCAATCTGGCGGTATTCGTACCGACTTGGCTCAGTACCGAGAGTTGGCAGCCTTTGCCCAATTTGCATCGGACCTGGACGAAGCCACACGCAAACAGCTGGATCGCGGTGCGCGCGTGACCGAATTGCTCAAGCAAACTCAGTACAGCCCTTTGCCAATCAGTTTGATGGGTGCTTCACTGTTTGCTGTGAACAAAGGCTTCATGGACGATATTGCTGTGAGCAAGGTCTTGCCGTTTGAACATGGCCTGCACGCCTACCTTAAAGACAAACATGCTGCCTTGCTGGCCAAAGTAGAAGACTCCAAAGCCTTGGACAAAGACGCTGAAGCTGAAATGTTGGCTGCCACCGCAGCCTTCAAAAAGTCGTTTGCTTAAAACCCTGCTTTTAAAAAAATAAAGGGGCTTTTATGGCATCAGGCAAGGAACTACGCACCAAGATCAAATCGGTTGAAAACACCAAGAAGATCACCAAGGCCATGGAGATGATCTCTGTGTCTAAGATGCGCAAGGCTCAGGAGCGCATGCGGGCGGCGCGGCCTTACAGCGAGAAAATTCGGAACATCGCGACCAATTTGGGCGCGGCCAACCCTGAATATGTTCACCCCTTCATGAAAACCAATGACGGCAAGTCGACGGGTTTCATCGTGGTGACCACAGATAAGGGGTTGTGCGGTGGTTTGAACAGCAACTTGTTTCGGGCTGTCACATTGCGCCTGCGCGAAACCCAAACAGCGGGTAAAACCCCGTTGTCGGTGGCGATCGGCGGCAAAGGTCTTGGTTTTTTAAACCGCATTGGCGCCAAAGTGGTGTCGCATGTCACTCACTTGGGCGACAAGCCGCATTTAGACAAGCTAATCGGCCCCGTCAAGGTGCTGCTCGACGCTTACATCAAGGGTGAAGTCAGCGCTGTTTATTTGAGCTACAACAAGTTCATCAGCACCATGCGCCAAGAGGCTGTGGTTGAGCAACTACTACCATTGTCGGCAGTCAAGATGCAGGAACAGTCCAAAGCCAGCGGCACTCAGCCAGCTTGGGACTACATTTATGAGCCGGACGCGCAAGCCGTAATTGACGACTTGCTGGTGCGCTATGCCGAAGCCTTGGTTTACCAGGCAGTTGCCGAAAACATGGCCAGCGAGCACGCTGCCCGCATGGTCGCGATGAAAGCCGCTACCGACAACGCCGGCAACGTGATTGCCGAGTTGAAGCTGATCTACAACAAGACGCGTCAAGCTGCGATCACGAAAGAACTTTCGGAAATCGTCGCAGGTGCCGCAGCGGTCTAAGCACCGCCTTTTCCGTTTATTTTGATTTAAATTTTGGAGCAACCTCATGGCTCAAGCTAACAGCAACGCAGGCGTAGAAGGCAAGATCGTCCAATGTATTGGCGCGGTGGTCGACGTGGAATTTCCACGTGACAAAATGCCAAAAATTTATGACGCGCTCAAGATGGATGGTTCCAACCTGACACTTGAAGTGCAACAGCAATTGGGTGACGGCATTGTGCGCACTATTGCCCTGGGTTCGTCCGACGGTCTGCGCCGTGGCACCATGGTTAAAAACACCGCAAACCCCATCATGGTTCCAGTTGGCAAGGCCACTTTGGGACGCATCATGGACGTGCTTGGCGCACCGATTGACGAGCGTGGCCCAGTTGACTCCGCGCTGCACATGTCGATTCACCGCAAGGCCCCAGCTTACGATGAGCTGAGCCCTTCGCAAGAATTGTTGGAGACCGGCATCAAGGTGATTGACTTGGTTTGCCCGTTTGCCAAAGGCGGCAAAGTGGGACTGTTCGGTGGTGCCGGTGTGGGCAAAACCGTGAACATGATGGAACTCATCAACAACATCGCCAAGGCGCACTCCGGCCTGTCCGTGTTCGCTGGCGTGGGTGAGCGCACCCGTGAAGGCAACGACTTCTATCACGAGATGGCTGATTCTGGCGTGGTGAACCTTGAGAGCCTTGAAGACTCCAAAGTTGCCATGGTGTACGGTCAGATGAACGAGCCCCCAGGCAACCGTTTGCGCGTGGCACTGACTGGCCTGACCATCGCTGAATCTTTCCGGGATGAAGGCAAAGACGTTTTGTTCTTTGTGGACAACATTTACCGCTACACCTTGGCCGGAACCGAAGTGTCTGCGCTTTTGGGCCGCATGCCTTCTGCCGTCGGCTACCAGCCAACCTTGGCCGAAGAAATGGGCCGCTTGCAAGAGCGCATCACTTCCACCAAAGTGGGCTCGATCACGTCAATCCAGGCCGTTTACGTGCCAGCCGATGACTTGACTGACCCAAGCCCTGCCACCACTTTCGCGCATTTGGACTCCACTGTCGTGTTGTCTCGTGACATCGCATCGCTGGGCATCTACCCTGCGGTCGATCCACTGGACTCCACCAGCCGCCAGTTGTCGCCTCAAGTGGTGGGTGAAGACCACTACAACACGGCCCGCGCAGTGCAAGGCACCTTGCAGCGTTACCGCGAGTTGCGCGACATCATCGCGATCATGGGCATGGACGACCTGGCCCCTGAAGACAAGCTGGCCGTGGCCCGTGCCCGCAAAATCCAACGTTTCCTGTCGCAGCCATTCCATGTGGCCGAGGTGTTCACCGGCTCGCCTGGCAAATATGTGCCTTTGTCAGAAACGATTCGCGGCTTCAAGATGATCGTGAACGGCAAATGTGATCACATGCCCGAGCAGGCCTTCTACATGGTAGGCACGATCGACGAAGCGATTGAGAAGAGCAAGAAAGTAGCCTGATCATGGCAACGATTCACGTTGATGTTGTCAGCGCAGAAGAGTCCATCTTCTCGGGTGAAGCCAAGTTTGTGGCTTTGCCTGGCGAGGCGGGCGAACTGGGCATTTACCCACGGCACACGCCACTGATCACCCGCATCAAGGCAGGTTCGGTTCGCATAGAAAAAGCCGATGGCAGTGAAGAATTCATCTTCGTTGCCGGTGGCATTCTGGAAGTGCAGCCCAACTGCGTGACGGTGTTGTCTGACACCGCAGTGCGCGGCAAAGACCTGGACGACGAAAAGGCCAATGCGGCCCGCGCGGCGGCCGAAGAAGCGCTGAAAAACGCTAAAACCGAGATTGATATGGCCAAAGCCACTTCTGAATTGGCGATGATGGCTGCTCAAATAGCAGCGCTGCGGAAATTTCGCCAAAAGAAATAAGGCGCACGACCTGTAGGCGGGCAAACAAAGCCTCGACAAAAAACCCCACGATTCACGGCGGGGTTTTTTTTTATGTCTTTGGCTTCAAAATCACGCTCGAAAACTCACGCGGTCGGTTAAGGCTTAGACCTAGGCAGTAGTAGACATCAACCCACCAGGGGTTCATCGGGGAGCTCGTTAGGGTTTTCGTTCAAGGACGTCACTGGAAAATGCTTTACCAAAACGGCTGAGACCTCTTCCAGTGCTTGAGTCAACCCATTTTCATACTGCCCCGCGCGAATGGCTTGGCTCAGGTTGTCTGCCATGGCTTGCCAACCCTTGGCAGTCACCCGCTGGTTCAAACCCCGATCCGCCACGATCTCGATGGCGTGATCTGCTAAGAGAAGGTAAATCAAAACACCGTTGTTGTTTTCGGTGTCCCAGACATGCAATTTGCCGAACATCATTACCGCGCGTTCACGGGCGTTTGCATTGCGCCACAAGTAGCTCATGGGCAAGCCCGCTTCAACGCAAATACGAACTTCGCCGCTGTGGCGTTTTTCGCTGGCTGCGACCCGGCGCATTAGGCGCTCAGCCATATCCGGTGGAACAGCACGGTTTGAATCGCCTTCGTCAAGCCAACGGTGCTTGAGAATTCGTTTGAATTTTTGCCACATGGTGGGTGCCTGAACAGGTGAATTGAGATCGGGTTTTGGGGTGGGTTCAGACATGGCTTACCAGTCGCCAGACGCGCCACCGCCACCAAAGTCGCCACCACCGCCCGAGCTGAAACCACCACCGCTGCTCCCGCCCCCACCAAATCCACCGCCGCCGCCAAACCCCCCGCCCCAGCCAGACGATCTGCCCGCCCTGCCGGATCTGCCCGAGCCAGGCAAAGACGCAATGCCGCTGCCCATCAAAAATGTAACGATCAGGGCCACGAACGCTGCCAGGCCAGCCAACACCAAACTCGCGGTGACCACCATGGCAAGCGCCCCAACCCCGCCACCCACCAGAAAAGCCCCCAGCTTGCGGCCAAAAATGCTGCGCGCAATGCCCCCGGCAATGGGCACGGCGAAAAACATGAAGATAGCCAGATCCATCCACTGAAACCCAAAGGTGTTGGCTTCTTGCCCAAAGTGTCCACTTGGGGGTTCCGGCAGGGCCTCGCCTGAAATGCGCGCTATCAACTGATCGGTTGCCACGTCCAGCCCCGCCGCGTAATGGCCCCCTTTGAAGTTGGGGGTGATGGAGTTCTCAATGATTTGCCTGGCCGCCAAATCGGGAATTGCGCCTTCCAGCGTTTTGGCAACCTCGATGCGCACTTTGCGGTCGTTTTTGGCAACGATCAGCAAGAGCCCGTCGCCAGCTTCCTTTCGGCCGATTTTCCAGAGGTTACCCACCCGGTTGGCAAACGAAACAATGTCTTCAGGCTGGGTGGTGGGCACCAGCAGCAGCACAATTTGGGAGCCCTTCTGCTGCTCAAATGTTGTCAGCTTGGACTCTAACGCTGCCTTTTCGGTCGCGCTCAAAGTTTGCGTGACGTCAATCACGTGTCCGCTCAAGGGCGGCACCGCCACCAAGGGCTGGGCTGTAGCGACCCAGGCAAGCAACGGCAGAGCGACGGTTATGGCCCAGCGTTTAACGTGTCTGGCGAGCAACTTCAGCATGAAAAGCCCTCAGGCCGCTCAGTCGTGCGCCGCAAAGCGACGCGTTGAAACATTTGCAATCAAGGCTTCTTGTTGAAATCCACCACCGGCGGCGCGGAGATAGCGGCTTCATTTTGCACGGCAAAGCTAGGCTTGGTGGCGTAACTGAAAACCATCGCCGTCAGGTTGCTGGGGAAGCTTCGGGTCAAGACGTTGTACTCTTGAACTGACTGAATGTAGCGGTTACGCGCCACGGTGATGCGGTTTTCTGTGCCTTCCAACTGCACCCGCAAGTCCCGAAAGCCCTGGTTGGCTTTCAAATCGGGATATCTTTCAGAAACGACCATCAAACGGCTTAAAGCGCTGCCCAACTCACCCTGCACGGCCTGGAATTTCTTAAAAGCCTCAGGGTTGTTCAGGGTTTCGGGGGTGACTTGAATCGACGTGGCCTTGGCGCGCGCTTCGATCACCTTGGTCAATGTGTCTTGCTCAAATGCAGCTTCACCTTTGACCGAGGCCACAATGTTGGGCACCAAATCAGCACGGCGCTGGTACTGGTTGAGAACCTCGCTCCAGGACGATTTGGTTTGTTCGTCAAGCCGCTGAAAATCGTTGTAACCACAACCTGACAAACCAAAGGCTATTGCCATAGTGGCAAACAACGTGAACAGACGATACTTCATAGACAGTGCTCCTTTGCGGCTTCCCAAAAATCGAACTGAAACCAAATTAGACCAGACGGTAACATAGTTGCCGCCCCCAACTCAAGCAACGCACACGGCAATATCGCACCATGGCAAAAACCAAATCGCAGGCCTCTTTGATGGGCGGATCCGCTGATGAGATCGAAGCATCTTTTTATGAAGCCTTGCAAACTGGCGACATCGAAAAGCTGATGGCCTGCTGGGCAGATGAAGACGATGTGGTCTGCGTGCACCCCGGCGGCCCGCGGGTGGTGGGCGTCAGCGCGATTCGAACCGCATTTGACGCGATGTTTTCAAACGGGCGTATTCGCGCATTTGCCCACCATGTGCGCAAAGTCGAGGCGATGGCCAGCTCAGTGCACAGCGTGCTGGAACGCATTGAAGTGCTGACCGAAGGCGGCCCGGCCAATGCCTGGGTGTTGGCAACCAATGTGTACCACCGCACCAGCCAAGGCTGGCGATTGGTTGCACACCATGCCAGCCCAGGGTCAGCCAACGAGGCGCAAGAGATCAATGACACCCCGACGGTTTTGCACTAACCCATGAACTACGCGGCTCCATGGTGGCTTCCGGGTGGCAATTTGCAAACCATCTGGCCTGCGCGCTTGTCCAAGCGCATGGCTGGCGCGGCCCCAGAGTTCGAACGTGAACGTTGGATTGCCCCAGACGCTGACTTCATTGACGTTGATTTTCTAAAAGGCGCGCCAGCGCAGGCTAACCAAACCTTGCTGGTTTTGTTCCACGGCCTGGAAGGCACCTCGCGCAGCCATTATTCAGAAGCCTTTGCCGAATTTTGCCGATTGCACGGCCATGCCTTTGCCGTCCCTCACTTCAGAGGGTGCAGCGGCGAGCTCAATTGGGGCCCGCGCGCCTACCATTCGGGCGATTTTGAAGAAATTGGCTGGATTTTGCAGCGGTTGCGGGCCAGGCACCAGGGGCCTATCGTCGCCGTGGGAATCTCATTGGGCGGCAATGCCCTGATGCGCTGGGCCGAGGAAATGGGTGCTGAAGCGGCCCAAACCATCAACGCCGTGGCCAGCATTTGCTCGCCGATTGACCTGGCTGCTAGCGGCCACGCCATTGGGCGCGGCTTCAATCGCCTCGTGTACACGCGTATGTTCATCAATTCAATGAAACCCAAAGCCTTGCGCAAATTGGACCAGCACCCCGGGCTGTTTGACCGACAAGCCTTGCTGGATTCGAAAGATCTGTTTGAGTTTGACAACGTGTTCACCGCGCCCTTGCACGGGTTCAAAAACACCGAAGACTACTGGGCCCGCGCATCCGCCAAACCGCATTTGCACCAAATTCGCCTGCCCGCTCTGGTCGTCAACGCCCTGAATGACCCGTTTGTCCCAGCCAGCAGCCTGCCCAAGCAGACGGAAGTCGGCCAATTTGTCACCCTGTGGCAGCCCCAGCACGGTGGCCACGTCGGCTTTGCCGCCGGTGCATTTCCAACCCATTTGCGCACCCTGCCAGACACCGTGGGCGGCTGGCTGATGGAGCA
>JANPCR010000118.1:0-5475 GCA_031431035.1 Rhodoferax sp.
ATGCTGGCGCACAAGGCCGTGCACGAGGCGCATGTGGCCGCTGAAGTGATTGCCGGCGAGTTGCAAGGCAACAAGGAACTGGCCAGCGCAGCCTTCAACGCCCGGGTGATTCCGAGTGTTGCCTACACTGATCCTGAAGTCGCCTGGGTCGGCCTGACTGAAGACCAAGCCAAGGCGCAAGGCATCAAGGTCAAAAAAGGCCTGTTCCCGTGGACCGCATCAGGCCGGGCCATTGCCAATGGACGCGACGAAGGCGTCACCAAGCTGCTGTTTGATGACTCCCCCGAAGCGCACGGCCACGGCAAGATCCTTGGTGGCGGCATGGTGGGCACCCATGCGGGCGACATGATTGGCGAAGTGGCACTGGCGATTGAGATGGGTGCTGATGCTATTGATATCGGCAAGACGATTCATCCGCATCCGACGCTGGGCGAAAGCATCGGCATGGCGGCAGAGGTGGCGCATGGGAGTTGCACGGACTTGCCGCCTGCACACAAGTAGGCCGCCATAGAGCCCCTACTGCAAACGTCCGAACTGGCTAGAGTTCAGTTTTAGGTTGCTTTCAATAGCCAAAGAGCTTCGTTCGCCAAGTGTTTTGCAAACACCTGGCATGCGGTATCTTCGGCCACGGCAGTGCCCGCGTCCGCTGCTGGCACTGCGGGCATCACTACTTCGTGACCTTCCCCAAAAAAGGGCCATGGTGTCTGTCCATTGCGTACCCTGCGGCGAATGGTGTAGACGATAGCTCACCGCGCCGATTACTTCTTCCCGCGCCGACCGGTGCGCCAGTGTGCACCGTCAGTCTCGAAGCGACAGCGCTGCTTCACGTCGCTTGATGGAGCGACGTTCCCTAAGGTTCCCCTAGCGGCTGGACTTGTTGGGCTTGCTGCCCGATTTCAAAATTGGCCAAGTTTTCCAAAGCACGAACCATTGCCGAGTGGTCCCAAGCGTTACCACGATGCGCGACGCAAGCGTTAAATAGCTCTTGCGCTGTGGCGGTATTGGGCAGTGACACGCCCAAAGCGCGCGCGCTGGACAGCGCAAGGTTCAAATCCTTTTGATGCAGCTCAATGCGAAAACCAGGATCAAAAGTGCGCTTGATCATGCGTTCGCCATGCACTTCGAGAATTTTGGACGACGCAAACCCACCCATCAGCGCTTGGCGTACACGCGCCGGGTCAGCCCCAGCTTTGGCGGCAAAGAGCAGCGCTTCGGCTACCGCTTCAATGTTGAGTGCCACGATGATTTGGTTGGCTACTTTGGCGGTTTGGCCATCGCCGTTGCCACCAACCAAAGTGATGTTTTTGCCCATCAGCTCTAACAAGGGTTTGACCTTGATGAATACGCTTTCGTCTGCGCCGACCATGATCGATAAAGTGGCATTTTTTGCGCCCACTTCGCCGCCAGAGACCGGTGCGTCCAAATAGTCGCAGCCGAGATCATTGATTTTCTTGGCAAATTGTTTGGTGGCAATCGGCGAGATGGAACTCATGTCCACCACCGTCTTGCCTTTTGACAGCCCTGCGGCAAGGCCATCCACGCCAAACAAGACCTCTTCGACGTTGGGTGTGTCAGGCACCATGATGAAAACGACATCAGCGATCTCTGCCACGCCGCGGGGATTGGCGCACATCTTTGTGGCTTGGCTGGCGATGGAGGCGGGAATATGGTTGAGCATGCTGACAAACATTGGGTAGCCTGCAGCAATGAGATGCCCTGCCATGGGTGCGCCCATGGTGCCCAGGCCGATGAATCCGATTTTTTGGGGTTGTGAAATCATTTTTCTCTTGGAATTGAGTCAAGCGAAGAGGAGGGCGATGCGCTTGGTCTATTCAATGAGCTGTTTGCGCCAACCGAGTCCTGCCAACGTGTCAGTGGCAGGCTTGTATTCGCAGCCCACCCAACCTGAATAGCCAATGGTGTCCAGGTGTTTGAAAAGCCAACGGTAGTTGATCTCGCCTGTGCCTGGCTCGTTGCGCCCAGGGTTGTCTGCGATTTGAATATGACCGATGCGGGACAAATGTTTGATGAGCGTCGCGCCGAGCTCGCCTTCCATGCGCTGGGCGTGGTAAGTGTCGTACTGAATCAAGGCGTTGTCCGCGCCAACTTCATTGAGCAACTCAATGGCTTGCTCGGTGCGGTTCAGATAAAAACCGGGAATATCGTAGATGTTGATGGGTTCGACCAGCAGGGTGAGGCTTTGCGCTTCCAACGCTTTGGCCGCGTAGCGGAGATTGCTCACCACGGTCTGGCGTACCAGTTCAGGGTCAGCGCCAACGGGTGTTTTCCCCACCAAGCAGTTGAGTTTGCGCACCCCCAAGCCTTTGGCGTAGCGAATAGCAGTGGCCACGCCAGCACGAAACTCTTCCACGCGATCGGGCCAGCAAGCGATGCCGCGCTCGCCGGCTGCCCAGTCACCAGCGGGAAAATTGTGAAGCACCAGTTTGAGGCCATTCACCTCCAGGCGCTGTTGAATATCTTTCAAGAGGAAGTCATAGGGAAACAAAAATTCCACGGCTTCGAAGTTGGCCTTGGAAGCGGCAGCAAAGCGCTCGAGAAACGGCAACTCAGTGAACAGCATGGTCAAGTTGGCGGCGAAATTGGGCATGGCTGACTCTTCAAAGGGCGAATTTGTCAACAACTCAATCGGGCTTGAGCCCCTGCGTCTTTACTGCTACCTTGTAGATTTCAAACTCGTCTTTCACTTGCTTCTGATACTCAGCAGCAGAATTGCCGACCACGATGCCGCCCGTGGCCTCAATGCGCTGGCGCACGGCAGGATCAGCCAATGCTGCATTCACGGCCGAATTCAACTTATCCACGATATCTTTGGGCGTGCCTTTGGGGGCAGACACACCCAAGAACGACATGCGATTGACAGAAGCTAATCCGACTTCACTGAACGTGGGCACATCGGGCAATTGAGCCAAGCGCGTTGGCGCCGCAACAACGATGGGCACGAGGCGTTTGTCCAAAATGAAGGGGAGCGATGTGGGCAGGTTGTCTGCCACGATACCGACTTGACCCGCGACAGCATCGTTTAAAGCGGGACCTGAGCCACGGTAAGGAATATGGGTGATGAAGACTTTTGCCTCGCTCTTGTACACCTCGGCCATCAAGTGCCCCACAGTACCTTGCCCAGCGGTGGCATAGCTGTGTTTGCCGGGCTCCTTTTTCAGGAGCTCCACAAAGCTTTTGTAGTCTTTGGCTGGAAACGATGGATGCACTGCAATCACATTCGGTGTAGCCGCCACATTCACGATATGAATAAAATCAATGTTCGGGTCATAGGGCGTTTTCGGGTTGATGGCTGGGTTGGCTGCCATGGTGGAGACGGACGACATGAGCAGGGTGTAGCCATCAGGCTGCGACTTGGCCACCTCATTCGCACCAATCGCGCCGCCTGCGCCAGCTTTGTTTTCGACGATCACGGTTTGGCCAAGCGCCACGCCCATCTTCGGGGATATCACTCGTGCCAGCAGGTCGGTTGTGCCACCAGGGGCGAATGGCACGATGAGCCGTACTGTTTGGCGGTTGGGGTAGGCCTGAGCAGTCGCCAAGCCGGGCAGCGCCGATGCGATGAGGCTCAAGGCTATCAGGTGGGCTCGAAGTTGTGTCATTGTTCGCCTCTCGTTGGTGGGTTGTATCGGGCTGTCGAGTCGCAGTTGGAAGGCTGAAGGATCAGTTTGGTTTAGGCAGCAGACCCAAATCATGTCGATACAAGACGCTTCACGGAAGTAGTGCGCGTGGCAATTTGGTTATTCTTTCAAGGAATATTGCCATTGCTCCAGCGCCGTGGTCTACTTTGAATATGACCAGCTTTCAGGCGATGCATCTGTTTGTCCGCGTGGTGGACTTAAGCTCTTTTAGCAAGGCAGCACTTGACCTTGGCATTGGGCAGCCATCGGCAACAAAACTCATCGCTCAACTAGAAAAACAGCTCGGATCGCGCCTTCTTTATCGAAGCACCCATGGTGTTACGCCCACCGAGGTCGGTGTTCTTTACTATGAAAAGTGCAAACTGATCGCGCAGCATCTTGAGGAAGCGGAGAATGTGGCGGGCTTGTTGCAATCGCAGATGCAAGGTGGCTTGCGCGTGAGCACAACGATGGATTTTGGTCGGCGCGTACTCGCACCTTTGGTGTTGCGATTCCTGAAGCTCAATCCCAAGCTGCAGATTGAGCTGCTATTTGATGATCACATCGTGGACATGGTGGCGCAGGGTATTGATGTAGCCATTCGCATGGGGCGCTTGGTCGATTCCAATTTGGGCGCACGCTATTTGGGTCGCAACCCTTGGTCGGTCGTTGCTTCTCCTGAATACTTGGCGCTACACGGGACACCTCAAACGCCTTTCGATCTCACTTCACACGATGCGCTCATCATCAGTACGGTGCAAAACGATTCACGCTGGCATTTCCAGGGTGTCAAAGGCGAAGAGCTGGCAGTGCAGCTCAAAGGCCCCATGCGCTCGAACAACAAATCTGCGCTCATGACGGCTGCTTGCGCCGGCCTAGGCATCGCCGCTTTGCCGACATATGTCGTGCATGAATCCGTAACAAGTGGCGCATTGGTCGCACTGCTGGGCGACTGGACGTTACCGACGCAAGAAATTCATGCGGTTTACCCATCCCCCCGTATGGTGCCTGCCAAGGTGAGTGGGTTTACCGAGTGGCTGCACGAGCAGTTGACTGAGACCTGGTGGACGACGCATTTTTGAAGTGACAAAAGCGAAGCTCGGCAAAACCAGCAAAAATTGATATGGTAAACACCCCTCTTCTCGTAACAGAATTTGCGCTAATCAGCGACTGATGTGATGCACTACTGTGCCAAGCGGCACGTCCAACCTGCAAGTTATCGGCGCGGCGAATAGACAAACGAGTTCACCCCCACCCCTTTGGTGCTGGTCGAAGGCATCGCCGCCCTGTTACTAGCACTGCACGCCAACGTGCCCCACATTTTTGCCATCGGCGATATCGTTGGCCAGCCTATGCTCGCGTACAAGGCGGTGCATGAAGCGCACGTAGCGGCGGAAGTGATTGCCGGAGAGTTGCATGGCAACAAGGAACTCGCCAGCACAGCTTTCAACGTCCGCGTGATTCCGAGCGTCGCCTTCACCGATCCCGAAGTCGCCTGGGTCGGCCTCACCGAAGATCAAGCCAAGGCGCAGGGCATCAAGGTCAAGAAAGGCTTGTTCCCCTGGACAGCTTCAGGCCGGGCCATTGCCAATGGACGCGACGAAGGCGTCACCAAGCTGCTGTTTGACGACTCTCCAGAAGCCCACGGCCACGGCAAGATCCTCGGCGGTGGCATGGTCGGCACCCACGCAGGCGACATGATTGGCGAGATTGCGCTGGCGATTGAGATGGGTGCAGATGCTATTGATATCGGCAAGACGATTCACCCGCATCCGACGCTTGGGGAATCTATTGGCATGGCGGCGGAAGTGGTGCATGGGAGTTGCACGGATTTGCC
>JANPCR010000119.1:0-8790 GCA_031431035.1 Rhodoferax sp.
CAGCGACATGGCGGCGCGTTATGGCGGTGATGAGTTTGTGGTGATGCTGGAAAACGTGCCCAACCACGATGGCGCTGCGCGCGCGCGCGACAAGCTGGAGCGTGCCCTGGCGGCACCCTTGCGGGCCCTGCAAGGCATTGCAGTGGATGGCGAGCAAATCTCGGTTGGGGCGTCCATCGGCATTGCGCTGTGCCCGGACGAAGGGCATGACCTGCAAACCCTGCTCAAGCGGGCGGACGAAGACATGTACTTGCGCAAACCGCCAGCGGTGGGCGGCAGGGCTTGAATTCAGGCTGAAAAGACGCTATTTTGACAAAAAAGAACCTGCAGGTTCTTTTTGTGGGGAAAGTGCTTATTTTGACCAAAATATGAGTCAAATTGGCCTCTAGCTCCCGAATAATATAAATAGTTTGCTATTTGTATTATAGCAGAATAGGCGATTCCGGAGATTCTGGAGATTTTTCCGAATCTTGCGAATCTTGCGATTCCGGCAATGTGGGCAATTCGATTGAACCAAGCGAATTGGAACCCACTCAATTGGGATCGATGAAGCTGCGCAGCTCGGGCAAATTGGGGTAAACAGCCGGGCGTTTTTGCTTCAGGGCGGTCACCGCCTCTTCCACGTGCGCATTGCTCCAGATGGCGCCTTGCACCCAGCCCATTTGCTTCAGCGCCTGGTCAACCGTGTGGTCGCGCGCGTAGTGAATCACCTGCTTGGTGCCCCAAATCGCCACGGGCGGCTTGGCGGCGATCTCTTTGGCGCATTGCAAGGCGGCGTCCAGCATGGCTTGGTGCGAATCAAACACGTCATTAACCAGCCCGTAGGCTAAGGCTTTTTGCGCAGGCAAGCGCCGCCCTGTGTAAGCCAGCTCTTTGACTACGCCCAGCGGAATCAACTTGGGCAAACGCTGCAAGGTGCCCACGTCGGCCACCAAGCCGATGTTGATTTCCTGAATGCAAAAAAACGCTTCAGCGGTGGCGTAGCGAATGCAGCAGGCCGTGACCAAATCAACCGCGCCGCCAATGCAGCCGCCCTGAATCGCCGCGATCACCGGGATGCGCATGGTCTCTAGCCGGGTGAAGGTCGCTTGAATGGCCTGCAGCGAATCAAAAACCGCCGCTCGCCCCTCGGGGGATTGATCGTCCATCAGCCCGTCGGGGTTGGGCGAACCGTCGGGTTTGCTGCTGCTAAAGGTATCCAGCGCCATGCCCGCGCTGAAGTGTTTGCCGGTGCTGGAGATCAGCAAAACCCGGGCGTCACCGCCCTTGTGCAGGGCCGCCAACACCTCGTCAAGCTCGCGCCAAAAGGTGCGGTGCATGGTGTTCAGTGCCTCGGGCTTGTTCAGCACCAAATGGGCAATGTGCTCAGACACGCTGAGTGAGAAACAGGTGAGGTTGAGGGGGATTTTCATGACCCCACTTTAGTTCACGGTGAGGGCTTCAACCAGTCGCACCTGAGACGCTGAGCGCGGCAGGCCTGGGTTCGCCACGCCACATAAATTTGCGGTGCGAAAGTTGCCGCAATCAGCAGGGGCATCAGCCACCAGGCTTGCACAATCACCAAGGGCAGCCAGCCGATGCAGCCCATCACCCAAACGGTCAAAACAGCTTCCCACAAACGGTATTCCAGGGGCTGTTCCCGCCGGTGCGCCACTTGCCACACTTTGATTCGCTGAATTTCGTTGAGCGTGACCCTGGGGGTGTTCAAGAGATACATGGCGTTCTCCAAAAATTGACGGGCAAGTCAGTGAAAGACAAATCAGCAAGCGGGTAAGCCCGTTGGTCCATCACCTTGCTGTAAGTTGGCGGTAAGCTAATCTTACTGGCTTTTGCCGTCGGACAGAACAATCGTTGGCTAAAACAGCTCGGGTTCTGCCAGATTTTGCGGCCCGTGCAGGGGTTGTGTAACTGGCCCCAAGCCCGCTAAACCCGCTGCAAGTGCCAGTTTGGAAGAATCAGCGTTGCCCCCAAGCTCAGCCAGGCGGACGAGAGAGCCCACCCGCACGCCCAGCAAGCGCAACTTCTTATGCAACGGCACACGCTTCAAACATTGGCCCGCGCTTTGCCGAATGGTTTTGGCGTCGTCCGTGGGCAGGTCAATCGTCAGGTCGCGCGTAGCTGCCTTGAAGTCGTCATAGCGCAGCTTGATGCCAATGGTTTTGCCCGCGTAGCCTTTGCGTTGCAGGTCGCCTGCCAGTTGCTCGCACAGGCGGGTGAAAATGGCACCCAGCTCAGCCTTGTCGCGCACGGCGTGCAAGTCGCGGTCGAACGTGGTTTCGCGGCTGATGCTGACGGGCTCGCTCTGGGTGGACACCGGGCGGTCGTCGCGGCCCCAGGCGGCGTGGTGCATCCAGCTGCCCGTGGCGTTGCCAAAATGGTCCATCAGCCACTGCTCGTCGCGGGCGGCCAGGTCGCCAATCAGGTGAATGCCATGCGATTTCAGTTTTTCATCGGATTTGGGGCCAATGCCATTGATTTTGCGGCAAGCCAGCGGCCAGATGTGGCTTTGCAGGTCTTCTTCAAACACCACCGAGATGCCGTTGGGTTTGTTGAATTCACTGGCCATTTTGGCCAATAGCTTGTTGGGGGCCACGCCGGCCGAGCAGGTGAGCCCAGTGGCGTCAAAAATCGCTTTTTGAATCAGCCGCGCCAACACCCGGCCCCCCTCGCGCTGACCGCCGGGCACGTCGGTGAAGTCGATGTAAACCTCGTCCACACCCCGGTCTTCCATCAAAGGCGCGATCTCCAGGATGGTGGCTTTGAACAGGCGTGAGTATTTGCGGTACTCGTTGAAATCAACCGGCAGCAAAATGGCCTGTGGGCACAGCTTGGCGGCTTTCATCAGCCCCAGCGCCGAGCCCACGCCAAACTGGCGGGCTGCGTAGGTGGCCGTGGTGATGACGCCGCGCCCGGTGTAGCCTTGCAGGCGCGGGAACGACTCCACTGGAATGTCGGCCAGGGTGTGGCCTTCGTAGGTTTGGCGCAGGGTTTCGTCTTCAGCGCGGCGACCCCCGCCAATCACCACGGGGAGGCCCTTGAGTTGCGGGTAGCGCAGCAGCTCAACTGATGCGTAAAAGGCATCCATGTCCAGGTGGGCAATGCGGCGCATGACGGCAGGGTGTGGGTGAAACTGCGGGGGGTGGATTGGCAGGCTTGAATCTGCGGGCTTGAATCTGCGAAGGCGATTCTGCGAAGGGCTACAGCCGCGCGCAAACCACCACCAGGCCCACACTGACCAGCAGCAGCCCCAGGCGCTCATTGCGGCTGAGCTTTTCGTCAAACAGCTTGCGCGACACGGCGTAGCTGAACAGCACTTCGACCAAGGCCAGGGTTTTGACCTCGGCCGCGCTGGCCATGGCAAATGCAGTGAACCAGCCAATCGAGGCCAACGCCCCCATGCCGCCTGCCACCAAGGACAAACGCCACGCCCCACCCAGAGCACCCAGCAGGCCAGCCAGGTCACGCCGTCGTTGCCACATCAAATAGCCGCCCAACAAAAGCGTTTGAAGGGCTTGGGCCAGCACCACGCCCATCGCGCCAATGAGCCAGGGCGACAGGCCAGGTTGGGTAAGCGCTGCACCTCGAAAACCCACGGCGGCAATGGCAAAGCAAGCGCCCGAACCCAAGCCAAACAAGGCGGCTTTGCTGATCCAGGGGTTGGTGCCCGGCAAGTCAGACGCCGCACTGGGCTTGGGCAGCGACAGCAGCAACACGCCCAGCGATGCAATCGCGATGGCGACGATGGACACCCATTCAGGGATCTCGTTCAAAAACAAAGCGGCAAAAAGAGCCACCTGCAACACCTCGGTTTTGGCAAAGGTCACGCCAATGATGAAATTGCGCTCTTGCATGGCCCGCAGCAGCAAGGCGGTGGCCGCCAGTTGGCCCAGGGCACCCAGCACCAGCCAAGTCCAGTAGCTGGCGTTGAACTGAAGTGCCGCGCCGCTGCCAGTACCCAGCTGTTGCACCACCAGCAACCAAGCCAGCGCAAAGGGCAGGCCGTACAGAAAGCGGATCAGCGTGGCGCTGAGGGTGCCCAGGTCACTCGTGAGCGTGCGCTGCGCGGCATTGCGGGCAGTTTGCGCCAGCGCTGCTGCAATCACGATGGGCATCCAGGCCCACGGGGCCAGCAGAGGCAGTTGCATGTGAAAGGGCAGGGCCGTTGACCCTAAAAAGTACCTGGTAAAAGTATGCTTTTGTCCACCGAGTCAATCTGCGTGCGGCCACAAAAGGCCATGGTCAAATCCAGCTCTTTGTGAATGATTTCCAGCGCTTTGGTCACGCCCGCTTCGCCCATGGCCCCCAGGCCGTACAAAAACGAGCGGCCAATGTAAGTGCCTTTGGCACCCAGGGCGCGGGCCTTCAACACGTCCTGCCCGCTGCGAATGCCGCCGTCCATGTGCACTTCAATCTGGCTACCCACCGCGTCCACAATGGCGGGCAACGCGCCAATGGACGATTGTGCGCCGTCAAGCTGGCGGCCACCGTGGTTGGACACAATCAGCGCATCGGCACCGCTGGCAACGCCCAGTTTGGCGTCCTCCACGTCTTGAATGCCCTTCAAGATGATTTTGCCGCCCCAGCGCTTTTTGATCCACTCGACATCGTTCCAGTTGAGTGCCGGGTCAAACTGCTTGGCTGTCCATTCGCTCAGCGAGCCCATGTTTTCAACTCCTTTGACGTGGCCCACAATGTTGCCAAACCCACGGCGCTTGGTGCCCAGCATGCCCATCCACCAGCGCGGCTTGGTGCCCATGTTGATGATGTTGGCCAGTGTCAGTTTGGGTGGCGCAGACAGGCCGTTTTTCAGGTCTTTGTGGCGCTGCCCCAAAATTTGCAAATCCAGCGTGATGACCAAAGCCGAGCAGTTGGCCGCTTTGGCCCGGTCAATCAGCCGCTCAATGTAGTCGCGGTCTTTCATCACGTACAACTGAAACCAGAACGGGTGCCGGTTGGTGGCCTGTGCAATGTCTTCCAGCGAGCAAATGCTCATGGTGGACAGGGTGAACGGAATGCCAAATTTTTTGGCTGCTTGCGCTCCGTGAATTTCGCCATCGGCGTGCTGCATGCCCGTGAGGCCCGTGGGCGCGATGGCAACCGGCATGGCCACGGTTTCGCCGATCATCTGGCTTTTTGTGCTGCGGTTTTCCATGTTCACGGCAACGCGCTGGCGCAGTTTGATTTTTTGAAAATCAGCTTCGTTGGCGCGGTAAGTGCTTTCAGTCCAGGAGCCTGAATCGGCGTAGTCGTAGAACATGCGCGGCACGCGTTTTTGTGCCAAAACGCGCAGGTCTTCAATGGTGGTGATAACAGTCATGGTGTCTCTCGTAATGGGTCAAAAAAGTCTGGTGAGGACTGGTGTTTTGAAC
The DNA here is from genome assembly GCA_031431035.1 of Rhodoferax sp. Lineage (GTDB taxonomy): Bacteria > Pseudomonadota > Gammaproteobacteria > Burkholderiales > Burkholderiaceae_C > JANYCG01. The sequence continues at coordinate 5,370 of JANPCR010000119.1, forward strand.
TATTTTCGCTGATGATCAGCGAGACTTTGTTTTTTAAATCGTTTTCTGACTGGACTGGATTGCTTTGCCATGGCCGCTGACCGGGAATTTGCTGATTATTGCTGCGAGCTGTTGTCTGTCGTTGGCCCGTGCGTGCCCAAGCGCATGTTCGGTGGCTGGGGCATCAGCGTGGATGGTCTGAACATTGCCATCATTGGCGATTTTGGCGCTGGGCAAAAGCTGTGGCTCAAAGGCAATGACGACACCCGGGCCCGTTACGAAGCCGCAGGCTGCAAGGTGGCCAGCTACGTGTCTACCCGGGGCGGTGTCAGCCAAACCCACAGCATGAATTACTTCAGCGCCCCAGAAGACGCCATGGATTTGCCCGACGCCATGACCGTTTGGGCGCGGCTGGCCATGCAATGCGCGCTAAAGGCCAAGGCGGCCAAGCCCGCCAAATCAAGCAAACCGCGTCAGACTAAAGCCAAGGCGCCGACCAAGGTTTCAAAAAAGGCACCGACAAAGGCAAAACCATAGTTCATATCACCGGTGATATCACTTTTGAGGAATTGGCTCAGAAAACTCAAAATATGAGTCAAATCGGCCTCTAGCTCTCGAATAATGGTCATTGTTTGCTATATAAATAATAGCAACTAATTTAATTCAATTCAATCTGATCCGATAGATCACACCCGAACCACTCGCCCAGGGTTCATCAGCTGATTCGGATCCAGAGCAATTTTGATTGCGCGCATCATGGACAAAGCCACGGGCGACTTGTGTTTGACCAGTTTGTCCACTTTCATGCTGCCCACGCCGTGCTCGGCTGAAATGGAGCCGCCAAATTGCTCGACCGAGTCAAAAACCAGCGTGTTCACGGTGTCTTCGTGGTCGCGCAAAAACGCGACAGGGTCGCCGCCCTCGGGGGCTTGCACGTTGTAATGCAAATTGCCGTCGCCCAAGTGGCCAAAATTGACCAGGCGCACACCGGGGTAGGTCATTTCCAGCAGGGCGTCGGTGACTCGCACAAAATCAGGAATGCCCGACACGGGAATCGACACGTCGTGCTTGATGTTGGGGCCTTCCATGGGTTGCGCCAGCGGAATGCTCTCGCGAATGTGCCAAAGGGCGCGGGCTTGGCCCAGATTTTCGGCCACCACGGCGTCGGTCACGCAAGCCTCGGTCAGCGCGGTTTCTAGTAGTTTTTCAAACTGAACCCGCGCATGCGCTTCGGATTCATGGTCAGAATTTTCAATCAAAACGCACCAGGGTGTATCTTTGTAAAGCGGTACCCGTTGCTGCGGAAAATGGCGGTCTACCAGGCTGAGCGCAAACTGGCCCATAACCTCAAACCCGGTCAATCCTGCACCCAAATGCTGGTGCGCCAGGCCCAACAGCTTGACGGCGTCTTCCAGTGACGGCACGGCAGCCCAGGCGGTCAATTGCGCGGCGGGCAGCGGGTACAGCTTCATGCAAGCGGCAGTGATGATGCCCAGCGTGCCTTCCGCGCCGATGAACAAATCGGTCAGGTCGTAACCCGTGTTGTCTTTGCGCAGGCCGCTCAAGCCATGCCAGATGTCGCCCTGCGCGGTGACCACTTCCAGCCCCAGGCACAGGTCGCGCGTGTTGCCATAGCGCACTACGCCTGTTCCGCCCGCGTTGGTGCCCAGGTTGCCACCAATCGTGCAACTGCCTTCAGCGGCCAAGCTCAAGGGAAAGAGAAATCCCTGGGCTTGCGCGGCTTCTTGCAAGGTTTGCAGCGCGCAACCAGCTTCCACCGTCAGGGTCAAATTCGCCGCGTCAATGGCACGCACGGCATTCATTCGCGCCAGGCTCAAAACGATTTGTTTGCCAGTGGCGTCGGGGGTGGAGCCCGCTACCAGGCCCGTGTTGCCACCTTGTGGCACCAGGCTGATCCCCAGGGCCGCCTGGTGTTGCGCGCACAGGCGAACCACGCTGGCTACTTCTCGGGTGTTGGCGGGGCGCACCACGGCCAGAGCCTTGCCATGGGCCCGTTTGCGCCAGTCAGACTCCCAGGCGCTTAAGTCCCCTTCTGTCAAGACATGGGCAGCGCCCACCAGCTGGCGCAAGTCGCGCAGAAACACATCCATTGGGTTCATGGCAGCGGGCTTGTTGCGGGCACGGCTGCGTCAGCCAACGCTTTGGCATGCTTGAATCGGTACTTCACATGCAAAGAGCATGCCGCGAACAGCACCAGACACAGCAGGACTTCAATTAGACCCAGGTAGTTTCCGGGCGGGCGGTCGCTGTAGGCACGCACTACGCCTTCGGTGAAGTAAATCCACACCAGCAAACTGACCCAGCGGTAGGTGTACATGCGGTTTTTCAGCAGCCCTGCCAATGCAAAACACAAGGGCAGCACTTTGAGGGCCAGCAAGGAGCCGCCCGGTTTGACCGGGGCCAAGACCAGTTCCCACGCGACCCCCAGAAAAATCAGGCCAACTACGCTGGAAACCGCTAAAAAGCGGATGGTTTGAATTGTTTTTTCAGAGGAAGTCATTGGGATGGCATCATAACGGCCATGAACTTGTCCCTTCTTTCGTCATTGCAATCGTCAATGATCCGCTTTCCCTGGAAGACTACTGCGCAAACCTTGCGGTTGCGCTTTGTCAACGACCATTTGCCTTTGACGGCCAGCAGCCTGACTTTCACGACAACCATCGCCTTGGTGCCGTTTATCACTGTGGCACTGGCGGTGTTCACGGCGTTTCCGATGTTTTCGACCTTGCAGACCGTGCTGCAAAAGTGGCTGATTGACAGCCTGGTGCCCGACAGCATATCGCGCCAGGTTTTGGGCTATTTGACGCAGTTTTCAGGCAAAGCCAGCCGTTTGGGTGTGGCGGGTGTCGCGGTGCTTTTCATCACCACGCTGACCATGATTTTGACGATTGACCACACCTTGAACGGGATTTGGCAGGTTCGACGCCTGCGGCCACTGCGCCAGCGGGTCTTCATTTACTGGGCGGCCATCACACTGGGGCCATTGCTGCTGGGGGCCAGTTTGACGCTCACGTCATTCGCCATTTCAGCGTCCAAAGGCTTGGTGGTCGGCTTGCCTGGCGGCGTGCAGTTTTTATTCAGCCTGCTCGAATTTGCCCTGCTCGCAGGTGGCATGGCGGCCCTGTACCACTTCGTTCCCAACACCTACGTGAAATGGGCGCATGCCTGGGCGGGGGGCCTTTTTGTAGCGGCGGGCATTGAACTGGCCAAAAAGCTGCTGGTGTTTTATTTGACTTTGATGCCAAGTTACTCGGTGGTGTACGGTGCGTTTGCCATTGCGCCGATTTTGCTGATCTGGATTTATGTAGCTTGGTTGATCGTCTTGATGGGGGCCGTCATTGCTGCCTATTTGCCCAGCCTGTTGGCCGGTATTTCGCGGCGCGTCAGCACCCATGGCTGGCAGTTTCAGCTGGCGGTGGAG
>JANPCR010000120.1:0-4790 GCA_031431035.1 Rhodoferax sp.
CGCATCCGGGTTGAACGAGTTGAACGCTACCTTGGGGTTGGTGGCAGAGAACCCCTTTTCACGCAAGTTTTGCAGGCCCAGGCTGTAACCCACATTGCCCGCGCCGCCCGTCAGGCCCGCTGAAAATTCACGCCGCCCGACCGAGCCAAGCGTTGCACTGGCGTACGGATTTAAATAAGAGGACGGGCCGGACGGCCCCTTTCGCGTAAAAATTTGCACCACACCACCCACTGCATCACTGCCGTAGAGCGCCGAGGCTGGCCCTTTGACCACTTCGATCCGGTCAATATTTTCAAGTGCAATGGTGTCAAAATTAGCCAGTCCCAGCGTGGCCGATCCATAGCGCACGCCATCCACCAGCAGCAGTACGTGGCGACCTTCTGTACCCCGGATGAAGACGCTGGAGCTTTTGCCAAGCCCGCCATTGCCAGCCATCTGGACACCGCTGGCGCGAGCTAACAGTTCTGACACCGTGCGGCCAGTTGCGCGCTCTATGTCCTGGCGGGTGATGATGGTCACGTCGCTTAGCAGCGCATCGGCGCGTGATTCAGAACGCGTGGCCGTCACCACAATGTCTTTAAGCTGCGCCTGGGCGTGAGATAAATTGGGGAATGCAACGGCGATGGCAACCGTGAGAGCAGCCGCGCGAAAGCACACCGGTGCGCCCGGTGGCACGAACTTGGAACTATTTTTCATGAAGAGAGCATTCAACAGATGACCCTCGCCGTCGTCCCCGACAGCGCTTGGGCAAAAAGGCTGCGCGCGCCCGAAAAAAACGGGCGCACACATCCACTTTGTTGGCCGGTATCCGGGCTGACGGAGCAAATTCCATCGCCTTCCCAAGCGCGTGTTCAAAGCGCCCAGTGGCTGATTGATGAAACCGGGGTTTGTGTTGCAACACACAATCCCGTCCGTTTGACCGTTGCGGGGGCAGCGCAGGCTGGAGGCGGACTGTAGACAGCCGCATCTTCCTGCTTCCCGTTGAACTGCGGCATGTGAACCACACCGCGAGCACCAACCGCTTGATTCTAGGCTTGAAAGCCTTCACCAACCCTACAATGCAGCAGACATGCCCCACGCGCCCCACATCGACCAGCTAGCCGAGCGCATTGAGCGCTTGCTGGTGCGCTATGAAGAACTCCAGCGCACCAATGCGCTGCTGGGCGACCAGGTCGAGAGCCTCACACAGGAGCGCGATTCCCTTAAATCACGCTTGGGCGCGGCCCGCGCGCGGGTTGACGCGTTGCTTGAACGCTTGCCACAGGCGAACGGTAATTCCAGTGGCAACGGACATGGGAATGGCAATGGCAGCGGCAATGGCCACGGCGTTGGTAGCGGCTCCAGCAAAACCACTGGCCCTGTCTAGACTAGGCACATGAAACAACTTGAAGTGCAAATCATGGGGCAAAGCTACCTGCTGGGCTGCCCGGACGGGGGCGAGTCGCGCCTGCTGGACGCCGTCGAGCGGGTAGACACGGCCATGTGCAAGATTCGCGACGCTGGCAAAGTGCGGGCGCGCGAGCGAATTGCCGTGCTGGCTGCCCTGAATCTGGCGTTTGACCTGACGGATCGCTCCATCGCTCCACTGGCTGCCACAGCAACCCATGACGGCGCGTCAGTTGACGCGGCCAATGGTTCGCCAGCGCTGAATGCTGACGGCCAGGGTCTGCCCGTTTCAAAATCTGGCGAAGACATGCTGCTGATCTCGCTGCTGGCACGGCTGGACGACGCGCTGAGCGACGACGGCCGTCTGATTTAGCGGCATCTTCAGCAGATTCCTGCGCGGTACGCAGTGGCGCATCTGGGCCTACAATTCGCTCGTCTGCGGTGCCTGCCGGGCTTTATATTTCCTTGAACCAATGCTCTTAGAGCCCGGGCCTGGAACATCGCCGGTCAAGCGTGATCATCTCGCGTTAGATGAACCCAATGACCAGCTGACCTAGCCCACCTGAACCCCGGTTCAGGATGCCGGTCCGGTGGCACTTGCAGACACCTGTTTTGGCAACCAAGCTAAAAACCACTTTCCCGAATTCCTACGGCCAGTATGCGGGTCACAATTTCAGGAAGCCAGGCGCGGGGCTCACCCGAGATCACCACATTCGTCAGCATCATCTGCAATACGGGTTGCGGATCGTCCAGTGCAATCTTCACACGGTAAATCGCATCTTTGGGCCCCCGTTCGGGGCGTTTGTCGTCCGCCGTGGGGCGAATCGTGGCAATGGGACCACCCGCTGTGGCATCCAGCATGCTGTGGGGCAACGACAAGGTGCGCGTGGTGTCAACTTCAAGCACGCGACCCTGCAAAACCGTTTGCGAACGAATTCCAAGGTACGCCTGGGCCTTGTCTCCCACTCGCACCCGCGCGACTTCTGACTCAGGCACAAACACTTCAACCACCCATTTGGACGGGTCCACCACACTGGCCAGCAGTTGGCGCGGTTGCACCCAAACGCCTGCCGTCAGTTGCGGATCCAAATCGACCAACCGGCCAGCAAAGGGTGCCGAAAGCTGCATCCTGGACTGCTCACCACTGAACAGGCTCGCTTCAGCCAAAAATTTGTCTTGCTGCGATTTGAGCGACCCTCTGCGTTCTTCGCCATCTTGCAGGCCTGACAGGCCCAACAATTCCTGGCCCCGCGCATCGGCCAAGCCGGTCGCACGTTGTTCTGACACCAGCAAATCGGGCGACTCCAGTCCAAACAGGGCTTGTCCCTGGGCCACGGGCCCTTCAAGCGGCAACTTGGTCAATTTACCCGCCAACGGCGAATAAACCAGGTAATGGCGTTCAGCGTGCAACCAGCCAAACCCGTGCACCCGGGTTTGCCATGGCACCAGCATGGCACCCAAAGCCATCAAAATAAGCAGGCCTGCGGTCAATAGTCGGTTCATTTTGATGTCTGCCCTTCGGTCGATCCAAACTTTGACTTCATTCCAAATGGGCAGCCCAATGAACCAGATCAGCTCGACCGCCATCAAGAAAATACCCAGTACTTTGAAGAAAAAATAGTAAACCAGTAGCGCAATGCCGAGAAATACCGATAGCCGGTACAGCCAGGTCACCAGTGCGAACGCGGTCAGCCAGGTGTTGCCACGTCCCGCAGTTCGCTCGGGCCATGGGTCGGTAAATCCGAGCAAGGTCCGGCGCAACCAGGTGCGTGCCATGGCCCCGCTGCGTTCGTGCAAATTGGGAAAGTCCAGCAGATCGGTCAATATGAAATAGCCGTCAAAGCGCATGAAAGGACTGACGTTGATCAACAGAGTCAGCACCCAGCTGGTGGTTGCCAGAAAAAACAAAGCATTCCGCACCCCACCGTCGGGGGCCAGACTCCAGGCCAAAGTCGAAAGGCCAGCAATCGCCAGCTCCGTGATGATTCCGGCGCTGGCAATGGCCAGCCTTTGGCGCGGGTTGGACAGCTTCCAGCTCTCGCTGGTGTCGGTGTAAAGCATCGGGAACATCACCAACAGGGCCACCCCCATGTGAGCGACTCTGACGCCATAGCGGGTGGCTGTGACGGCATGGCCAATTTCATGCAAGGTCTTGGTCAAGGCCAAAGCAATGACATAACCCCAAATGCCTGACCAAGTCAGATGATCTACCGCTGTCGCTGCAAACGTGTCCCATTGGCGGGCCGCCAAAAAGATGCCTGCCAGGCTCATGCACAGAACGATCAAGGCTGTCGTTCTGGTGAACAACCAGCTCAAAAAAGGCATGGCAGCCGCCAGCCACTCTTGCGGTCTGACCAAGGGCACCCGAAAAAACAGGTAGTTGTGAAGCAACCACTCAGCGGGTGATTTTTTCAACGCCTTGGCGCGCAAATTCAGCCGTTCGACCGCTTGCTGGGTGTCAACCCGCAGCAGGCTGTGCTGATCGAGGAACATCACCAGCGCCTGCACATCGGCCTCGTCGACATCCAGCGTGGTTTCTGCTGTCACGGCCTCAGCAACGGACTTGGCGGTAGAGTTGGCCCAGCGCAGCAGCAATTCAAAGTCGAGCCACCCGATTCGGAAAAATCGATTGTTGATCGGGTCTTGGACGACCCAGGCGGGCGTACCGTCAGCATTGCTTGCCGCAGGAAGCAGCCGAAGCTCTTCGCGCAAACGTGGCAGCAAAGGCTGCTTTAAGGGCTGACCTAAGGGCTGACCTAAGGGCTGATTTAAGGGCGACAGCAAGGATGCCGCGCCAACATGGACTAAAGGCCGGTCCATTCGCGCACCGCCGAAATTGGCCTGCGAAAGAGGTAGTAGCCAAGCAAGGACCATTCCCCCGACACTCTGGCTGTGCCACGCAAACCGATGCGAGCCTTGACGCCACTGTCACTGAATTGTCCACGCAGGCGATAGGCTGACACCCCTTCAGGGCTCAAAACGGCCTGGTAACTTGTCTGCAACAGTGTTGCAGGGAGCGGGTCTAATGGCGCCGTGTGCAAAAAAAGGCGAATGGGCGCACCAGGCTCCAAATTAAGGGCATCGGTCACAGGCAGCCAGACCATCACGCCGGCATCCCGCAGGTCGGCAATTTGCATGACCCTTTCGCCAGTTTGTACAGGGCGACCCAACCAATCGTTAGGGTCACCAAAGACGGCTAGCCCGTCACGCTCTGCTTTCACTACCACGCGATCCAACGAGCCTTCAACCAGGGAAAGTTCTGCGTCCTTTTCTTTGACGCGGCCAAGCGCGGCAGCCAGTTCGCCTTTGCTCTTTAAATCGTCAAAGGCGCGTTGCTGTGCCACCAAAAGGTCGGCCCGCGCGATGGCGACCCCCCTTCTGGCGACCTCCCGTCGACTGGACAA
>JANPCR010000121.1:0-24949 GCA_031431035.1 Rhodoferax sp.
GTGGGGCAATCTCTGAAAACGCTCGCGAAGCAAAAACAATCACCCTGCGCCCGCCGCAACCCGGGGACATGGGCTGGGTCATCCAACAACACGGCGAAATCTACGCCAGAGAATACGGCTGGAACGCCGACTTTGAAACCCTTGTCGCCGATATTTTGGCCAAACACCTGAAAGCGTGGCAACCCGACTGGGAGCGCTGCTGGATCGCCGAAGTCAACGGCCAACGCGCTGGCTCCGCGTTCGTCATCCGCAAATCCAAAACTGTCGCCCAACTGCGCATGGTGATCCTGGTTCCCGAGGCTCGCGGCCTTGGCCTGGGCGGGCGCTTGACTGATGAATGTATCGCCTTTGCCAGAGAAAAAGGCTACAAAAAAATGACCCTTTGGACAAACAGTTGCCTGGATGCCGCCCGCGCCATTTACGCCAAGCGGGGGTTCAAGCTGGTGAAGAGTGAGGCGTATGAGGGGTTTGGGCAGAAGGGGTTGGTAAGTGAGACTTGGGAGATGGGATTATGAGGTAGGAAAGCCTGCGTCACCCCCGATAAACCCCAGACCCCGTCGCCCCGCCCCGCCCTGTCCAATTGGTATGAAAGTACACACCAGGCGGCTGGTCGATACGCTCGTACTGGTGGCCGCCAAAGTAGTCGCGCTGGGCTTGCAGCAGGTTAGCGGGCAGGTTCGCAGCGCGGTAACTGTCGTAGTAGGCCAAGGCGGCCGACATGGCGGGCATGGGGGTGCCGTTTTGCAAGGCTTGCACCAGCACGTTGCGCACTGATTGCTGCGACTTGGCAATGGTTTGGGTAAAAAATGGGTCGAGCAACAGGTTGGCAAGCGCGGGGTTGGCGTCAAAGGCGTTGTTGATTTTGACCAAAAATGCCGAGCGAATGATGCAGCCGCCGCGCCACAGCATGGCGATGCCACCGTAGTCAAGGTGCCAGCCATAGTGCTGCGCGGTGGCCTGCATCAGTTGGTAGCCTTGCGTGTACGAGATGATCTTGGCGGCATACAGCGCGTGGCCTATGTCGTTGATGAAGGCTTGTCGGTCGCCCTCAAAACAGGGCGTGGGGCCTTTCAGGATTTTGGAAGCCCGCACACGCTCGTCTTTCATGGACGAGAGCACCCTGGCAAAGACAGATTCGGTGATGAGTGCGAGCGGCACGGCCCTGTCCAGCGCCAGGTTCACTGTCCATTTGCCAGTGCCTTTTTGCCCGGCTTTGTCCAATATTTTGTCCACCAGGGGCAGTCCGTCGTCGTCTTGGGTGGCCAGGATGTCGCGGGTGATTTCGATTAAATAGCTTTTCAGATCGCCCTTCGCCCATTGGCCAAAGACGCCGTGCATTTCCATGGCGGTCATGCCCAGCACGTTGCGCATCACGTCATAGGCTTCGCAAATCAGCTGCATGTCACCGTATTCAATGCCGTTGTGGACCATTTTGACGAAATGGCCCGCGCCTTCCTCACCAATCCAGTCGCAGCAAGGCACGCCATTGTCGACGTCGTCGTCAACCTTGGCCGCAATCGCCTGAAAAATCGGCTTGATGTGGGGCCAGGCCGCGACTGACCCGCCTGGCATGATGCAAGGCCCAAGCAATGCACCCTCTTCGCCGCCCGACACGCCTGCACCCACGTACAGAAAGCCGCGAGATTCCAACTGCTGCTGCCGCCGTGTGGTGTCGGCAAAGTGCGAATTGCCGCCGTCCATCACGATGTCGCCAGGGCTAAGGTAAGGCGTTAACACGTCAAGAATGTCGTCTACCGCCTTGCCTGCAGGCACCATGAGCAAGATCTTCCGGGGCACCTCCGACGATTGGGCAAGGGACAAAATCAGCCCTTGCAAGGAATAAAAGCCCGTGATGCCCAAGCCTTGCGCCCGGCCCGCGGTGAATTGGCTCACCCGCGCGCTGTCAATGTCAAACACCGACACGCCAAAGCCTTTGCTGGCGATGTTGAGCGCCAAGTTTTCGCCCATCAGACCGATGCCGATGAGGCCTATTTGAGATGCCATTGCCAATGTCCTGAAAGTTGTCAAATGAAAGTCGATGCGAGGTTACCCCATCCAAGGCCGCCGCCCAGTCCACTTGGCGATAATCTCAAAATGCCAGACACCGCACCCCACGCCCCCGCGGCGAGCCCGCCTGCCCCCTCGCCACAACGCCCCCGCCCAGAATCCTTGTCTGACCTGTTTTGGTCGTTCACCTGGTTGGCTTTGCAAGGTTTTGGCGGTGTTTTGGCGATTGTTCAACGTGAGCTGGTGGAGAAAAAAAAATGGCTGACGCGCGAAGAATTCATTGAGGACTGGGCGGTGGCGCAAGTGCTGCCAGGGCCGAATGTGGTGAACCTGGCACTGATGATTGGCGACCGTCAGTTTGGCCTGCGCGGGGCCTTGGTGTCGTTGGCGGGCATATTGACGTTTCCAATGCTGGTGGTGCTGACCATTGCGGTGCTCTTCAGCAGCGTGGCCGACTTGCCCGCTGCGCAGGGCGCGCTGCGCGGCATGGGCGCGGTGTCGGCTGGGTTGATTACCGCCACTGGGCTGAAGCTGGTGGGCGCGTTAAAAACCAACATCATGGGCAAATTCGCCTGTGTTGGCCTCGGATTACTGACCTTTGCCGGGGTGGCCTGGCTGCGATTTCCGTTGGCAACGGTGCTGTTGGGCGTGGGCTGCCTGGCCTGCGCTTGGGCTTACCAATGTTTGGGCGCAGGCCGCAACGCGTCAACCCAACGGGACAAGCCATGACGCTGAACCTGTCCGCCGCCGACTGGTTCGCACTGTTCGCGCACTTTGCGTCCTTGTCCTTGCTGGCCGTGGGCGGGGCCATCACCACGGTCGCCGACATGCACCGCTATTTGGTGACCGACAAGCTGTGGCTGACCGATGCCCAGTTCACCTCCAGCATCGCGCTGGCGCAGGCCTCACCCGGCCCCAACGTGCTGTTTGTGGCCTTGATGGGCTGGAATGTGGGCATGAACGCGGGCGGCTACGCCTACGCGCTGGCGGGCGTGGCCGTGTCGATGCTGGGCATTTTGTTGCCCAGCACCACGTTGACTTTTGTGGCTGCACGGTGGGGCCACCAAAACCGCGAATTGCGGGCGGTGCGGGCGTTTAAACAGGGCATGGCCCCGATTGTGATTGCCCTGCTAATCGCCACAGGCTGGGTGCTGGCCACCAGTTTGGGGCCGACCGTGGCGCATTGGCACCTGTGGCTGGTGACCGCCGTGACCGCCCTTTTGGTGTGGCGCACCAAGCTGCATTTGCTGTGGTTGCTGGGGGCGGGCGGGGTGTTGGGGGCGGTGGGCTGGGTTTAGGGCGAACGTGCGCGCTGGTAAAACACAAGCCCGGCACGCTCAATGTGCTGGCGCAAATCGGCACTGCCCGCAGCGTCCAAAGCATCGAAATGAGACAAATCTACCGTGTAGGGCAACAACAGCTCGTCAATCGCGTCGGCGATTGCCGCGCAAATGGCGTGTGTGAGCTTCACACCCTTCAGGCTCAAGTCAATGTCGGAGCCCGGTTTGTAATTGCCTTTGGCGCGAGAACCGTAAAGCACCGCTTGGTCAATTTCAGGAAATTTGATAAAAACCGCCACCAACTTCTGGACTGTGCCGTCAGATAGGCCGTGGTTCAGACCGTGGTTCATGGCTCTGTCAGCTTGGGATCGAGTAAGGCTGCAAAGGTTTTTTTCATGGCGAGAAAGGCCGGATAAAACCGCGCCAGAATGTCGCTGGCAATGCCCTCAACCACCTGCGTGTTGTAGGTGTGCGAAGTCAGGTTTCGCGCCTTGATCATGTCCATCCAGTCATCACCCTGGGCGATCAGGTTGTTTTTGAACGCCTCGCGGGTGGCGTTTTTAGAGCCGATGATCGCCACAAAGCCCTGGTCTTCGAGGTAATCCTTCAAGACATTCCAAGCCAGCTCGTGGGTGAATTCAAAGCCTTGAATTAAACCCTGCTGCTCCAACGGTGAGAGCGGGCGAGTCTGCGCAAGTGCAAAGGCGTCCGTCAGCGTTTGCAGCGCTTTGCCAAAGTTGCTAAATCGCTGCTGCCAGCGAACATCTTGGGTCATCGGTTTTTCCATGGTTGAGGAACTGATCGAATTGGACGCGACAGCCACTGCTCATTTAGCGTGGGCTCTCAAAAAACACATAGTTCGACGCGTAATCGCTGATCTCGAAATAGACTTTTTTCTCGCCCGGGTCGGCGATCATGTTCAAGTTTTCGTCCAGAATGCCGTAGCCAAAACGGTAGGGACGCGGCTTGTTGTCATCAGTGCCCAGGGCGGTGCTGAGTTTGTCGATTTTCAGGAAACGGCGCACCACTTTGTCGCCGGCGTAGATTTCCAAAACACCGTTGGTCCCCGTCCAGTTTTGAATGTCGCGGCTGATTTTGTTTTGCTGCTCTTGGGTGCAACTGGTCAACAACAGGGTGGCGCAAACCCCTGCCAACACAGCGCGGGTTAGGGAATTTTGCTTGGTTTGAATAGCGTTCAAAGGGTTCTCCATCATTTGAAATTGAAATTATTGGGTCCGCGCCAAGCCTTGAAAACCGGTGCCACCAAGCGAACCATCAGCCCTGCCCGCGCTGACGCAGCGCTTCGTACAGGCACACGCCACTGGCCACCGATACATTCAGGCTTTCAACCGCGCCCCGCATGGGGATGCTTACGAGTTCATCGCAGGTTTTGGCCGTCAACTGGCGCATGCCGTCTCCTTCTGCACCTAAAACAAGAGCAACCGGGCCTTTCAGGTCGGCCTGGTACAGGGTTTTGCTGGCCGCGTCGCTGGTGCCAATGATCCAGATGTTGCGCTCTTTGAGTTCATTCAAAGTGCGGGCCAAGTTGGTCACCATGAAGTAAGGCACGGTTTCTGCCGCGCCGCTGGCCACTTTGGCCACCGTGGCGTTGATGCCCGCCGCGTGGTCTTTGGGCGCAATCACCGCGTGCGCGCCCGCGCCGTCGGCCACGCGAAGGCATGCGCCCAGGTTGTGCGGGTCGGTCACACCGTCCAGCACCAAAATCAGCGGAGCCACGCGCTGATCGGCGGGCAAAGCAGCTTGCGTGCCTTCGAGATTTTCAAGCAATTCGTCCAATGACGTGACGAGGGTGATTTCTTTCACCCGCGCCACCACGCCCTGGTGGCCGTGGCCGCCGCACAGCTTGGACAGCCGCAGGCCGTCTGATTCGATCATTTTGCAGCCGACGTCGGTTGCGCGGTCAAAAAATGAGCGCATGCGCGCGTCGCGCCGTGACGCGTCGAAATGGATTTCCAGAACCGATTGAGGCGCCGTTTTGAGCCTGACGCCCACGGCGTGGAAGCCGAAAAGAACTTTGGTAGATGACATGCGCCGATTATCGGGGAGTCAGGGCGAGGTTTAGCCAGGGTTGTATCGCCGGGCGGCCCGCTTAAACCACCCGACCCGCCTCAATCGTGATTTTTCGGGCGCAGCGTTCGGCGATGCCTCGGTCGTGGGTGACCAAAACCAGGGTGGTGCCCAGCTCCTGGTTCAGCTCGAACATCAGCTTCATGATGGTCTCTCCGGTGGCAAAGTCCAGGCTGCCCGTGGGCTCGTCGGCCAGCAGCACGGCGGGTTTCACGACAAAGGCACGCGCCAGAGCCACCCGCTGCTGCTCGCCACCGCTCAACACTTTGGGGTAATGGCCCAAGCGCTGCGACAAACCCACCCGTGCCAACATGTCGGTGGCCAAAGAGCGGGCGTTGGGCAGATTGGCCAGTTCGAGCGGCAGCATGACGTTTTCAAGCGCTGTAAGGTTGCCCAACAGCTGAAAACTCTGAAAAACAAAGCCGACTTTGCGCGCCCGCAGCGCCGCGCGGTCGTCTTCGTCGATGGAAAACAGGTCGATTCCGGCCAGCTTGACGGTGCCGCGGGTGGGTGTGTCCAGCCCGGCAATAATCGACAACAAGGTGCTTTTGCCGGAGCCTGACGCGCCCACAATGGCGGCGGTTTCGCGCGGGGCCAGTGCAAAATCGATGTCTTGCAAAATGTCCAAAGTGCCCGTGGAATCAACCACCGACTTGAAAACATGCTCTACCGCGACAATATGGGCAGCCTGATGATCGGTTTTGGATTTCTCACCGTTTTTTTCGTTTGCAATAGGATTTGATTCAGACATGACGCTCTCTTTGGTACGACGCCACTTTATCCTAGCCACGATGCTCGCAAGCTCGGTGGGGGTTTGGGCTGCCGCCCCAGAGCCCGCCCGCGCCAGGAACACGCCCGTGATTTTGGTGGTGGGCGATTCGCTCAGCGCCGAATACGGCCTGGCACGCGGCACAGGCTGGGTCGCCTTGCTTGGCAAACAGCTTAGCGCGGACAAAGTGACGGCCCAGGTGGTGAATGCCAGCATCAGCGGCGACACCACGTCGGGTGGCGTGTCGCGCATCGGGGCGCTACTGACCCAGTACAAACCGACCCATGTGATCATTGAACTGGGCGGCAACGATGCGCTACGCGGTCTGCCCCTGACCTTGACCGAGGGCAATTTGGCCAACATGACCCAAGCCGCGCAGAAAGCCGGCGCCAAGGTTTTGCTGCTGGGTATGCAGGTGCCGCCCAATTACGGAACCGCCTACAGCGCTCAGTTTGCCAACACCTTTGTCAGCGTCGCCCGGGCCAATAAAGCGGCGCTGGTGCCGTTTTTGCTCAAGGGCGTGGCCGATATTCCCAATGCAACGGCGTTGTTTCAGGCCGACCGCATACACCCCAAAGCCGAGGCGCACCCGCTGATGCTGGCCAATGTGCTGCCTGAATTGAAACGCCTTTTGAAATGAACGTGACCCTGTGAGCCTGACCCCGTGAGCCTGACACTTCTCCCCGCCACCGAGGCCGTTCTCCGCCTGCACGAATTCGACACCGTGATCGACGCCCGAAGCGAAAGCGAATTCGCTGAAGACCACCTGCCGGGCGCAGTGAACTGGCCCACGTTGAACGACGAACAGCGCATTTTCATAGGCACCACCTACAAGCAAGTTAACGCGTTTGAGGCCAAAAAACGCGGTGCAGCGCTGGCGGCGAGCAATATTTCGCAGCATATTGAGCGCGACGTGATCGACAAACCCAAAGACTGGAAACCGCTGGCCTACTGCTGGCGTGGCGGCAAACGCAGTGGCTCATTGTCATTGGTGCTGGACCAGATTGGCTTCAAAGTCACCTTGGTGGAAGGTGGTTACAAGGCCTTTCGGGCAGCTTTGGTGGAAGACATTCCCAAGCGGGTTCAGGCGCTGAAATGGCGCGTCATTTGTGGCACCACGGGCTCTGGAAAAACACGGCTCCTAACCGCTTTGGCTCAGGCAGGTGCCCAAGTGCTGGACCTGGAAGCCCTGGCCAACCACCGCAGCTCTGTGTTGGGGGCCATTCCGGGTGTGCCGCAACCGACCCAAAAGCGCTTTGACACGCTGGTTTGGGAGCAACTTTGTCAATTTGACGCAACCAGGCCCGTTTTTGTGGAAAGCGAAAGTAAAAAAGTGGGGAATGTGGCAGTGCCGACCGCTTTGATCGAGGCAATGCGCCAAAGCCCGTGCCTGAATTTGGTGCTGCCAGACCATCAGCGGGTGAAGTTGCTGATGGAGGATTACGACTTTTTTGTGCAAAACGGCGAACTGTTTTGCGAGCGGCTGGACGCGCTGGTGGCGTCGCGCGGTGGCGCAGTGGTGGCAGGCTGGCAAGCCCAAGTACGCGCGGGCGAAGTAGCACCTGTAGTGCAAGAGTTGCTGACGCTGCATTACGACCCGGTTTACTTGCAGTCGATGCGGCGCAATTTCAGCCAGTTTGATGAGTCCAAGGCCTTGACGCCTCAAAATCAGACTTGGGCGGCAATGGCTGAATTAGCGATTGTGGTGCTGGCTGGGTTAGAGATTGAGGCTAATACCGAAGCTCAAATCGAGGCCGGTACCCCAGCCGCGAACTCTCAGGCCTGAGCAGGCGCGTCTGGCGCGGGGGCTGTGGAGTCGCCCGATTCTGTGGGATCAGCGTCGTCAGGCGCGCCGTCACCAGCACCCTCACCCACCTTGCGGTCGGCCTTGTGCTTCAACTTGTCTTCTTTTTTCTTCTTTTTCGCCAGTTCTTTCTGACGTTTTTCGTAACCGTAATTGGGTGTTGCCAAGGCTTACTTTCTAAGGGTCATGCAAAAGTGCACCTAGCCGGACTTTACCAGCAAGCAGCGCCACATTGTGAGGCTCGCCCAAATTTCAGACAAGCTGGGTGACTTGCCTCAAACTTTTGCGAATGCTTTGCTCAGGGCCTGCTCTAAATCGGCCTGCAGGTCAGCCACATGTTCAAGACCGATTGAAAAGCGAACCAAGCGCCCCTGTGCCAAATGGGCGGGCCAATGCGGCCGCATGCTGGCCAATTCGTAGGGCACTACCAGGCTCATGGGGCCGCCCCAGCTGTAACCCAGTTTGAAGTATTGAAGCGCATCGCAAAACGCGTCGACCTGTTGCTGCGTGAAACCCTCTTTAAAAACAACGCTGAACAAACCCGCCGCGTGGCCCTGCGGGTTGCCGTCAGCCGCGCACAGCGCCTGCCAGTGGGCGTGACCGGGCGAATTGGGCAGCGCCGGGTGTAACACCTGGGCAAATTCAGGTCGCCCCAGCGCCCATTGCGCCAAGGCGCGGGTGGCAATGTCGTGGGCTTGGTAGCGCAGCAAAATGGTGGGCAAGCTGCGCAAAATGGCTTCAGCGTCGTTGCCACCCACACCAAAACCCAAGCGCATGTGGGTGTCTTTGATTTTGAGGCTCAAGGCCGCGTCGCGCGTCATCACGCTGCCCATCAGCACGTCGCCACCGCCGCTGGGGTACTTGGTAAGGGCATGGACTGTGAAGTCAACCGCCAGAGGGGCCGAAGCGGTTCGGTCACCCGGCGCCAGGTCAAACGGTTTGAACGCAATGCCCGCGCCCCAAGTGTTGTCCAGCGCGACCAGCACGCCTTTTGCCTTGCAAATGCGCACCAGTTCCACCAGATTGGGAAACTCCAGCGTGACCGAACCTGCCGCCTCCACCCACACCAGGCGGGTTTGCGGGGTGATTTTGTCAGCCAAGTCTTGGGGGTTCATGGCATCGTAAAACCCGTGGTTGATGCCAAAATTCTTCAATTCGCCCGCTGCCAGCGCTTTGTTGGGGCTGTAGGCGTTGTCAGGCAACAGCACATGGTCGCCCGATTTCAGCACCGACAAAGCGACCGTTGCAATGGCCGCCAAGCCGCTGGGCACCAAAACGCAGTGCAATCCGCCTTCAAGGCTGCACAGGCGCTCTTCCAGCAAATAAGTGGTCGGCGTGCCGTGCAGGCCATAGGTGTAAGCCGACTTGTCTTTCCACTCGCGGCTGCGCATGGCGGCCACATTCGGGAAAATAACGGTTGAGGCCTTGTGCACGGCAGGCTGCGGTGCCGCAAAACCTGCAGGCGGCGTGTACGAGTGGTGAATCAAACCAGTGGTTAAGTCATGCATTTCAATCAAACACTCCACTTTTGGATGAGTTGTTCGGGCCGCATGGCGTCGTAGCCCTCAAATGGCTGGTGAATCCAGGGGTTGGTGGGCAAGAATTCGACCGAATAATCAGGCTCGAACGTGGACAACGCCTTGGTCCAAATCACGGCGCTGCGCATTTCGGTGATCGGCGAGTAGTTGTTTTTGAGCAAGTCAATGACCGATTTCAGCGTGTGGCCTGAATCGGCCAAATCGTCCACTAGCAGCACTTTGCCAGCGATTTCACCCTTGGGCGTGGTGATGTAGCGGGCGATGTCCAGGTTGCCCTGCAGCGTGCCTGCGTCAGACCGGTACGAGCTGGTGGACATGATGGCCAGCGGTTTGTCAAACACCCGCGACAAAATGTCTCCAGGGCGCATGCCGCCCCTGGCAAGGCACAAAATAGTGTCGAAATGCCAACCCGATTGGTGCACCTTGATGGCCAGTTTTTCAATCAGGTTGTGGTATTCGTCATAACTGACGTACAGGTGCTTGCCGTCTTCTGTCAACATTGAAATGCTCCTATTTATATAGCAAACTACTTATATCATTCGAGAGCTAGAGGTCTTTTTTGTTGATATTTTGGCAAAAACACTGCCTAAATCCAAAAAAAAAACCCCCAGGTTCTTTTTTTCAAAAAACACCCTGTTCTAACCGTTTATGCCGCTGCAAACGGATGGCGCAGCAAGATCGTGTGGTCGCGGTCTGGGCTGGTGGAAACCATCGCAATCGGCACGCCGGTGACATGCTCAATGCGCTCCAGGTAACGCTGCGCGGCGGCGGGCAACTTTGCGGTGTCGGTCACGCCAAAAGTGCTTTCGCTCCAGCCGGGCAGGACTTCGTAAATCGGCGTGCAGCGGGCAATGTCGTCGGCACCCATGGGCAAAATATCAATCGTCTCACCGTCCAGCTTGTAGCCGGTGCACAGCATCAGTTCTTTTAGGCCGTCCAGCACGTCCAGCTTGGTGATGCACAGGCCCGACAGGCCATTGACTTGGGCCGAGCGCTTGAGCAGCGCCGCGTCAAACCAGCCGCAGCGCCGGTAGCGCCCGGTGACGACGCCGCGTTCGGCCCCCACCGTGCTCATGTGGTGCCCTGGATTGCCAGGGGTTTGCCAGTCCAACTCGGTGGGAAACGGGCCACCGCCCACGCGGGTGCAATAGGCTTTGGTGATGCCCAGCACGTAATGCAGCATGCCAGGGCCCACACCCGAACCCGCCGAAGCATTGCCCGCTACACAATTGCTGGACGTGACATACGGGTAGGTGCCGTGGTCTACGTCCAGCAGTGTGCCTTGCGCGCCTTCGAACAAGAGGTTGGCACCGGCAAGGTGAGCCTCGTTCAGCTCGCGCGAGACGTCGGCCATCATGGGTTTCAGCAGTTCGGCGTACCGCATGCAATCTGCAAAAACCGTTTCAAATTCAACGGCGGGCGCCTTCAAATACTGGGTCAGCGTGAAATTGTGCAGCTCGAGCACCGAACGCAGCTTGGCAGCAAATTTGTCGGGGTGCTTCAGGTCTTGCACCCGCAATGCCCTGCGCGCAATTTTGTCCTCGTACGCGGGGCCAATGCCCTTGCCGGTGGTGCCAATTTTCTCGCTGCCGCCTTGCTCGCGCGCGGCTTCGCGGGCGACGTCCAGCGCGGCGTGAAAGGGAAGAATCAGCGGGCAGGCCTCGCTGATGCGCAGGCGTGAACGCACTTCAACGCCGACTTTTTCTAGCCCTTCAATTTCTTCAAACAGCCTTGAGGCCGACAGCACCACGCCATTGCCGATGTAGCACTTCACCCCAGGGCGCATGATGCCGCTGGGGATGAGGTTCAGCGCGGTTTTGACGCCGTTGATGACCAAGGTGTGCCCTGCGTTGTGTCCGCCCTGAAAGCGCACCACGCCTTGGGCGCTTTCGGTCAGCCAATCGACCAGTTTGCCTTTGCCTTCATCGCCCCATTGGGTGCCGACGACGACGACGTTGCGTCCTTTGTTCATGGCCTGGCTCCTTGCACTTCATTTCGGCAATTCATGGGCATACCCCGTGGTCAAAACGCATATTCATCCTCAAAAGCTGATTTGAAAAACTAAACTGATTTCACAAGCCATTGCCCATCTGCCAAAACCAGCTCGCGGTCGCAGTGGAACTCATCGACTTCGTTCTCGTGGCCTGGCAACACGCAAACCACTGTTTGGCCTTGGGCACGCAGCGAGGCAATGGCCAAGCGCAAATCAGCGGCTTCGCTCCAGGGCGCGCGAATGGCAGCGCGAAGGGGCCGTTTGGGCACGGCTTCAATCAGGGCTTTGATGTCCAGGCTGAAGCCCACCGCTGGTCGATTGCGGCCAAACACGGCTCCCACCTCGTCGTACCGACCGCCGCGCACCAGGGCGTCGCCTGCGGCTTGGGCGTAAATGGCAAAGCGAGCGCCGCTGTAATAGGCATAGCCGCGCAGGTCCGCCAGGTCAAAAGTGACTTTGCAGCCTTTCAAGTGCCCGGCCAGCCATTTCAAATTGGCTAAAGCCTGAGTGATTTTGGGCAAGGCTGGCAGCGCCTTTTGGGCGTCGGCCAGAACCGATTCATCACCGTACAGCTGAACCAAGGCAGACAGGCCGTCGCGCGCGGCAGCGGGCAAATCGCGGGTTAGGGTGCGCAGTTCGCTGGCGTCTTTAGCGGCGAGCGCCGCATGCACGAGACTTAAACGCTCAGGCAGCAGGCCAACCCCTTCCAGCAGCGAATTGACGATGCGGGCGTCTGCCATGTCGATGGTCAGGCCGCGCACATCAGCTGCATTCAGGCAGTCTTGCGCCAGCAGCAGCGCTTCCAGATCGGCCTCAAGACCGCTGTGGCCGTAAATTTCGGCACCAAACTGCAAGGGTTCGCGGGTGGCGTGGGGTTTGTCAGGCCGGGTGTGCAGGACAGGGCCGCAGTAGCAAAGCCGGGCAACGCCTTGGCGGTTGAGCAAATGGGCGTCAATGCGCGCCACCTGGGGCGTGGTGTCAGCCCGCAGGCCCATCATGCGGCCAGACAGTTGATCCACCAGTTTGAAGGTTTGCAGATCCAGCGCTTCGCCGGTGCCTGTCAAGAGCGACTCCAGGTGTTCCAGCAATGGGGGCATCACCAGCTCGTAGCCATAGCAACGGGCCATGTCCAGCAAGTCTCGACGCAATTCTTCGATGTGACGGGCCTCAGAAGGCAGTACATCGGCAATGTGATCCGGCAGGACCCAAGCTGACATGTGATTTAGGGAGGCTGTTAAACACCAGATTTTACCGGGCAAAAACCCGAGACCTTGGCGCTGGGGGGCCGTCGCTTGAAAATAGATTTTGAATCTGGGAGGATCTTCATATCACCGGTGATATGAACTTTTGCCAAAATCGGAAATTTTCGCAAAATACGAATGAAAAATGCCTCTAGCTCTCGTGGAATATGGGTTTATTGCTATATATAGCATAGCAAATAGATTGAAAGCGAACCAAACTAGAACTGGCGGTGAAACTGCCACCCATCAGCCCAGCCTTTAACCCCAACTTCCACCCGCCAATCAAACCAAAATCAACACAAGAACCAGCAAGCTGCCCGCCGCGATGCTGCAAAGTCCGAAAAATCGAACCTGACCATCGCCTAGTTTTTGAATTTGCTCAAATGTGCGTCGCCAAACGGCGGGCGAGACAAAGGGGAACAGGCCTTCAATGATCAAGGCCAAGCCCAAAGCCACCCCCAGAACCAGCCAAAAATTGGCGCCGTCCAAGCTTACTTCTTGCTAGGTGCTGCTGCGGGCAAGGAGCTTCCGCGAAAGGCCTTGAAGAATTCGTTGTTGGACGGGTCAACCACCATCACGTCGCCCTTTTTGTTGAAGCTGGCTTTGTTGGCCTCCAAGCTCCGGTAAAACTGGGCAAATTGAGGGTCACGACCAAAAGCTTCAGCGTAGGTGCTGGCGGCTTGGGCATCGCCCTCGCCTTTGATTTTTTGCGCATCGCGGTAGGCGTTGGCAATGGTCACCTCGCGCTGACGGTCTGCATCAGCACGGATTTTTTCGCCCTCGGCTGCGCCGGTTGAGCGCAATTCATTGGCCACGCGCTTGCGTTCTGCTTCCATTCGGCGGTAAACCGACTCGGTGATCGCGTCCACGTAATCAGCGCGGGTGATGCGCACGTCAACAATTTCAATACCCCAAGGTTTGGCGCCCTGAACCTTTTCGGTGACCTCTTTCATCACCGCGTCACTCACGGCCTGGCGCTTGGTGGAGAGCATTTCTTTCACGGTGTTTTTGTTCACTTCTTCCTGAAAGGCGTTGCGAACCACACGGTTGAGCTGGTTGGCACCCGAGGCTTCGTCCAACCCGACGTTGCGGATGTATTCCGAAGGGTTGGAGATGCGCCAGCGCACATACCAGTCGATCACCATGCGCTGCTTTTCAGCGGTCAGCATGGGCTCGGTGTCACTGGTCTCCAGCGTCAACAGGCGTTTGTCGATGTAAGACACGTTTTGAAAAGGCGGTGGCAACTTGAAGTTGAGCCCAGGCTCGGTGATGACTTCTTTGATCTGGCCCAGGGCGTACACCACGCCAAACTGGCGCTGGTCGACAACAAAGAGCATGGAGCTGGCCAACGCCAACAGCACCAGAAAGGACGAAAAAATAAATCCAAGTTTGTTCATGAAGTGCTCCTGGACGGTTTAACGTGAATCGCGGGTGCGCGAAGCATCGCGGGCGCGCGAATCGCTTGACTGGGGCGCAGTCGCAGGCGGCGCGGCCGCCGGGGCCACGGCATTGGCTTGCGCATTTTCAGCGGCTGACATTTGCATGATTTTGTCCAGCGGCAGGTACATCAGGTTTGAGCCCTTGCTCGAATCCACCAGCACTTTGGTCACGTTGCTGTAGATTTGAGCCATCGCATCCAGGTACATGCGGTCACGCGTGACCTGAGGCGCTTTTTGGTACTCGCCCAACACCGACTTGAAACGTTGCGAATCACCCTGAGCCTGAGCCAAAATTCGGGCTTTGTAGGCATCCGACTCTTCTTTCAGACGGGACGCAGAACCCACTGCGCGCGGCACTACGTCGTTGGCGTAGGCCTGGGCTTCGTTCTTGGCGCGTTCGCGCTCTTGGCCGGCCTTCAAAACATCGTCGAAAGCCGCCTGAACCTGCTCTGGTGGGCGCACGCCACCTTGCTGCAAGTTGATGCCAACTACTTCGATGCCGACCTTGTAGCGGTCCAAAATTTTCTGCATCAACTCGCGAACTCGCGGGGCAATCTGGTCGCGCTCTTCAGACAGCGCCGAATCCATTTTCATCTTGCCGACGACCTCTCGCACGGCAGTTTCAGCCGCCTGAACCACCGCTTCGGCAGGGTTTTTACTTTCGAACAAGAAGGCCCGCGCGTCGCTCAGGCGGTATTGCACAGCAAATTTGATTTCGACAATATTTTCGTCTTCCGTCAGCATGGCCGACTCGCGCAGACCAGTTGCCTTGATCACGGTGTCGCGGCCCACATCAACCGAGCGAATTTGGGTCACAAATATCAGCTCGTGACGTTGAATCGGGTACGGCATGCGCCAGTTGAAGCCCGCCCCTACAGAAGATTTAAATTTGCCAAACTGGGTGATCACCGCCTGTTGACCCTCTTGCACGATGAAAAAGCCGGTACCTAGCCAAATCAGGACTGCCACAGCGGCGATCAAGCCCGCGCCAATACCGGCACTTTTCATGTCGGGCTGAAATCCGCCGCCATTGCCACCGCCGTTACCGCCATCGCTACCGCCGTTGCCCCGATTGCCCATGCGCGGCCCACCTTTGGTGCCGCCAAACAGGTTGCCGAGTTTTTTATTGAAATCGCGCCACAGTTCATCCAAGTCGGGCGGGCCTTGATTGGAGCCCTTGCCTGGCCGGCGGTCATTGCCCGCAGGCGCTACAGGGCGGGCAGGCGGTGGCGCTGGATTGTCTTGGGGACCTGGCTCGGTTTTTCCGCCCTCAGACGGCTTGTCTTCACCCCGGCCCCATTTCTGGTCGTTCAGGTTGAACATGCCACGAACACGGTCAGCGACCGCGTGAATGACGGTCGCGGCTTGGGACCCTAGTTGGAGTTTCATCTCTTAGTCTCGTTTAAGTCAATTCAGGTAGCTTGCAATCTCACTGCTGAAGAATTTTAGAGCAGCGAACAGCATCAAGCAGTGATTGTGCCCAATCAGGGCGCGGCCTCACGCATTTCAGGGGAATCAGGCTCGCCGTCGAAAGCCGAACTGTGCTGGCCCGGTTGGGTGCGAATGTCGCTCAGGGCCACCACTTTGGCAGCGATGTGCTGACGCAAAGCCGGCAATCCCAAGCCTTGGCTGGCGCTGGCAAACAGCCTTAGGGTTTGCACACCATCAATTTCAGTCATGTCTTCAAGGTGCAGCGGCCACCGGTCTTTTTCAAGAGCGTCCAGCTTGTTGAACACCAGGATCTGAGGAATATCAGCAGCACCAATTTCAGTCAGGACTTTTTGAACCTGGTCAATTTGCTCTTGAAAGTTCGGATTGGCGGCATCGACCACGTGGATCAGCAGGTCGGCGTCCACCGCTTCTTGTAATGTCGCTTGAAAAGCCGCCACCAGTCCATGAGGCAAGTCGCGTATAAAGCCCACCGTGTCAGACAGGGACACCGACCGCTTCGCTTCACCAAGGTAAAGTTGTCGGGTTGTTGTGTCCAAGGTGGCAAACAGTTGATCCGCCGCGTAGGCTTTGGCCTTGACCAAGGCGTTGAATAGCGTCGACTTGCCGGCGTTGGTGTATCCGACCAGCGAGATGTTGAAGGCTTGATGGCGCTCACGCGACCGGCGCTGGGTTTGTCGCTGCTTTTTAACTTTGATCAGGCGCTCTTTGGTGCGCTTGATGTTCTCGCCAATCATGCGCCGATCCAGCTCAATCTGCGTCTCGCCCGGGCCACCACGCATGCCAATGCCGCCACTTTGACGCTCTAGATGCGACCAACGCCGTACCAAGCGAGTGCTTGAATACTGCAACCGGGCCAACTCCACCTGGAGCTTGCCTTCGTGGCTGCGAGCGCGCTGCCCAAATATCTCCAGAATTAGCAAGGTTCGGTCATTGACGGGTAGCTCCAGGTGGCGCTCAAGGTTGCGTTGCTGGGCTGGGCTCAACGACTGATCAAAGAGGATCTCTTGAGCGCCCATTTGAGCCGCCATGAGTTTTATTTCATCAGCTTTGCCACTGCCTATGAACAAGGCGGCGTCCGGGGCGCGGCGTTTGCACGTGACACGCGCAATCGGCTGCAAACCGGCGGTTTGCGCAAGCAATCCTAACTCCGCAAGCTCGCCATCAAAATTGGGCAAACCCAAATCAACCCCCACCAAAATGGCGGGCACAGCGGTTTGGGCGGGTTGTTTAGCCAAGCTTCGGTTTCTCAGTGAAAGAATCAATCAGCCAGGCTGCCAGTTCGAGGAATTTCAATTGGCTTGGATTGAGAGTGGCTTGGATTGCGGTTGGGCCCTGCATCCGAATGGCTGGCCGGTTGGCTGGTTGGCATGTGAAGAATTCAATCCATCAGCGTACCTTC
The DNA here is from genome assembly GCA_031431035.1 of Rhodoferax sp. Classification (GTDB taxonomy): domain Bacteria; phylum Pseudomonadota; class Gammaproteobacteria; order Burkholderiales; family Burkholderiaceae_C; genus JANYCG01. The sequence continues at coordinate 17,011 of JANPCR010000121.1, forward strand.
GCCACACCCTTCGTCCACCCTCAGGCTGCCAAATAGCTAATTTCAGGGGGATATCAGGCTGCAGGCGGTTCAGCGCCTTCAGCAGTTGAAAAATTCACCGCACGCCCTGGAACGATGGTCGAAATGGCGTGCTTGTACACCATTTGCGTCACCGTGTTGCGCAACAGCACGACGTATTGGTCGAAGGATTCAATTTGCCCTTGCAATTTGATGCCGTTCACGAGGTAGATGGAAACAGGAACATGCTCACGCCGCAATGCGTTGAGGAATGGATCTTGCAACAGTTGACCTTTGTTGATCACGATATTCTCCGTGTTCTATAAAAAATTGATAAAGAATAACGATAGCACAGTGCAGCGCTGATTTTCAGGTGGCTCGCGCCATTCCCCTACTAAATCAATGCGTTGCCGCGCACGGCAGTTAATCGTCCTTGTCCATGAACGGATTTTTGGAGGTTTTCATTTCAATGCGCATCGGAGTGCCCACCAAATCAAATTCCTTGCGAAACCGCCCTTCCAAAAAGCGCTTGTAAGCATCTGTAACATGCTCCAATGAATTGCCGTGAATCACGATCACCGGCGGATTCATGCCACCCTGGTGCGCATAACGCAGTTTGGGTCGGTACATGCCAGCACGTTTGGGGCTTTGAAATTGAACCGCTTCCAACAAAAGCCGGGTCAAAACAGGCGTCGACATTTTCATGTTGGCCGCCTTGTAGGCTTGGGCAATTGACACCCACAAGGGTGCCAGGCCCTGGCGTTTTTGCGCCGAGATGAAGTGCATTGCCGCAAATTTTAAAAACGGCAAGCGGGTTTCGATGGATCGCTTGACCAGTTCACGCTGGTATTCGTCAATGGCATCCCATTTGTTGATTGCCAATACGACCGCTCGCCCGCTTTCAAGAATGTAGCCTGCAATGTGAGCGTCTTGGTCGGTCACGCCTTGGGTTGCATCGATCAACAAAAGTGCCACGCTGGCCGATTCAATGGCTTGAAGCGTTTTAACTACGGAAAACTTCTCAATGGCTTCAAATACTTTGCCTTTGCGACGCAAGCCCGCCGTGTCGATCAATTCAAAACGCTGGCCGTTGCGCTCGAAAGGCACTGAAATCGCGTCTCGGGTGGTGCCAGGCAAGTCAAAAGCGACAAGACGCTCCTCCCCCAACCACGTATTGATGAGCGTGGACTTTCCGACATTGGGACGACCCGCGACGGCCAATTTGATGGCACCTTCGTCGACGCCTTCAGCCAAATCTGACTCGTCATTCAGCCCCAAAGGAGCCAGGGCAATTTCGACCAAATCTCGAATGCCTTGGCCGTGCGCTGCGGAAATGGGGTACACCTCACCTAAGCCAAGCTCAAAAAACTCGACCAGCTGCGCGCCTTCCTTCATGCCCTCTGCCTTGTTGGCAACAAGCACACACGGCTTGCCCAGGCGGCGAAGGTATTTGCCAATTTCAAAATCTTGCGCGGAAATGCCTTCGCGCGCGTCCACCACAAAAATGACGACATCCGCTTCGGCAACAGCCTGCCGCGTCTGCTTGGCCATCTCTTTGAAAATGCCGCTGTCAGCGTCTGGTTCGAAGCCGCCCGTGTCAATCACGATGAACTCGAACTTACCCTGAGAGCCGTTGCCGTAGTGACGATCGCGGGTCAATCCTGCGTAGTCGGCCACAATCGCATCACGGGTTTTGGTGAGTCGATTGAACAGCGTCGACTTGCCCACATTAGGGCGACCAACAAGTGCCAGAACAGGTTTCATCGGTTTTAGCAACCGCTCGCGATCAACTCGGTGCTCATGGACACCTACTCGGGCTTAAAGCCAAAAACACCGCCGTTGCGTGTCACGACAACCAGCGTGTCGCCCGCCAAAACTGGCGCGGCAGCGATCGCGCTCCCATCGGTGCTGATGCGATTGAGAGAGGTACCATCTTCACGAGAAAGCAAATGAAGAAGTCCAGTACCGTCGCCCACAGCGACAGAGCGGCCCACCACCAGAGGAGCGCTCAATCCGCGGTACTTGAGCCGATCTGATTCCCAAACCTTTTCACCATTTTCGCGACCCCAAGCGATGACCTTGCCATCACTTTCAGTGCCATAAACAAATTTTTCATTGCCATGCAAGCCTTCCGACCCAGATGCAGGCTTAGTCCAAATCAGCTTGCCGTTCGAGGCATTGACGCACCCGACTGAAGCCTGAAAAGCCCTGGCACACACAACATCACCTTCTCGGCTGACATGTGAGACCAAGTCAACCAGTCTTTCGACGTCATTGGTTCCCCGGGATACGGCAATGGGTGCCTCCCATCGGCTGGTGCCGTTTTGCGGATTGAGCCCAACAAGGCGGCCCGACAAACCGACAACCAGGGTGTCACCTACCGCCATCAAAACGCCCGACTGTCGCAGCACCAGGGGTTCTCCGGCGCGGGTTTGAGTCCACAACCTGCGACCCGATTGCGCATCAAAGGCCGAGACTGACCGATCTGCCGCCAAAACAAACACTCGCGCGCCCGCGACCAATGGCGCTGTGAAGCTCAAAGAGCTCAAGGTTTGGCGCCATGCCTCTCGTCCTGCGTCAAGCACAACCACCTCATTATTGCGCGTGACAACAGCGGCGTACCTGCCATCTGACCCAACGCCGGCGGCCAACGGTGTCGCCAGATTGGTCCGCCAAATGTCCCCGCCCGTGCGACTGTCTATTGACGCCACAACGCCATCTGAGCTTGCGATTGCCAAGCTTGTTCCGACGACTTTGACATCGAGCGCAAAGCCCACGCCACCCACTTTGCTAGCCCATGCTTGGCGCACCCCAATTAACACGGCATTTGGCCCTAGTTCTGCGGGTTTGGGTACGTCTGGTCCACCAGCGCAGGCAGCAAGCATCAAGCCAATGCAGAAAAGCAAAATAGCTTTGAATGCCCGAGCCTGTTTTGTCACTGTGGTTTCCAGCCGAGCGGTCATGTCGCAGAGCTCCTTTGAGAACGAAAGCATCACTTCTTACCTTCCAACGAGGCTGGTGCCACTTCAGGGCGCGTGTTGACCCCCAAAGAACTCAATTTAACCTCAACCAAACGACGGTATTCCGTGCGCTCATCAAAGGCTTTGAACGCTTTTTCAAATTCTGCCTTGGCCTCGACCTTTTTGCCTTGCAACATCAAAATATCGCCTTTTCGGTCGGCAACGAGGCCCTCAAATTCAACGGGGTACCCAGCCGCCAACAACTTCATCGCATCGTCAAAGGCTCCGGCTTCGAGCAATACACCAGCCAAACGAAGTTTCGCGATCGATTTATAACCTTCGTCCGATGCCTTATCCACGACCCAGGCAAGTGATGCCTTAGCTTGATCCACTTTGCCTGCGTCAAAGTAGGCTTTGGCAGACAGCAAGCCGCCTTGTTGCCCATAGGTCGTGTTGGGGTATTTGTCCTTCAAGTCGGAAAAAACCCGGTCTAGCTTCACCAAGTCGCCGGTCAACACGACCCGTTCGAGCTCGTCGTACATGGCCGAGGCCTGCGACGCTTGCCCTTCTTGCCAGCGCTGGTAAAGATTCCAGGCCGCAAAGAGTCCCAACACCAAGGTCAAAACCCAGGTGATTGCATTCCCGTATTGCTTCCAGAAGGCCTTCAGCTGGTCGAGTTGTTCTTGTTCTTCGAGATCTAAATGGTTTGCCATGGCAGTTTTCAGTTAAGTCGCAGATTGTAGAGTCGCGGCCCATGAAGAAATTTGGTCGAGTGGGCGCTGTACTTGTTCGCCCACACCATCCCGCAATGATTTCACGGTGACCTTACTCTCAGCAAGTTCGTCAGCGCCAAAGATCAGTGCGTAGCGGGCACCGCTCGCATCAGCTTTTTTCAATTGGGACTTCATGCCAATGCCCGCATCACCCGCACTCGCGTGCATTTGCACCTGAACACCAGTGCGTCGAAGGGTTTGGAGCGTTTGCATTGCAACCGCCATGGCAGAAGCATTTGGAATAACGGCATAGACATCAGGGACAGGCGCGTCTCGCTCCCTGGTTTGAGCGCTCAACAATTCGAGCACACGCTCAAGCCCCATCCCCCACCCGACTGCAGGTGTTGGCTTACCCCCCAGCACTTCAAATAAACCGTCATAGCGACCACCACCGCACAAAGCACCTTGCGAACCCAGTTCGTCGGTCAAAAACTCAAATACGGTGTGGCTGTAGTAATCCAGGCCGCGAACCAGCCGGGGATTGACCGTCCAGCCCACGCCACATGCCGAAAGCAGTGACTTCACCGTGTCGAAATGCCTTAACGAATTGTCCCCAAGGTAGTTCAGCAATTGGGGCGCGCCCAGTACGAGCTGCTGAAGACTTGGGTTTTTAGTATCAAGGATGCGCAACGGGTTGGTTTGGAGGCGACGAAGTGCCTCAGCGTCAAGATTGTCCTTGTGCTTCTCGAAGTAAGTTATCAGGTCAATACGATGCGCCTTGCGCTCGGTAGGGACACCCAGGCTGTTCAGCTGAACACTCACATTTCGAAGTCCCAGCTCATTGAACAAATCATGAACCATCAAAATCAGCTCGGCATCCAGCTCTGGGCCTGCAAATCCCAAAGCTTCGGCACCTAACTGATAGAACTGACGGTATCGACCGCGCTGAGGCCGTTCGTGACGAAACATTGGCCCCATGTAAAACAATCGCTTTCCACCGCCATAGGTCAAATTGTGCTGGATTGCAGCCCGCACGACGCCTGGCGTATTTTCGGGGCGCAGGGTCAACTGTTCTGCATTCAGGCGATCCTCAAAAGAGTACATCTCCTTTTCTACGATGTCAGTTGACTCGCCAGTACCGCGCACAAAAAGCGCGGTCGACTCCAAAATTGGGGTGCGAATATTACGGTAGGCATAGCGCCCCATCAACGATCTAACTTTATCTTCAAGCCATTCCCAACGGGCGGAATCCGGCGGGAGGATATCGTTCATGCCCTTGACCGCGAGCAATTTTCCTGCTGCTGTACTTGTTTTGGCTTTCACATGCTCAGGCCCAATATCCTCTAGAGAGTGGGTGGCTGAGAGGGCCGTGGTGTCGCTCATTGGCAATTTGTCGGTCACTTAGCACTCACCTCGGTCTCAACTCGTTGAGCCGAACCGTACCTGTTTTCAATGTAGGTTTCAACCACCCGCTGAAAATCAAGCGCAATACTGTCGCCGCGCAACGTCATCTTTTTCTCGCCATCGATAAAAACCGGTGCGGCCGGAGCCTCTCCAGTGCCAGGCAGACTGATGCCAATGTCGGCATGCTTGCTTTCACCGGGCCCGTTGACAATACAACCCATGATGGCGACTTTGAGTGTTTCGACGCCTGGATACTGCTCACGCCACACAGGCATTTGCGAACGCAGGAAATCATCGATCTGCTTGGTAAGCTCTTGAAAAGTGGTGCTTGTCGTCCGTCCGCAACCTGGGCAAGCGGTCACACTGGGAACGAAATGCCGCAAACCCAATGCTTGCAAAATTTCAGACGCCACGACGACTTCTTGTGTGCGCGATTCCCCCGGCGCTGGAGTGAGCGACACCCTTATCGTGTCGCCAATGCCTTCTTGCAGCAAGATCGAAAGCGCAGTGGTTGACGCCACGGTTCCCTTGGTGCCCATACCTGCCTCGGTCAAGCCAAGGTGCAAGGGGTAATCGGCGCGCTTGGAGAGCTCTCGGTAAACCGACACCAGATCCTGAACGCCGCTGACCTTGCAAGATAGGATAATCTGGTGACTGCTCATGCCCATCTTTTCTGCTAATCGGGCAGATGCAAGAGCGGAGGTGATCAAAGCCTCATACATGACCTGTTTGGCGTCCCATGGGTTGGATCTTCGGCTGTTTTCGTCCATCAAAGACGCCAACAACTCCTGATCCAGGCTGCCCCAATTGACACCTATTCGCACCGGCTTGTTCCATCGAATCGCAGCATCGATCATCAGGCCAAATTGACGATCATGCTTGTCACCCTTACCCACATTCCCAGGGTTGATACGGTACTTCGACAAGGCTTTGGCGCATTCGGGAAAGTCAGTCAGAAGGCGGTGCCCGTTGTAATGGAAATCGCCAATCAACGGAACATCAATGCCCATGCGGTCTAGCTGCTCGCGCACGTGCGGAACTGCTTGGGCCGCTTCGGGGGTGTTGACGGTGATGCGAACCATTTCTGAACCAGCCAAAGCTAGCTCTTTAACCTGTATCGCCGTGCCAATAGCATCCGCTGTGTCTGTGTTGGTCATCGACTGAACACGCACGGGAGCTTGTCCCCCCAGCGTGACGACTCTCGAGCCCCAAACCACGCTGGCTTGTTTTGACTTTCGTTGGGCCGCGACTGAAATCTCAATGGGAAGGTGTATGCCCATTACTTCACCTCAAAACGTGCAATGTTGTCTTTGGTCAGAGATGCCAGACTCAGAGGTCGATTGCGAACGAACACGTCGATCGAATCCGCACGCCCCACAACAACCTTCAAAGGCAACGGGCCAGACAACGAAAGCGATTCGCCTTCGATCATGGTTTTACGCAATTGAACCCAGCCGTTTGAATCAGTCACTTCGACCCACGAACTGGCTTTTGATTTGAGGGTCAATACGCTTTTATCGTCTGCACCAGAGGCTGCAGCATCAGTCGGCGCATTCGCAGTGGGCCCGGCAATTGGCAAACCATTTGACGAAACGCTTGAGGCAGCCGCGGTGGGAGGCACCGAAATTACTGGGTTGGCCTCCAGGGCCAACGCCGGTGCGGATGCAGTTGAAGTCACTGCCAGAGCTAAAGTTGAATTCGTAGTTGGGGCCGAGGTTAAAGGTAAATCCGCCTTCTGTGAGACACCAATCACAGTTCCAACCTTGGCTTCAAGTCTTTCATCCTTCAAAATCATCTGCTCCAAGACGGGGTAAGCCATCATGATCACAGCTGCCACCGCCAACAACAAGCCAACCCACATCAGAGGTTTGGACAGATGGGGCACAAAAGACTTTTGGGCACTTTGGCCAGAGTCGCGAAAAGATACCTTGCGAGAATCAGCACCGGACAAAGAAGGCAAAACGGGTGTTGGTGGCAACGCACTCAAAATTGTTTTCGGATCTATTTTCAAAGACCTGCAAACGCTTGACGCCAGCGCTCTGGCAAAAACAGCATCTGGCAAGAGGTCAATGCGGTCATTCTCCAGCGCCTCTATTTTTTTGACGGGCACTTTCAGTGACACTGCCAACGCAGCAATGTGCAAACCGGCTTCCTCCCTAGCCCTTCGAAGCATCGTGCCAGCCGAAACCTGGCCGATGCCTGCATGGTCTTCTTTGGGATGGCTCAAGGCTGACGCGGCCCGATCACTCATCAAATGCGCTCCGCTCAAAAGCAGCAAGTTCGCGCGACTGACCAAAACGCTTCTTCAGTTGACCAACAAGCTGCTGCATCGCATCGCGGTTTTCCATTCGACGCTCCACCTTCACACCTAACCAAAGCGATTCCGCATTTGCAAACTCACTGTTGTTGAGGCGCCTGACATAAAACTGCGCGCGAGCAAATTCATTGCGCTGGTAGAACAAGCTTGCCAGGTTAAACCCCGTTACTGGATTGCCGGGATCCAACTCATAAGACTTGATAAGACTGGCTTCACCTTGGGCGGCCTGCCCTGCTTTGATTTGGCAGAGACCCTGGGCCATCCAGGACTTTGCACGACCGCCATAAAGTGGACTTGCAATAGCCTGAGAAAGGGCTTGTTGAGACTCAGTGAAGCGGGCCTGTTGACACAACATCCAGCCATAATTGTGCAGAACATTGGGATCGCGCGGGTTGATCACCAGCGCGCGTTTAAAGCTTTCCTCGGCCAACCGAGGATCGTTCAAACGCATGTAAATGAGCCCACGCAGGTTGTGCGCATCTGCAAAATTGGGATCTGCCGACAATGACTGCTTCAATTCATCCAGGGCCACTGTGGTTTGACCCTGC
>JANPCR010000122.1:0-28214 GCA_031431035.1 Rhodoferax sp.
TTGCATTTGCTGGGCGACAAATTGCATTCGGTCGGCGCATCGGCGCGTGAGCTGATTTGTGCGGTGCACCTGTGGCAGGGCCGCTGGGAAGAGGCTTATGCCATCGGCATGGAAGGCTCGGACATGGCCATGCGCTGCCGCAGCCGCTACCTGCATGCCATGGGCCGGGCGCTGGCCGCGTGCGGGGGTTGGGCGGGGCAGGGCGACATGGAGTCGCTGCAAATGCTGCGCGAATCGACCCAGTGGATTGAGGCCCGCGGGGGCGCCGTGTCAACCTCATTGAACTACGGCTGGCTGGTTGATGCCGCCGTGAGCCTGGGTTTGCACCAAGAGGCCCGCCAGCACGCTACGCGGCTTTTTGTGCGGGCGCGCGCGCAAGACCGCCATGGCGAGGCGCAAGGTTGCCGGGCTTTGGCACGCCTGGCTGATTCACAAGGCCAGTTTGACCGGGCGCTGCACTACTTGAATGCCGCGGACAAAGCCGCCGACTTCAGGGGCTCGCCACGCGAGCGGGCGGTGAACCGTTTGGCCCGGGCCGAACATGCCCTGGCTGTCGGTGATAGCGTGGCAAGCCGCGTGCTAGCGCTGCAATCTGCCGAAGCTTTTGAAGCCATGAAAATGGCTTGGCATCGGGATCTGGCGCTGAAGATTTCGAGCCAGCCTAGCGCTTAGCTGAGGCCTTTGGCTTGTTGGGCGCGGAGGTTGCAGTTGCAGTTGCCGATGGCGCTGCAGGCGGTGTGGGTAGCGGCTTGGCTTTGCCCGTTAAGACAAACGACAGCGACGCCAGACCCAGCAGCATAGTTTCTTCGCGCACCAAAATGGCAGTTAGCGTGCCCAGCATCGCTTCCAGCCCGGCCCAGTAGCCGGGGCAAGCGTGGGTTGGGTGGGGTGTGTGTTCACGCACGCCGCCAAACATCAGGCGTTTGTCGTCCAGCCCATCGGCCAAAGACTGCTGGGTGGCAGAGACCAGGCCCATCACCACCTTGTCGCCCACGGCCACATGCACGGGGCAAGCGCCATGCTGACCCAGCGTGTGGTCTTTTCGAACTGTGCGCCAAGCGATTTGCGGCATGGGCCGCATTTGCGCGGCACTGGCCATGGCACCGTAAATCACATTCCAGGCAGTTGTGCGGTCTTTGGGTTGGCCCACCATGGCCAGTCGCAAGGTGTTGAAGGTGCCGTCGCGCTGCCACTCGCGCACCACGTTCAGCACGGCACCCGTGATGGTCGGGTTAAAGCCCATCAGCACGCCCACCATGTTGCGGGCCACCCAGTCGTTGTCATGGCCCCTGGTGGGGTGCTTGAAAGTGGCCAGGGCAATCGGCGCATTGCCGTTGCCCAATGTCCGCGGAACCTGGGGCAAGGTGCCAGCTGCTCGATGGTCCGCTACAAATTGGTTCATCGCCACTCGCAAGGCCTTTCCGTAGCGTTCGCCCAGTTCAATGGCGGCGGGGCCAGGGTTCGGCTGAAACATGTAGCGCGACATGGCGGTGAAGTGGCCGGGGTACAGCACAGGCTTGCCTTCGGTCCAGTCCCAGTCCACGCTGCCGCGTGCCAAATGCGGGCTCCCGGCCAAGCCAAACCACGCATCGGACAAGTCGGCCAGCACCACGTCGGTCAATTCGCGCACGTCAAAACTCACGTCAAAAGTGCTGCTACCTGACCCAAAAGCGAAGGCGCTTGCCCCCGCGCTGATTTGATTCAGCACCGCCGTTGCCGCGTTGAAAGCGAGGCCGAAAACACGGTCTTTGCCTGCGTCGTCGGCTGTTAACTCCAGAATCGCCTGGTTGATTTCGGTGGACTCTTCGGTGTAGCGTGGCCCAAAGTCCAGCCCCAGGGAAATTTCGCCAAAGCTCTTGGTCATGCGCTCAAACTGGCCGCTTACAGAATACTGCTCTGCCGAATCCAGAAAAACGTCAGCTACCATCTCGCGGCTGGCCACCAGCGTGCCATAGGGCGTTTTGAGCACACCGTCGAAATCTTCGCGAATGGCGGCCCAAACGGCGGCGCTGTCCAGGCGGTCTATGGACTCTGGGTCTTCGATCACGGCTTTCCAGGCCTGTGCAGCGGCGCAGTGCCCCTGCGAGAAAACCATGGCTTGCAGCGAAGCAATCAACTTGCGGCCCTGCGCCACCTGCCAGGGAACGCTGGGCGCACTGCCCGTTGCCGCCACCAAAGCGGCATGGCTGGCCACGGCATGCAGTTTGCCCAGCACGCTGATGGACGGTGCGAACAAATACATGCCCCATTCCAGTTGCGTCAAGGAGCTGGGGGTATCAAAAATCGGAGTGGCGGCTTCAAGTTGCACCCTGAACACGTGCGATTGGCCGGTTTTTTGGTCGACGTATTCAAAGCGGAAAAAGCGCGGGTAACCGTTGTCTGGCACACCGACGATGGGGCAACTCTCGCTGGACGTGGAGCCCGTGCTGTTGCCACCGGTCAGCCAGCGCTGAACGGCTTCAAACTGCTCGCTGATGTTGGCGTTGTAAGCCAGGAAGACGATGCCGCGGTCGGCCTCGCCACCGGCTTGGTTGCCGCCCTTAGAACCTGCTTTGGGAGCCTCGGGACCATAAGACATGCCCCGGCGCATGATGCGTGGCGTGCGGCTGTTCCCGGATGAGTTGTCGCGCGGGTGCACCAGGCGAACGTGCGAATGCAAAGGGCACAACTGACCCTGGGGGTCTTTGGCATAGGTGAAGTTGTTGATTCCGATGGATGGCACCAGAGGCGAGCCATCGCGCTGGCGACCCATGAGTTTGTTGTAAACGATTTCGGTGTAGTCCACCGACATGCCACCCAGCACAGCCGCCATGTCGGCCGCAGTTTTTTGAACGGCGGCGTCAAGCCGACCCACGTACTGGCGGTACTTTCGAACCACTAAAAAACTGCCGTTGGTGAGCCACTCCAGGCGGGTTTTGGTGACCTCTGGCAAGTTGGGGTCAAAAATGGCTTGCGGCATGTCTGAGGCATTGCCGTGGCCTAAAACTACGTCGCCTAAGTGCGCTCGGTTGGCGGGGTTGAGCACGTGGTCGATTTCGGCGTCGGCCTCTACGGCGGGTTGGCCCACGCCGTCGGCAAAGCCGAAATGCTCTTTGGACAGACCGGGCTTGCCGGGGTAGGGGCGGCGCAGCATTTCTTGGGCGGCCAACAGGGTGACCCCCGGGTTGGCCTGCAAAAACCTTTGGGCTGCTGCGTAGAGCGGGTGCGCGGGGTCGGTGACAGAGAGGTCAAGCGACACGTTCGCCGCTAAACAGCGCATTTGCAACACCAAGTGCACGGTGTCCAGTTCAACGGTTATTGGGCTAGTCGTCGGGCTGGCTGCATTCGCTGGGGTTGAAGTTAGGGCTGCGGCGGAGGCAGCGGGAGGGTTCAGCCCGTCCAGCCGCAGGGGCAGTCGCCAGCGCCTGGGGTGGTTGTTGCGCACATCGCCGTTCAAGCCTGCTCTGGCTGCCATGCCCTGGCGAAATTCTTCCGGAAACAGCGCCTGGGTCGCCTCGTCCAGGCCCATAGCCCGGAGTCCCGCGACGGTGAAACCGACATTGCAATAGGGTGCGCAGGGGCTGGAATCTCCCACCACGTGGCCGTGGGTGACGTTGCCTTGAAGCCAGGCAAGCAGCGTGCTGGCGGTGGCCAAGTCGTTGACCGCCAGCAGCAGCAAGGCACCGTGTGTGACGCGCCCGTACGAGCGAACAATACCGCCTTGAATGTCCGCCAAGATGGCGTCAGGCACCTTGTCGGGCTGTTGGTCAGCGGGGGGCGGTTTCTCGTGCTCGATGGCTTCAGTCGGTGTCGCGGGCGTTGGTGTTGGTGGGAAAAGCCAATCCAGCGGCCTTGCAAAGCGCGCGGCGAATTTGATTTTGTCAGCTGGAGGCACGTGGGCCCACAACAGCACAAATTCCAGCAGCAAGTCCCGCGATGCCAGCCGCAGCACGATGCCGTCATCCGTTTTGGGCCGGAACAAGTCCGTCAATCGGTACAACCCAGAGACCGATTGCAGTCCACCCCGAATTCGTTCGTAACTGGTGCGACCCGCATGGGTGGTGCGGGTGATGGGCAGGTCATCCGCGGGCGCTAGCGCTGCGGGAGGCGACGGGGGCACGGTGGCGGCAGGCAAGGGTGCTGAGGCTTTGAAGAACCGCTTAACTGCGGCTTCAGCGATCGGTGCCACGGCTCTGAGGTCATTCAGCTCTGTGCCCAAACCGCGCTGGTGCATGCGTTCGTTGCGTCGGTGGTAGAGCATGTCACGCGCTGTGAATTCGGGCGGGCCATAGAAAAAAGCGCTTTCTACCTGCACCCGGGCGGCCCATTCGGTCCATTCGTCAAATCGGTGGTTGTAGGCGGTGACGTAGTCCACCGTGCTGCAAAAAATCAAATCCAGCAGCGTCCCCACTTTGTCCCACAGCACGCGGATGTAGGACTCCCAGTTGCCATCAAAAGTGACCACCAGCAGCACTTTGTCTTCGGGTTCCAGCACGGCCACCCGCACCGACAAAATCACGCCGACGCGCTCAATTGAATCTGACAAAAGCCGTGCTGCCGCGTACTCGTAACTGGTTTGCCGCGCGCCGTGCAGCGTTGCCAAAACCCGTTTGATGCGGGTTTTGTAGGTCACTGAATCCAGCGAATCAATGAAACCGGGCTTGATGGGCGCTAAAAGCGTCAGGTCGCTGCTTCCGCCCAGCGTGCGGGACTTGACAATCAGATCGCGGTGCATAGGTTCTCCCCGGGGTGCGGTGGTGCAGCGCCAAAGACTGACCTTTTGGCAAAAGGTCAAGCGCCGAAACTATTGTTACGTTTTAGGGCCAGTTTGGGGACAGCTTTGGGCTGTTGGGTGGCCAAAACATCCTTCATGTTGGGTACGGATTGAGCTTTCGCAGGCGCTGCAAATGGCTTTTCTGTAAACCCGGCCCCTGCGGCCCATCCAGCCCACCCGGTCACCCCACCCCATTCGCTGCTCACCAGCGAAGCGGCAGCTTTTTAACAATCACGATGCGCCGCTCGACCATGCGCAGGTAGCCGCCGGTTTCCAGATCTTTCAAAATGCGGCTGACCATTTCGCGGCTGCAACCGGCGCGGCTGGCGATTTCTTGGTGGGTGATGCGGTCTTCAACCCGTAGCGTGCCGTCGCTTTGCGGCGTGGCCAGGGCCAGCAGGCAGGTGGTCAGGCGGCCGTAGACATCGACAAAGGCCAGGTTGCGCGCACTGGTGGTGGTCAAACGCAGGCGGCCTATGATTTTGGAGAGCAATTCCATGGCAAATTCGGGGCGTTTGGCAATAAAGCCCAACAACGTCGTGCGCGTGACGACCGAACAAACGGTAGCCTGCAAAGTCACGGCACTGGACGACCGCGGCCCGCCGTCCAATGACATTTCCCCCAGATACTCGCCCGCGCCAAACACGCCAAAGGTGATTTCTTTGTCGTTGGCGTCCACGCTGTAGGCTTTCACCTGGCCGCTTAAAACAATAAAAAGCGTCTCGCCCACGTCAGATTCGTTGATCAGGATGGAGCCTTTGCGGTAGCGGCGCACCTCGCCCAAAGTCGCCAATTCGCTCAGCAAGGCGCTGGGCTTGACCCCTGTCAGTGGCGTGGGCGGCTCAATCAGGCTGGATTTGGCAATTGGAGGTGTTGCAAGGGTCAGGGATGTCATTCTGGGCGGGTGCAAGGGGTTTCTTAACCCCATGACTTTACAGACAACCGGACGTTTTGGGGGCGATTGGCGCTGCCCAAAGCGGGTGCGGCAGGGGCGTTTTGTCGTGAATGCGACTGTGCGGGGTGCTATTTGTGACCCGGTGCTGGGTCAGAGAGGCGCTTTGCGCAACGATGGCGGCGAAATGGGGCTGCGGGAGATCGATCCCAGTCCGTGCAAGTATGCTATTAAATATATAGCAAACTATGTATATTAATTGAGAGCTAGAGGCCTATTTGATTCAAAAAATGGCGTTTTCACCTAGTTTTCAGAAAAAAGAACCTGGAGGTTCTTTTTTCTGAATTTTGCCGCTTTTTAGCCGAAGGCGGGGGAAAAGGACGGGTTGTTGCCCCACAAATTCGGCAAGTTGCGAGCCAGGGGCGGCAACACGGACACCTTTTCGACCAGTTCGCGCACGCTGTCACTGGCGGTTTTGTGGCGAATGGCGCGCAGTTGGGTGCGCACAGTGGATATCTGCACGCCATGGCGGGTTGCGATTTGCGAGGGGCGTAGGCCTTTGCAAACTTGCTCCAGCACCTGGCCCTCCGCGCCGGTCAGGCCGCGCTCGCGGGCAAACAGGGTCACGGTGGTAGTGTCGCAAAGTTGTTGTTTGGCGAACACCAAGAGGGCATAGCTGGGCGATGTGCTGGGCATCGAGGTGCCATCGTGCAATGTGGCAAAGCAGTCATCGGCACCTATATCGGCACCTGCCAGCGGCACGACGGCAATCGACAGGCCCTGGCTGGCGCTGGCTTGGCTCGCTGCGCCCACCACTTGTTTGGCAGCCGCAGTGGCGGATTTGGCGGTGGATGGCGTTGCGCCAGAGGGCAAGGTCGTGGCCGCTTCAGGTGTGGCGGGTTCCGTCAGGCGCAGCAGCGTGCGCACCCGGGACTTGGTGCGGTTCAGCGCAGTTGCCAAATGATCGGCCTGGTCGGCGTGGCGGGTGGACAGCACCCCTCGGTTCAGGCACAGGCCAGTCGCGTGGCCGTTGGACGGATGCAAAGCGTTTTGAGCATGCAAATTGGCATGCACCACTTGGCGGGTTTCGGTGTTGATGACGGCCAGACCGTAATCCACCTGGTCCAGCACAGCCAACAGCAGGCTCTGATTCAAACCGATGTTCGGGCTGGAGCTGGGGCTGGCGCTGGGGGTGGTGTGGGCATGCGCGATCACAGTCGCTCCTGAAGGGCCGCTGAAGGGTGGCTCGGCACGGTTGAGCGTGGCTGCGCTGGCGCTGGGCATGCTGCTGGCCTGCCTGTCGCGGTTTCCTTCAAAACCCGTTTCCAGCTGTCCATAGGTGCGCACAGTGGCTGGCAGACTTGGTGCCACAGGCTTGCGACGATCCGGCAGGAGCCGAAAATCGAAGGTGTGCGTTCTGGCCGATGTTTGAGCGGAATCAGAGCCGGTGGGGCTGGAATGGCTGCCGTTGAGCTCAAAGTTGGGTCGAGCAGTGAGAGCGTGGTGCATGGTTTTTCCCCATTTCAGCGCTCTGGGCCTGCAAAAGGGGCAGACATTGGTGACTCCATGCGCTGACTCCAAGCTTAGGAAGGGATTGGAGCTTTGGGTGGTAACCCTGAACAGTCGGTTTTGTGACGTGTGCACCAAATTTGCGGGAGGACGCCTTTTTTTTGCATCCTTTCGACGGACTGCCGGTGGCGAGCGGGGGCCACCCATTCCCCCGCAATCGAGTATGGTCAAAGGGTTCGAGATTCCACTTTTTCCTCGCCCCATGCCGACTTCTGCCGCACGACGCCACCGTTTCGCTTTAGCGCTTCTTGTCATCACACCCGCCCTTTGGGCTGTCAACTACCTGGTAGCCCGCCGTGCGCCGGGGGTGATTGAGCCGCACGCCCTGGCGTCCTTGCGCTGGCTGGTGGCGGGTTTGCTCTTCAGCCTGGGGTATTGGGGCGAACTGCGAGCCAACCGCCGCCAAATTTTGCAAGACTGGAAGCACTACCTGGTGCTGGGGGCTTTGGGCATGTGGATTTGCGGCGCTTGGGTGTACCTGGGCGGGCGCACCACGGTGGCGGTCAACATTGCGCTGATTTATGCCATTTCCCCTGTCTTGGTGGTGGCCGCATCAGCGTTGTGGCTGAAAGAAAAGGTCAGCGCCCTGCAAGCGGTGGGCGTTTTGATCGCTCTGACGGGCGTTTTGCACGTGGTGCTGCAAGGTCAATGGGGCAATTTGGCAGCGGTGCAATTTGTGGCGGGCGATGGCTGGATTTTGGCCGCCACCTTGTCCTGGACTGCCTATTCCTTGCTCTTGAAAAAGTGGCACAGCCCGCTGTCGGCCAGCGCCCGTTTGGCCGTGATAGCTTTGGCAGGCGTGCTGGTGATGGTGCCTTTCACCATCGTCGAAGCCATGCAAAGCCCCTTGCCCATGCTGACGCCAGCCGGTTTGGGGCTGGGCTTGGCCGCTGCCGTGTTGCCCGGCTACGGCGCTTACCTGGCGTTTTCAATCATGCAACGCGAGTTGGGCGCAGCAAGGGTCAGCGTGGTTTTGTACATGGGGCCGATTTATGCCGCCGCGATTGCCTGGGCCGTGTTGGGCGAACCCTTGCGGGCCCACCACTACTGGGGCATGGCGCTGATTTTGCCGGGTATTTACTTGGTGAACCGCAAGAAATAAGGGGCGCGAACTCGTCAAGCTCTGCAAATTAATTGGAATCTGACCCCAATTAATTCAGCCCAAACCAGATGAGACCAGATCAAACCAGCTCTAAGCGTTTGCAAATTTCAAGCGTCGCAGCGCTTTGGTTCATGCTGTAAAAGTGCAAACCGGGCGCACCACCTGCACGCAACTGCTCGCACAGGTCGGTCACCACATCCAGCCCAAATGCCTTAATGCTGGCCGTGTCGTCGCCAAATGACTGCAGCCGAAGGCGAATCCAGCGCGGGATTTCGGCTCCGCAGGCGTCAGAAAATCGCATCAACTGAGTCGAACTGATGATGGGCATGATGCCCGCGACGATGGGAATCTGCACACCGGCTTGGTCGGCATCTTCCAAAAATCGAAAGTAGGCGTCTGAATTGAAAAAATACTGGGTGATGGCCGAACTCGCCCCGGCCCGCACTTTGCCTGCAAACGCCTGCAAATCAGCGTCAGGCGACTTGGCTTGGGGGTGAACCTCGGGGTAGCAACCGACTTCAATATGGAAGTAGTCGCCGGTTTCAGCGCGAATGAACTCAATCAATTCGTTGGCATAGCGAAACTCGCCAAAAGCGCCGTGGCCGCTGGGCAAATCGCCTCGCAAGGCAACCATGCGGCGAATGCCTGCGGCTTTGAAGCCCGCCAACTGCGCGCGCACGCTGTCGCGGCTGGAGCCGATGCATGAAAAATGCGGTGCCGCCGAAAAGCCGTCAGCCAAAATGGCCTGCACCGTTTGCAATGTGCCGCCTTGTGTTGAGCCGCCCGCACCATACGTCACGCTAAAAAACTCTGGCTTCAACGCGTACAGGTTTTGCCTCACACCGACCAGCTTTTCCACGCCTTCCGGTGTTTTGGGTGGGAAAAATTCAATGCTGACGGGCAGCAGGGCTTTAGAGTTCATGGTTTGGCTTGTTTGGGCTTGCGCGTTGCCTTCTTCACTGGCTTCGTGGCTGGTTCAACGGCAAGATCGGGGTCGGCTTGCGCTGCCGCTACCGTGGACGACTCATTCGATGCGCCATTCGACACCTCATTTGAAGCCCTTGCATGAACGAAAAACTCGCGGTTACCGTCGCCGCCCTGAATCGGGCTGTCAAACCAGCCAAGCACCGCCAGGCTGAGTTCTGCGTAGCAATTGCGAATGCGAGCCTCCACAAAATCGTAGAGCGCCGCGTCTTTCACAATGCCGCCTTTGCCGACTTGGCCGGGCTGCAATTCAAACTGTGGCTTGACCAGCATCACGATGTCGCCGCCTGGCTTGAGCAAGCCCGCCAAAGCAGGTAATACCAGGGTTTGCGAGATGAAAGACAGGTCGCCCGTGATCAGGTCAAACTGGCCATCGGGCGGAAAGCCGTCGTCTGTGGGCAATGCGTCATCAGCGCCTTGATTGACATCATTGGCCCTTTTGAGAGGTTTGATATCACCGGTGATATGACTTTTTCCCCGCGAAGGGCTGGCGAGCTCAAAATCCCCATTTTCAGAGTCAAATGAGTCGCCAGCTCTCGTCGATTGGTCATAGTGTGCTATTAATATAGTAGCATCTAGTTCGCGAGCGTTGACGTGCTCCAACGCCAGCACCTGCTTGTGCTCACGCAACGACGGGTGCAATTGGCCCTGGCCCACATCAACGCCCACCACGTACCTGGCACCGTGTTGCAGCAGGCAATCGGTGAAGCCGCCCGTGGACTGGCCCACGTCCAAGCAGACTTTGCCGTCTACCTTGACGCCGCTTTGGGCCAACGCACCTTCGAGTTTCAATCCACCGCGCGACACGTAACGTGCCTCCGCCGCGTCCAGCAGCTCGATTTGCGCATCCACGGGCATGTCGTCGCTGTTTTTGCCAACGCGCTTCCAGGGCGCGTCAGCCGCGCTGCCGCCCAAGGAAACGCGCCATTGCACACCCGCCGCAATCAACCGCTGCGCTTGCGAGCGCGAGGTGGCCAACTCGCGTTGGAGGAGAAGTTGGTCAGCCCGCATGCGTGTTGTCAGATCAATAGCGTTGAATCAATACCTGTACGTGTCGGCTTTGTAAGGTCCGGCCTTGCTCACGCCAATGTACGACGCTTGCTCGTCCGTCAGTTCGGTCAGCACCGCGCCGACCTTTTTCAGGTGCAGGCGGGCAACTTTTTCGTCCAGGTGTTTTGGCAACACATAAACCTTGCCGACTTTGTACTCTTTGGGCTTGGTGAACAGCTCAATTTGCGCAATGGTCTGGTTGGCAAAGCTGGACGACATGACAAAGCTAGGGTGGCCCGTGCCGCAACCCAAATTCACCAACCGGCCTTTGGCCAGCAAAATGATGCGTTTGGCAGCGGCTTTGCCTTTGGCGGGGAAAATCACGTGGTCAACCTGGGGCTTGATCTCTTCCCACTTGCATTTTTCAAGCGAAACTACGTCAATCTCATTGTCGAAATGGCCGATGTTGCAAACGATGGCCTGGTCTTTCATGGCCGCCATGTGCTTGTAGGTAATCACATTTTTGTTGCCCGTTGCCGACACGAAAATATCGCATTTGTCAGCAGCGTATTCCATGGTCACGACTTTGTAGCCTTCCATCGCGGCTTGCAGCGCGTTGATTGGATCCACTTCAGTCACCCAAACTTGGGCGCTCAAAGCGCGCAAGGCTTGGGCTGAACCCTTGCCCACGTCGCCGTAACCGGCAACCACAGCTACTTTGCCTGCAATCATCACGTCGGTGGCGCGTTTGATGGCGTCCACCAAGGACTCGCGGCAACCGTACAGGTTGTCAAACTTGCTCTTGGTGACGGAATCGTTCACATTAATGGCACGCAACGCCAGTTCACCCTTGACCGACATTTCGTTCAAACGCAATACGCCGGTGGTGGTTTCTTCGGTCACGCCGATGATGTTTTTCAAGCGGCGGCTGTACCACGTAGGGTCAAGTTTGAGCTTGGCTTTGATCGCGGCGAACAGGCAAACCTCTTCTTCGCTACCGGGCTTGGCCAGCACTTTAATGTCTTTTTCGGCTTTAGTTCCCAAATGCATCAGCAAAGTTGCGTCGCCGCCATCGTCCAAAATCATGTTTGGGCCTTCAGCAGCCGAGCCTTTTTTGCCGCCAAATTCAAAAATGCGGTGGGTGTAGTCCCAGTAATCGGTCAGGTTTTCGCCCTTGTAAGCAAACACGGGGGTGCCCGCCGCCACCAGCGCGGCTGCGGCATGGTCTTGGGTTGAGTAAATATTGCAAGAAGCCCAGCGCACGTCGGCACCCAGGGCTTGCAAGGTCTCAACCAGCACAGCGGTTTGAATCGTCATGTGCAGGCTGCCGGTGATGCGCGCGCCTTTGAGCGGCTGCGCTTTGGCAAATTCTTCACGGATCGCCATCAAACCGGGCATTTCTGTCTCGGCAATGTTCAATTCTTTGCGACCCCAGGCGGCCAAACTCAGGTCGGAAATCTCATAGTCCTGGTTTTTAATTGGTTTCAATACAGCGTTCATGACTCACTCCAAAAAAAGTTAATTTTGAAAGGCCACAGGGCAAAAGGCAAACTTCAAAAGGGGTTGAAGGCTCACCTCACAGACCAGTGGGTGAGCGCAGTTGGTGCGGCGATGGACTCTGGACATAGGGTTTTTGTCAGGGTCGGGTCACGCAGTCCGAGCCTCGTTCATGGAACATGAACTGCATCGCTCCTCGGATTGCGGCATTGTAACGGTTCTTGCCCTTGAGCGTCACGGCCCTATCGTTTGCCGCACAACACCCTGAATTTAGAAGGGTCGCCGCATTGCCATGGGCGCCGAAACCGATTGAATTTAGGTTTATCCTCAGCTTTAGAGTCTTCGTTTGAGTGACTCGGAAGAACTATTCATGAACTTGTTTGCGTCCCAAGATGAAGTCGCCCTGCTGGAAACCCGCATGGCACTGCTTTGTGGAGACTTGTGGTTAGAGGCTGCGTCCCAATTGGCTTGGTATGTGCGCCACCGCGACCATGTTCGCGCCTTGGCACTGGCGGATGAAGCCAAGGCCCTGATTGAGTTTGGCGGCGTTGAGCCCAGCCTGGGCCAGCGCGTGACCGCCAGGTTGGCCCTGGTGCGGGGCGAAATCGGGTACGAGTTTTTTGACCTGGACACCGCCATCAACAATGCTAATTTTGCGCTGGCAGTGTTTGAAGGCATTGGCGACCAGGTGGGTGTAGGCGACGCAGGTTGGCTGCTGACCACGGTCTGGGCGACGCGAGGTGACGAAGAAAAAGCCCAAGCCTTTTTGGCGCAATCTCTTGAAAAATACCGCAAATTTGGCGATCAAACCCGAATTGACGCCTGCCTTGCCCGCGGCTTGTTCATTTCGACCTTCACCGACACAAAACTTGCCGCACAAAATCTCGCCCAGGCTTTTGCCTCCAATGTTCCCTGCGAAGCGGGTGCTCTTCCCTGGGTGGCCAGCGCAAGGGCGCAAGTCAGCGCCTACGTGGGTGACGACAGTGAAGCGATTCGTCAAAACCTGATTGCCCAACAAGCGGCCCAAGACCTGGGTCACTTGCCCCATGCAGTGTTGTGCGCCTGCAATGGTGCAATATTTTGTGCCAACTTGGGTGACCTGGACGGTGCGCTGGAATGGCTTGAAAGCACGCTGGTGCTGGCGCGAAGCAGTGGCCTGTTGCGACCCTTGAGCGCCACCTTGATTCAAACCGGCCATGTGTTGAGCCTGCTTGCGCGTCACGACGAAGCCAAGCTCGCCCTGACTGAAGGGCTGAAGCTGCGCCGGGGGCTGGACGTGTCCAACACCTTTGTTCTTGCCACTCACTATCTGGGTGAAATCGCACTGGACGAGCACGACCCGGCCAGGGCTTTGCAGTATTTTGACCAGGCCGAAGCCATGGCCGAGACCTTTCGTCAGCCTGTCCTCAGCATGATGTGCTGGCGTGGACAGGCCGACGCCTTGCTAGCTTTGGCCGAACCCGAATGTGCGTTGCATAAAATTTTGGCCTCCCTGGCGCTGGCGCAGCAGGAGGGCAACTTGATCAAGCAGGTGGACGCTTTGCAAGTATTGGCGCGCATCCATCAGAAACACAGCTTGCAGCCGCCTCTGGGTGTTGCCCCAGGCGACACCGTGTTGCACTTTTTGAACCAGGCCGTGGCGCTGGCCAAAAGCATACCGGGGTACAGCCTGTCGCCAGAAATTCTGGATGAGATGGCGGTGGCGCACGCCGCGCAAGGTGACTTTCAATTGGCGTATGAGAAAGGCCGGATGGCCGCTTCGGTGCGCGACGGCAAGCGTCGGGAACTGGCTCGAAACCGGGCAATTTCCATGCGGATTCGCAACGAAACCGAAAAGGCGCTGGCCGAGGCCGAATATCACCGTCAGGCGGCGCGCAATGAGGTGCAACGGGTTGAAAAACTACAGGAATTCAACTCAACCCTGGAAATTTTGGGTTTGGTGGGACGCGAAATTACTTCCTGCCTGAACCAGGCCGATGTGTTTGCGACCCTGAACCGCCATGCCAACCAATTGCTCGACGCCGAGTCTTTCTTCGTCGATTTGCTGGAGCCCGATGGCACCACACTGCGCAGCGCCTTTGCGATTGAGTCGGGAGAGGTTTGCGAACTTGACTCGGTCTCCATCGACGATTCCAATGCCATCTCTGCGCGCTGCGCCCGCGAACGCCAGGAAATTGCGGTGGACGTCGCACCTGAAGGGGTAGACCACACCGCCGCCGCTGGCACTCTTTACACCTTGAGCCTGTTGTACGCGCCTTTGCAAATCGGTGAGCGACTGCTGGGCGTGATGTCGATTCAGTCAGTTCAAGCGGGGGCCTACGGCGACCGAGAAAGATCGATTTTTCGGGCCTTGGCAGCCTATGGCGCCATTGCATTGGACAACGCTACTGCGTATGCCACAGCGGAGCGCGCGCGTTTGCAGGCGGGCGAGGCCATGGTTGAATTGGACGAAGCCAAAACCAAAATGGCCGATCTGGCTGCCTGGTTGTCCGAAGAGGTGCACAAAGCCACGACCGAAATGCTGCTGCGAGAGCGGGAAACGGTGATCCGCCTCGCCAAAGCCGCTGAGTTTCGTGACCCTGAAACCGGAGCTCACATTTTGCGCATGGCGCATTACTCAGCCCTGATCGCCCGGGGAATGGGCTTGTCCTTGTCAGATCAGGAGCTTTTGCTTGAGGCTGCGCCGATGCACGACATCGGTAAGGTCGGTGTTGCGGACCACATTTTGCTAAAACCAGGGCGGCTCACCCCCGAAGAAATGGAAACCATGAAGCAACACGCTGCGTATGGTTACGAAATTTTAAAAGGCAGCTCGTCACGGGTGTTGCGTGCAGGGGCGGATATTGCCCGAGGGCACCATGAAAAATTTGACGGGTCGGGTTACCCCAACGGCATCAGCGGACAGGATATTCCAATTTTCAGCCGCATCGTGGCCGTGGCGGATGTCTTTGATGCTTTGACCTCGGAGCGTCCCTACAAGAAAGCCTGGGCACTGAACGACGCTGTTGCCTTTATCAATGCCAAGGCAGGGTCGCACTTTGATCCGGACTGCGTTGCCTCGTTCATCGAGCATTGGGACGAAGTGCTGGATATCCGACTGCGCTTTCAGGACGAGAATTAGTCGGATTTGCCCGGTATTTGCCACGGCGTTTTAGGGCCATAGGCAGGTCGGAAAAGTCTATACTTTCT
The DNA here is from genome assembly GCA_031431035.1 of Rhodoferax sp. Classification (GTDB taxonomy): domain Bacteria; phylum Pseudomonadota; class Gammaproteobacteria; order Burkholderiales; family Burkholderiaceae_C; genus JANYCG01. Next base: position 14,977 of record JANPCR010000122.1, read on the forward strand.
AAAAAATATAAATTCAGGATTTCAAGGGTGCATGCTTAGGCAGATGGACTCATCTTGGACATTGATGTATGAATATTGAGCACGAGTCAAGCGACTACCTTCAATTGAAGCTTCGCTTGGCCGCAGTTGAAGCTGAAAACTTGGCTCTGCGCAAAATGGTAGAGGAAAACCGGGCAAGAGGAAGCCAGTTTTTGGGTAATTTGAGCCATGAAATACGCACGCCCCTGACGGGCATCGTTGGCATGACTCACTTGGCGCTGCAACTGGGCACCGACACGGTTCAGCGCAACTATTTGCAAACGCTTGAGGCTTCTGCCCACGCAATGATGGTGGTGGTCAACGACGTGTTTGACTTTTCCAAAATTGAAGCCGGGCAGCTTGAGTTAAAGCATGAGCCATTTGACCTGTTGCAGGTGACCCAGCAAACCATTGCAAGTTTCGAGCCTCGATTTGCCAAAAAAGGCCTCCATTTGGTGGGTGACCTGGGCGCTGCTGGGCCACTTGCCGTGCGAGGAGACTCGGGCAGGATTCGCCAGATATTGACCAACCTTTGTGACAATGCTCTGAAGTTCACAGATCGGGGGCGTGTGACGGTGAGGTTGAAGCGTTTGCCCAATGAGGCTAACTCTGCGAATGAACCTGCCGACTCCGTCACGCCTTGTGCCCGCTTCGAACTCTCGGTCAGTGACTCGGGTTTGGGGATTGCTTCAGACCAGCAGAAGCAGATTTTCGAAGCTTTTCGGCAAGTGGACGCTAGCAGCACGCGCAAGGTCAGCGGGGCGGGCTTGGGGTTGGCGATCACCGCACGGTTGGTGGCTTTGATGGATGGAAAAATTTGGGTTGATAGCGAGACTGGTCGCGGCAGCACCTTTCATGTGGTGCTGAAGTTGGCCTTGGGCAGTGCCAATGCAGCCGCCCCAGCCAAAGTTGAAAGGCGCTCGGCAGCACCCATCAAGCGAGAAACGCGGCAACTCAATGTGCTCTTCGCTGAGGACAACCCGATCAGTCAAATGTTGATCACCGTGTTGCTCAAGCGCTTGGGGCATCATGTTGTTTTGGCGGAAAACGGGCAAAAGGCTGTCGAATTGTTCGAATCTGGCCCGTGGGACATTGCCTTGATGGACATTCAAATGCCAGTGCTGAATGGACTGGACGCAACCCGGCAAATTCGCACCCTCGAAGACGCCAGAAGCCAGGGCGGCAAAGTGCCGCAGCAGCGTTTGCCGATTGTTGCCATCACGGCCAACGCCAGTGAAGAGGATCAAAAGGCTTGCCTGGCGGCTGGAATGAATGGTCATTTGGCCAAGCCCTTTCACCCTGACCTGCTGCGGGAGACGATGGAGCGCTACTGCCCGTCGTGAGACCCAGGGAAGCTCTGCATAACTTCGGTGATGAGTTTCGCAGCGCTTTTCGGGCGACAGGGCTTTGGCCGGTTACACGGTGGGCAATTCGCTAAAATGCGAGTCTTAAATTGATAGGTCTTGGGCTTTTTTTGCTATTTTTTTCATAGCTTTTTGAATCCGGCCCACCAAGTCTTTTTGCGCTCAACGCGCCAATGTTCTGGATTTCCCCTGTGTCCTTTTTAAGTGAAACCCGTCGCCGTCGCACCTTTGCCATCATTTCCCACCCCGACGCGGGAAAAACCACGCTGACTGAAAAGTTGTTGCTGTTTTCAGGCGCGATTCAAATCGCGGGTTCAGTCAAGGCGCGCAAAGCGACCCGCCATGCCACGTCGGACTGGATGGAGATTGAAAAGCAGCGGGGTATTTCCGTGGCCAGCTCGGTCATGCAAATGCTCTACCGCGACTATGTGATCAATCTGCTGGACACGCCCGGCCACAAAGACTTCTCGGAAGACACCTACCGTGTGCTGACGGCCGTGGATTCGGCCTTGATGGTGATTGACGCGGCCAACGGGGTTGAGGCGCAAACCCGCAGGCTGATTGAAGTTTGCCGCCAGCGCGATACACCCATCATCACCTTCGTCAACAAAATGGACCGCGAGGTGCGCGAGCCCTTGGACATCATGGACGAGATTGAGCGCGAGCTGGGCATGCCCTGCGTGCCCATGACTTGGCCGGTCGGGCAAGGCAAATCATTTGGCGGCATCATTAACCTGCGGACTCAGGCCATGACCGTGTTTGAGCCCGGCAGTGACCGTGGCCCCAAAGACTTCACGACCCTGCCTTTGACTGAGCGCGCTGAATTGATGAAGCGCTTTGGGCATGAGTTTGAAACCGCGTTTGACAGCATGGAGCTGGCCACAGGTGCGTCGCCCACGTGGGACCACGCGGCATTTTTGGCAGGCAAACAAACGCCTGTTTTCTTTGGCTCAGGCGTGAATAATTTTGGTGTGATGGAGGTGCTGGACGCCTTGGTTGATTTGGCGCCGTCGCCGCAATCGCGGACCAGCTCGTTTGTCGTCAACAAGCAGCCGGTGATCAAGGAGGTGCAGCCTGAAGACGATGCGTTTTCGGGCGTGGTATTCAAGGTTCAAGCCAACATGGATGCCAACCATCGCGACCGCATTGCCTTTGTGCGAATGGCCTCTGGCCGCTACACACCGGGCATGAAGCTCAAGGTCATGCGAACCTCCAAAGAACTGCGCCCGACCAGCGTGGTCACCTTCATGAGCCAGCGGCGTGAGGCAGTTGACGAAGCCTATGCGGGCGACATTGTGGGCTTTACCACGCACGGTGGCGTGCAATTGGGCGACACAATCACCGATGGCAGCGTCAACCTGCAATTCACTGGATTGCCGTTTTTTGCGCCTGAATTGTTCATGACCGTGGTGCTGAAAAACCCGCTGCGCACCAAGCAGTTGCAGCAGGGTCTGGCGCAGTTGGGCGAAGAAGGTGCCATTCAGGTGTTTCGTCCCGAAGTCGGGGGCAACATGCTTTTGGGGGCTGTGGGGCAACTGCAATTTGAAGTCGTGCAGCACCGTTTGAAGGGCGAGTACGACGCTGACATTCGGCTCGAAGGCAGCCAGTTCACGGGCGCGCGTTGGATCACGGCTGACACTCCGGCAGAGCTCAAGACTTTTTGCGATGCATACCCCATGCGCATGGCCATGGACGCTGCCAACACGCTCGCCTATTTGACAACCTCGCAGTACGACGTGCGGCTGGCCCAAGAGCGGTTTCCGAAAATACACTTTCACCCCTTGCGCGAACACGCTGGGCTGGCATTGCAAAGTTCCTAAGCCGCCCAAGATGAAGCCATTGGCACAATGGCCGCTTGCGGCGCGGCGCAATTTGGTTGGGGTGTTCACCGACATTGACGACACACTGACCACGGCAGGCAAAATCACCCCTGAGGCCTTGCAAGCCATGGGTGCGCTATGCGCCCAAGGGCTGACCGTGATCGCCATCACCGGGCGGCCCTTGGGATGGAGTGAAGCGGTGATCGAAGCGAACAAAGACTTTCATATCACCGGTGATATCAAGTCGTTCCCAGCTGCGGCTGTGGTGTCTGAAAACGGTGCCGCAGCCCATATTTTGAATAAAAAAGGCATCTGGCTCTCGCAAAATATAGATAGTTTGCTATCAAAAGCATATCAAAAAACTTACCAACAAGACGGTGCCACACGAAGCACCAATTTTTTGACGATGCAGCGCGTGGCCCAGCGGGTGCTGCGTGAAGTGCCCGCAGCGACGATGTCGCAGGACTCTGCTGGCCGCGAAACCGATATCGCCTTCGACCACAGCGAATTCGCTCACTTGAGCGACGCAGACATCACCCGCGTGGTGCAGATCATGCAATCTGAAGGCATGAATGCCACCATCAGCAGCATTCACATTAACGGCTGGTTGGGAGATCACAACAAGCTGTCTGGTGCGCGCTGGATTGTCCGCGAACTGTTTTCGCGTGACTTGAATTTGGAACTCGACCATTGGGCCTTTGTGGGCGATTCAACCAACGACCAGCTCATGTTTGAGGCGTTTTCCAACAGCATTGGCGTGGCCAATGTGCGGCGGTTTGTGGCAGCGCTGGAACATCGGCCCCGCTACATTTGCCAGGGCGAGCGAGGTGCAGGATTTGCTGAAGTGGCGCAGGCTATTTTGAGCGCCCGGGCATCAGATTCAGGGTCTTGTTAGAGTTTTTCGCCCATTACAACCCGGCGGTAGTCTTCTTTTTGCAGCAGCTCAATGTCGCTGTCGACATAGCGCTGCGCAATGGCGCGAAACTCGTCCTGAAGCTCCACAAAGGCGTCCACCATGTCAGGGTCAAAGTGTTTGCCTTTGCCTTCGATGATGATTTTCACGGCCACTTCATGCGACATACCTTCTTTGTAAACCCTGCGGCTGATCAGCGCGTCGTACACGTCAGCCACCGCCATCAGGCGCGCGGCCACCGGAATGTTGTCGCCTGACCGACCCTGCGGGTAACCGCTGCCATCCCACTTTTCTTGGTGGAACAGGGCAATGTCTTTGGCCATGGTCAAAAACTCAGCCTGCGTGCCCAGCATGCGCTCGGCGTTGCTGATGGCCTCCCAGCCCAAGGTGGTGTGGGTCTTCATGATTTCAAATTCATCGGGCGTGAATTTGCCCGGTTTGAGCAAGATGCGATCAGGAATGGCCACTTTGCCAATGTCGTGCAGCGGGGCGGACTTGAACAGTGTGTTGATGTTGGCGTCAGTTAGAAATTCTGTGAAACGCGGGTTGGGTTTGAGCTTCAAGGCCAACGCGCGGACGTAGTTTTGCGTGCGCCGAATGTGATTGCCAGTTTCAGAATCGCGAGTTTCCGCCATGGATGCCATGGTCAGAATCGTCACATCCTGAATGGCGGTCATCTGCCGGTCACGTTTGGAGATTTCCTGCTCTAAAAACGCATTTTTGTCGCGCAAAAAATCTGCGCTGGCCTTCAAGGTCAGATGGGTGGCCACCCGGGCCAGCACGATGGCCGGGCTGATGGGTTTGGTGATGTAGTCCACAGCCCCCAGGTTCAAGCCCATTTGCTCATCTTCGATGCTGGTTTTAGCGGTTAGAAAAATGATGGGAATGTCACGTGTAGCAGCGCTGCTTTTGAGGCGGCGGCACACCTGGTAGCCGTTCATGTCGGCCATCATGATGTCCAGCAAAATCAGGTCCGGCGGGCGCTCAGAACTGGCCAACTTGATGCAATTGGCTCCTTCGTTGGCAACTTGCACGCGGTAATCTGCCTTCAACAGGTTCGCCATCAAGGACAAGTCGCTGGGCGTGTCGTCTACCACCAAAATCGTGGGTTTACCTTGCAACTTGAGTGAGTCCATGGCGTCTTTTGTCAAAGCTTGGGTCAGTGAAATCGAATATTGGTATGCAGCCGCGACTATGTCACATTTTTTTGCAAATAGTCAGGCGTTCAGCCGGATGTGGCTGGCCGCACAGGCCTCATTCAAGGCAATCAGCGCTCTGTCAAATTTGAAAATCTGCATGGCGGCTTTCAATCCCGCAAAGCCGTCGCCCAAGGCAATTCTGAGCACTTCATGGTGCTTTTCAAAGACTTCCTCGGCCTCAAAATCCTGGTCGGCCAGCAGCCCGGCGAGCCGATTGCAGACTGTGGCAATCTGAAGGCTCGGATCAGTCTCGGCTTGCGCCATGGCCTGAATTTGGGGCAACTTTTCTTGCAAGCGCGCGATCAGTTTTTTGAGCAATTGCCTGGGTTTGACCATTTCAGCGGCAATCGCTGTCGCACCTGCCTTGGCACGAATCGCCGCCTCGAGTTGAGCCGCCGCTGCCGCCAGTTGAATCGCGCCAATGTTGCCCGACACGCCGCGCAAAGTGTGGGCAATGCGCTCGGCGCTGTCTTGGTCTTGCACATCCAGGGCGGCCTGAATGTCATTCAGCGCGTTGGCTTGCGAGCCTGTGAACTTTCTCAGCAACTCAAGGTACAGACTTTGACGCCCCAACACTCGGTGCAGCCCCAAGGTGGCGTCCAGCCCGTCAATGCCGGCCAGATCGCTTAGCACGGATTCGGTGGTGGGCGCAGTGAAGGGATCCAGGCTGGTTGTCAGTGGGGTCGCATTGGTTCGGCTGCCCAGGCCCGTGCGGGGTTTGATCAAATGCGCCAGCGTTCGCCAAAGGTCAATGGGCTCAATCGGCTTGACCACAAAGCCGACCATGCCGGCGTTCAGGCACTGCATGCGCACTTCTTGCATGATGTTGGCGGTCAAGGCGGCGATGGGCAAACTGTCGTTGCCAGCATCCAGTTTGATCATTTTGGTGGCGGTCAACCCGTCCATCATCGGCATTTGCAGATCCATCAGAACCATGTCAAAGGGCGCCCGGTCGGAGTTGCTGGAAGCGACACATTCGACGGCCTGGCGGCCATTGCCCGCAACCGTCACGCTCATACCAACTTCTTTCAAAAGTTCGCTGGCCACCTGCTGGTTCAGCTCATTGTCTTCAACCAGCAGGATGCGAGCGCCGCTCAAAGACAGCAGGGCCGCGCGGGCCTGCTGGTGTTCGTCTGACAAGGCCGCTGCGGCGTACAGCGAGCCAAATTCGGACAATGGGCCATAGACCGTTTTGACGCCCATCCCGACGCGGGCGGTGAACCAGAAGGTGCTGCCTTCCTTGGGAACGCTGGTCATGCCGACAGCGCCTCCCATCAGCCCGGCAAGCCCTTTGCTGATCGCCAGCCCTAGCCCCGTGCCGCCGTATTGCCGGGTGGTCGAAGCGTCGGCCTGCTCAAAACTGCGAAACAGGTTTTTGGACTGCTCGGCCGAAATGCCAATGCCCGTGTCGATCACGTCAAACCGCAGGAGCAAGTCGTCTTGGACTTTTTCTTTGATGTAAATGGTGATGGTGATGCCACCGGAACTGGTGAATTTGACCGCGTTGTTGGCGTAATTGATCAGAATTTGACCCAAACGCAGCGGGTCGCCCAGCAGGGTCGGTGGCACGTCGGGTGCCACTTCGCATTTCAGCGTCAAACCCTTGGCGCTGGCTTTGTCTGAGACCACGTTCAAAACATGGTTGACCACGTCGTCCAGCTCAAACGGCACACGCTCGATATTGAGTTTGCCGGCCTCGACTTTGGAGATGTCCAGAATGTCGTCAATGATGGACAGCAAGTTCTTGCCAGCTTGCTGAATCTTGCTGATCAGATCGGACTGCCGTGAGGTCAAGTCAGTCTTCATGGCCAGGTAAGCCATGCCGATGATCGCGTTCATGGGCGTGCGAATTTCGTGGCTCATGTTGGCCAGGAAGTCGCCCTTGGTGCGGCTGGCGGCATCTGCAGCTTCTTTCGCCTTTTTCAGTTGCTCTTTGGCCTCTTCCTGGTCTGAAATGTCGACAAAGGTGCCAATCAAGCCGCCAGGCGCTCCGTTTTGTTTTCTAAAACCCTGCACAAAATACAGCGTCGAATGCACGGTTCCATCCCCGTAGGGCAATTTCAGCACCCGGCGCACTGTCGTGGCTTCTTGAATGACCCTGGCGTCTTCGTCCAGGTAATGTCGGCGGTCATGGTCGCTGTACTGGGTCAGCTCCATCAGGTGTTTGCCCACCATGTCGTCGCGCTTGAGCTTGAAAGTCTGTTCAAACGCGCTGTTGAAACCCAAAAACCGGGCGTCTGCGCCTTTGTAAAACACCGGAATGGGAATGGTGTCCATCAGCACGTTTTGAAATGAAATCTGCTCGGCCAATTGCGTTTGCAGTTGCCGCGCCTGGGTCAGGTCTTCCTGCATGACCACGAATCCGTTGACCTTGCCTTTGACGCTGAACACTGGCGATACCCGGGTGTCTGCCTGAAACAAGCTACCGTCTTTTCGCCGGTTGGACAAATCGCCGCGCCAGGTTAGCCCGTCACGCACCTGCGCCACCATGGTGTCAAACAGGCTGGCTTCGGTGCGCGAAGTCAGAATTTTGTTGACGTGGGTGCCCAGCAATTCGGCTGCTGTGTAGCCCGAATCGATGACAAAGTTTGGGTTCACCCAGTCGATAAAACCATCAAAGTTGACGATCACGACCGACAAGGGGCTGACTTCGAGCGCAGAGCCCAGGGTGGCATAGCGCGCCCTGGCCGCCAGGATACGGCGTCGGCTGATCAACACCTGCGCCAGCAAAATGCCCAAGATCGCCAAGGTCGCAAACACCGAAACGCCCACGACCCAGCGCAGCGTTGGCGAGACGATGTCATCAATGTTATGCACACTGACTACGCTCCAAGGCCCGGCGGGGTCATTCCATTGCACTGGTTTGACCAGTGCAATGTGGCGACGGCCTTCCAGGACAAAGGTTTCATCATTCGGGCTGAAAGGCAAGGCAATCGGTGGGATTCGGCTGAAGTGGCCAGCAAACTGCTGCAAATTGCGGACCTCGGCTACGCGGGCGTCGGTGACAGGCGGCGTCATCGACAGCAGCCATTTCGGGTTGGTACTGGAAAAAGCAACGCCTTGCGGCGACAGCAACATGGCCTGGCCGCCCGCAAAGCGCAGCAGCAAGTCCAATTTGCTGATGGGCATCTTGAGCATCAAAACGCCGATGACTTTGCCGGTTGGAAGGTTACTTTCATACAGCGGTGCCGCGTAGTACATGCCGCGCTCGCTGGTGACCGAGCCCACGGCTGCATAGACGCTGGGAGCGCCTTTCATGGCCGATTTGAAATACGGGCGAAAACCGACGTTGGAGCCCGTGGATCGCGGGCCTTCAGTCGAATGCGCCAAGATGAGGCCCGTGGCCGAAATGATGTAAGCGCCGTCGGCCCCAAAAAGCGAGCGGGCAATGGACAGCCGATGGAGCACTTCGGACGCGTCGGGCGACATTTCGCCATACGCGGTGGCTTTGAAAACCGGGTCGTTCAGGCCCATCAGCATGGCCGCCCCCATGGCGGTAGATCGGCTGGCTTCGTTTTCAAGCGCGCTGGCGGTGTAGCCTAGCGCGTTGCCCAAGCTGTTGCGGCGGTCAGCCACCCGGCTTTGCTCAAGTTGCTTCACGGCAAACATGGCACCCAGGGCGGCTAACAGCAGCACCAGGCAAAGAGCAAGCCAATAGCGACGGGAAAAATCGCGGAAATTAATGGTGTCTTCCTCTTTTTTAGCCCAAAGATCTCGTTGTTAGGTTAACGGCCAGCTCGGGCCGGGTTTGTCTCTGGCGGCCAATCATAGTTATCGTTGATCAAATAAAGTTGCCATCATGCCGGAATTGGATGCGATTTGGGTGGCAAATCCTGCCGTTGCACTGGGCCAACATGCCATGGTCGTGCGGGCTGCAAAAGGCTTTCATTCACGGCTTTTTCTCCAAAAAATGCGAAATTTAACAAAAAAGAACCTGCAGGTTCTTTTTTTTGTAAAAACGACCAAAAATCGCAAATTTTAAGTGTCTTAAGGCTCTAGCTCTCGAATATGCTCAATAGTTTGCTATATTAATTATAGCAAAACAGATTGAGCCTTGAATCCGACCTTTGACTTCGAACCTTGAATCCGACCCGTACAGCCCGACCTACTTCGCCTCAAACTGATCCGGGTTTTTGCCTTTCATGGGCGCATAAAACGCCTTGATCGTGTCCATGTCGGCCTCTACATTGCCCGTCGGTAAAAATACTGGCCCCAAGCCGCTGCGTTTGGCTTCGTAGTCCATGTAGGCCATGACGATGGGCACTTGTGCACCCAAAGCGATGTAATAAAACCCGGTTTTCCAAAACCGGGTGTTGCTGCGAGTGCCCTCAGGCGGAACGATCAGTTGCAGTGGCCCATCTGCGGCTCGAAGCGCTTCGATGGAGGCGTTCACCAAGTTGTTGGCCTTTTTTCGATCCACCGGTATGCCGCCCAGCCACATCATGATGCCGCGAAAGGGCGGCTTGAAAAGCTCCTCTTTACCCATCCAGTACACGTGAAGTCGCAAGCTGAAGGCCACCATCAAGGTCAACGGCAAGTCCCAGTTGCTGGTGTGAGGTGCCGCGATCAGCACGCTTTTGTCGCCATTGGCGGGCAAACTGCCTTCAATTGTCCAGCCGGCAAGCCGCAGGCAGGTGACAGAAAAAGCTCTGAGCAGCGTGTTGACCACGGGCGTGTCGAATATTGTGCGGTGCATGGACAGGAGGTTAGACTCATTTGAATGCGAAATTGTGGCACGCGCTGGCTTGCCGTCATTGGGGCTTTGGCAAAGGCCCGCACAGTCGCCAAATCACAACAAGACGGGAACCCTCGGATGGAAAACAACGGTCAATCGCGCAGCCAAGACGCACTGGGGCTGGAATGGGTCACGTTGCAAAACAACATTGAACGCTATGAAAACGGCGGCTTGGCCTTGAAATTAATCGCCTTGGGGCTCACGGTTTTGGGGCTGGGTTTGAATTTCCCCCTGCTGTTGATCTCGGCCGTGGTGTTGCTGATCTGGCTGCAAGAAGGTATTTACCGGACGTTTCAGGCGCGACTTGGCCAGCGCATTGTGCAAGTTGAGGCCGTGGTGCGCCAGCTTGGGCTGACCGATGTCGACACGCCGCCGTCGGCCTTTCAGCTTCATTCTGAATGGCTGGCCAATCGCCCTGGTGGCCTGGGTTTGATCCGCGAGTACCTTGCCAGCGCTGTGCGGCCCACAGTGGCCTACCCTTATGCCGTGGTTCTGCTGGGCTTGATGGCATTGCCTATGATGGTGCAGGGGCGCTAACAAGGTCTCACCACGTCTAACCAAGCTAAACCAATCCAAATGATGCCACCGCAACTCTGGGCATGAGCCGCACGCAGCCCCCGTTTGACAAAAGTCTGGCCCCGCGAAGCTGGCTTGGGTGGGCGTGGGTCGTGGGTGCGGCCGCTGTGTTCGTGGGCTTGCTGATCAGCACGGACGCATTTCAACGCGCTGCCCCGCCCGCATCGGCGCGCGCTGCATGGCCCGCAGGCCAATCGTTGCAACCGCCCCAGGCATCCGAGTCAGCGCCGTCGTCGCTTTCTGCATTGCCCGCGCTGTCTGGATTTCCCAAAGGGCGACTGGTGCTTGCCGCGCAAGGTCATTTGCCTATGCCTGCCAACGTGCCCAGCGCGCATGCCAGCAATTTGCTGGCGCTGCCCGCAAGTCACCCCGCCGCCGTGGTGGCTTTTTGGTTTTTGGGCACCCGGGAAAGTGGGCCCGACGTGCAAATTGCCGCGTCGTTTTTTGACCGCGCCACCCAGCGATGGACAGCGTCGCAAACGGTGGTCAGTCGCCAAAGCCTGGGGGACGCTTTGGGCTTGGGTGTGCGGCGCATTGGCAACCCGGTTGCGTGGTTGGATCCGCAGGGCCGAATCCACCTTTTTGTGGTGGCCACAGGCTTGGGCGGTTGGGCAGCTGGGCGCATTGTTCATTTGGTTCAACGTGACGCGGTGCCCAATCAAACGGGTGGCACTATGCCCATTTCATCTACCCCGATCGCCTTGCAGTTCGATAACCCACGCCTTTTGCCTTTGTCTTGGCTTTGGAACACCAGTTTTCTGGTGCGCGGTGCGCCGCTGCCGTTGTCGGATGGTGGCATGGTGTTGCCGGTTTATTTTGAACTGGGTATCAAGTACCCGGTCGCCCTGCGGTTTGACGCTGCGGGCAACATGACCTCGGTCGTGCGCATCTCAAGCCGACGGCACCTGTTGCAACCGACCTTGCTGGCGTTGGGTGAATCCTCCTGGCTTGCGCTCATGCGCACGCAGCGCCGCGACGGCCATATTGCAGCGGCTCAAACGGATGACGCGGGTCGCACCTGGCGCGATCTGCCCGACCTGGCGCTGACCAACCCTGACGCGTCGGTGTTTGGGGTGTCCCCGCTGGCTGGGGTGAGTTTTTTGGCACACAACTCATCGCTTCACAATCGGCAAAAACTCGATTTAAGCCAATCTGCCAATGGCTCGGACTGGGCTTTGGTGGCACCCCTGGCCGCTGGTGGCGAAGGTGCTGAGTATTCTTACCCCGCCATGGCCTGGGCAGACAACAGCCTTTGGGTCAGCTACACCGACCATCGCCGCAGCATTGCCTGGCAGCGGTTCAACTGGGTGGCGAGCAAATGAGCGCGTGCCATGTCAATTCGGTGAATTTGACCTGTCTGGCGAGCACGTCGTAAGCCCGCTATGGATTGGCCCTTCATCGTTTTGCAACAGTTGGTTGACAACAGCGTGCCTGTTTTGCCCCACGCTGCGGCTCTCAAAATCGGGTTGGCGGTGTTTTGGGCTGTGGTTTTGGCCAGTGCGGCGCTATTTTTCAGCCCAAGATTGCCGCGCTCTTGGCGATGGATCTTGGCTGGTTTGGTTGCAGGCTGGGCGCTGTGGCCTGGCCCCGCCTCGCCCACCTACTGGCTGGGCTTGGCGTTTCAACTGCCCAGTTGGACGACCGTGCTGCTGTGCAGCTATTGGCTATGTCGCCAGGCGAAGGTGCAAAAAGGCGCTGAAACGGCCTATCCGCCTTGGGCTCAAAGCGCCCTCTTGACTTTAAAGTTCTGGGCTGTGGCGGGCGTTGTGATCGGCTGGGTGTTGCTAGCCGACAGCTTTGCGCTGTTTGGCGCGTCTGTCTACCACTGGGGGTTTGGCACGGCGGCACTGGCCGTTTTGTTGATGGCGGCGCTTGTCCCATGGTTGCTGTGGGGCGGCAGGCAGCATGTGCAATTTGAATCGGCGGCAGTGATGGCTCTGTTGCCCGCTGCATTGGCCCTGTTTGTTGCCACGCGTCTGCCAACGGGCAATGTGTGGGATGCGTTGCTAGACCCGTGGTTGTGGCTTGGCTTGCAAGTCAGATGGGTTTGGAGTTTTTGGCAAGCCAGACGCGCGGTCCGTCGCACACAGGTTGCGGCCCCTGTTTCTGTCACTCCCGCGCCAGCAACCATTCCCGATTGAAAAGCCAGCGGTGCGGCCACCACAGGTTGGCCTCGGTGATTTCGCCGCTGCGGTGGCGCTCCTTCACCACCCAGCGGCTTGCCAACACCTTGCAGCGGGGCAGGCAAGGCGCCTGGGTGTTATCAGGATTCACCTGCACCCAAACCACCGCATCGTTGGCTTTGAGGAGCGACTGCAAGGATTGCGTGGACGCGTCGCCCTTGAGCATCAAGTCAAAATCAAAATGCGCCAGCTTATGGCCGGGCAACATAAACTGAAACCGCTCGTACTGCGCGTTGAAGTTGCTTGGCACGGCCAATTGGGCGCTGCCCTTGGCAGACAATCGCTTCAACTCGGTTTGTGTCGATGCGTCGTAGCGGCCTTGCGGCCCGTCCAAGGGGCTAACGACCGCGTTGAACACGCCGTACACCATCAAGCACGCCGCCACTGTGCAAAACCGGGTTTGCAAAGGCTTGAAAACCCCAAGCAGCAG
>JANPCR010000123.1:0-3158 GCA_031431035.1 Rhodoferax sp.
GGCGATGGCGGTGCTGAGCCAGGATTCGGCGGGTGATTGGCTGGGTGTCATGGTTCAATTTTGGCAGGTAATTTGGCGAAAAATGGACAGCGCTTGGCCCCCTCACCAATCCTCCTTCACCGCCAGCACCGCATCGCGCCCCGCCGCCGCGCGGGCAGCCAAGGCGGCGGTCGCAGTGCCAGCCACCACCACGGCCAGGCAAAGCAAGGCCAAGCGGGGCCAAGGTACGGCCAAATCCATCGTCCAGTGAAAGCTTTGCGGGTTGACCACGTGCACCAGCACGACAGACACCGCTAGCCCCAGCGCCAGGCCCGCCAATGCGCCAATTGCAGTCCAGGCCAGACCTTCGCCTGCGACCACGGTCAAAATTTGCCGTCGCGTCAGGCCCAAATGCACCAGCAGGCCAAATTCTTTGCGCCGCGCCAGCACTTGCGCGCTAAAACTGGCGGCAATGCCAAATAGGCCAATGCCAATTGCCACACCTTGCAGCCAGTAGGTCACGGCAAAACTGCGGTCAAAAATTTTGAGGGAAATCGCACGAATTTCAGGGCTGGAGGCAAATTCGACCAGGCTGGCGGGCTGACCCGCGGGCGGCTGTTTTTCAGATGGCACGGCGCTAGGGCCTGAACCCGACCCAGCCGCCAAATCACCCGCCAAATCACCCGCTTTTGGCGCATTCACCGCGCCCGCAAACACGGCCGCCGCGTCGCGCACCGCTTGCTGGACTTGACCCACGTCACTGCCCGGCTTTAACCACAGGGCCACGTCGTTCACTCGTCTGTCCTGTGTCAGGCGTTCATAGTCGCTTTGGTCAATAGCAATCGTGCCAGCCTGGCGGGCATAGTCGCGCCACACCCCGGCGATGAAAAAGTTGACCTTTTGGGCACCCAAAGATGGGGCCAGCGCAATGTTGAGCGCCCGCAAGCTGCCGCCAGGTTGAGCGTTGTACAAATCAACCATCGCCTCGCTCACGTACACGCCCACCTGTCCGCTGGGCACGGGCAGCGGGTTGCCCACCAACGGCAAGTTTTTGGCCACGTCAGGCAAGGGCCGCACCACCAGGGCCACGGCGGGTTTGGCTGAATCCAGCTGCAACTGCAAAGTGCGCTGGGTCGACAACTGCTGCACCCCGTCAATGCGCGAAATTGCCGCTACAAGTTCCGGCGGAAAAAACACGGTGTCCCCGGCCGCGCTGCTGGTCGCTGTTCGCACGTACAAGTCCGCGGGCAGCACGGTGTTGAGCCATTCCGTCACCGAGCCGCGAAAGCTGGCCACCATCACCGTCAGCGCCACGGCCAGGCTGAGCGACGCCACCACGCCGCTCACTGCCACACTGGCGCTGCCGCGCAAGCGCCGCGCGCGTTCTACCGCCAAAAGCGGCATCAAACGCGTTTGCAAATGCGGGCTGATGCCGTCCAGCACCACGCCAATCAGCCAGGGCAGCAGAGTGATGCCGCCCACCAGCAGCAACGCAACCGACGCATAGGCCGCCAAAGGAATGTCAAAAACAGCGGGAGCCTTTGCCAGGGCGACGCTAGCCGCTATCAAAATCAAACTGATCCAATGGCCCAAGCCAGCGCTGGGCGCAAGACCTAAGCCTTTTAAAGTTTGCGCAGGCGGCAGTTTTTGCGCCTGGGCTGCTGGCCACCACCCGCCCGCCAAGGCTGCCAGCAGTCCCAAACCGCCATACAAAACCGCCGCCCCGCCGTGCCAATGCAAGGCCGGAGCCACCCCGGCAAAGTAGCCACCGCCCAGGTCGCCCCCCAAAATTTGCAAGCTCAGGGCTGCCAAAACCGTGCCCAAACCAATGCCCGCCAAACTGCCCACCAGGCCCAAAGCGCCCGATTCCAGCAACACCAGTTGCAAGCGCTGGCGGCCTGTTAAGCCTAAAACTCCCAGCAGCGCAAACTGCTGCGCCCGCTTGGCGACGCTGAGCGACAGCACCGAAAACACCAAAAACGCCCCGGTGAACAGCGCCACCAGCGCCAAAACCGTCAAATTAACCCGGTAAGCCCGCGACAGGTTGCTGATGCGCGCCGCCGCGTCCGCCGGGGCGGTAGCCGTCAAGCCCTGCGGCCAGCCGGGCAGCTTGGCTAGCGATGCGGCAAAGTCTTCGCGGTTCACCCCAGGTTTCAGCTTCAAATCAATGCGCGACAACTGCCCGCCGCGTCCAAACAGGTCTTGCGCTGCGCCCAGGTCCATCACCAACAAAGGCGCGCCGCTGGCGTTCACGCGGCCTGCAATCCGCACGGTTTGCACCTGCAGGCCCGATTGCAGGCGCAGCGCGGGGGTGGCGTCGGCATTGGAAGTGCCTGGCGCAGGCGGCGGCACCAGCTGGCTGGCAGCCGCGTTGGCAAAGGCGTTGCCCGGTGCAAACACCGCGAAACGGTCTTGGGGTGAATCGACGGGGGCGCTGTCGGCCTCGGGTTGAAGTTCGGCGTTGGATTTGGAATTCGGGTTGGCATTCGGATTGGCCGTCGCGCTAGCCCCTTGCGGCTGCGGCATCAGCGCGGGGGCGACCTGGGCGATCAGCAGCGCGTCCACGCCCAACACGCGAATGGCCTTGCGCGGGCCTGAGCCGGCGATGACATAAGTGCTGATTTCCAGCACGGGAGACGCCACTTCAAGCTGCGGGTGCTGCGCCAACTGGGCGTACACCGCTTCGTCAAAACTGCCCTGCGCGCCGCGCAATTCCAGGTCAGGCTCGCCATTGACCGAGCGCACCGCCTGCGAAAACTCGTCCAGCGCCGATGCGTTGATCAAATGCACCGCAAAGGCCAGCGCCACGCCCAGCATCACGGCCACGGCAGCGGCGGCGTTGCGCCACGGGTGGTGGCGCAGCTCTTGCCACGAGAAAGTTTTTAGCAGGGGCCACAAAAGTTGAGTCACCAACCAGTATATTGGGGCGCATGAACCAAGCCACCTTGCCCACTGCCAATTCCCCTGCCCAAACTGCCCAAACTGCGCAAATCACAAAAACCAGCGCGTTGCCCAGCTACGCCGACGTGGCCGCCGCCGCCGTTCGCCTCCACGGCCACGCCCACCGCACCCCGGTCATGACCTCTGCCACGGCAGACGCGGCTTTGGGCGCGCAGCTGTTCTTCAAATGCGAAAACTTTCAGCGCATGGGCGCATTCAAATTCAGGGGCGCCTACAAC
>JANPCR010000124.1:0-19143 GCA_031431035.1 Rhodoferax sp.
CAACGCGGCGGGCTTTGGCAAAACCTGGGACGCCCTGGCCAAAAGCGGATTGGCCACGTCATTTGAAATCAGGCAAATCAAGCGCAACGACGCGTTGATCAAACTCATTCGGGTGCGTTTGCACAGCATTGCGGACAGGCGCGAAGACCGCTTGGTGTTCGATTTGCAGACCGCTGTGGCCGAGTCGTTCGGGTATGGGATCGCCCCCACGCTGGCCACTTCGTGTGCTGCGCTGCCCCCCGAGGGGGCTAATTTTTCTAGGGGCGGCCCGTCGAAAAATTCTGTCACGCCTTTTACCCGCTCCAGCGAAACGCTGATGCGCCGGTATTACTGGGCGGCCAAGGCGGTGACGCAACTCAATCAAATCTTGCTGATGAACATTGAGGAGCGCTTGAACCCGCAAACGCATGCGCCGCGCCCCATCAATGAGCGCTTTTTTGACAAGGCCGGCATGGTTGAAGTGGCCAGCGACGACCTTTACCAGCGCAATCCTCATGCCATTCTGGAAACGTTCTTGATCTACCAGACTACGGTCGGCGTTAAAGGCCTTTCGGCACGCACCTTGCGCGCGCTGTACAACGCCCGCAGCCTGATGGATGGCCAATTTCGCCGCGACCCTGTTAACCAGGCCACCTTCAAGCAAATTGTGATGCAACACGACGGCATCACGCATGCCATGCGCTTGATGAACCAGACCTCTGTTTTGGGCCGCTACCTGTGGGTGTTTAGGCGCATCGTGGGGCAAATGCAGCATGACCTTTTTCATGTTTACACGGTGGATCAGCACATTTTGATGGTGTTGCGCAACGTGCGGCGCTTCTTCATTGCCGACCACAGCCACGAGTACCCGTTTTGCTCGCAACTGGGCGCAGGCTGGGACAAACCTTACATTTTGTACATTGCCGCCCTGTTTCATGACATTGCCAAAGGCCGAGGCGGCGACCATTCAGAACTGGGCACCGCCGATGCACGGCGCTTTTGCAAGCAGCATGGGTTTGACCGCGCTGACACCCAATTGATCGAATTTTTGGTGCGCGAACACCTGAGCATGAGTCGGATTGCGCAAAAATCAGACCTGAGCGACCCTGACGTGATTGCCGCTTTTGCCCAACGCGTCGGCACTGAGCGCTATTTGACCGCCCTCTACCTGCTGACGGTGGCAGACATTCGCGGCACCAGCCCCAAAGTCTGGAACGCCTGGAAAGGCAAGCTGCTCGAAGACCTGTACCGTTTCACCTTGCGTGCCTTGGGTGGCCGCGCCCCCGACGCGCACGCTGAAGTTGAGGCCCGCAAACGCGAGGCGCTGATCATGGTCGCGCTGTACACCATGCCGTTTGAAGCCCACAAGCCGCTGTGGGACACGCTGGACGTGGGTTATTTCATGCGCCATGACGCGGTGGACATTGCCTGGCACACCAAGCAGTTGTCGCGCCATGTGGGCTCTGCCAAACCCATCGTTCGGGCGCGCCGTTCCCCTGCAGGCGAAGGCCTGCAGGTGATGGTGTACACCCCCGATCAGCCCGATTTGTTTGCCCGGATTTGCGGCTATTTTGACCAGCACGGCTTCAGCATTCTGGATGCCCGAATCCACACCGCCAAAAACGGCCATGCGCTGGACACGTTTCAAATCACCACCTCGTCCGAACCCGAGGAATACCGCGAAATCACCAGCATGCTGGAACACGAGCTGGCGCTGACGATCGCGACCAACGGCCCGTTGCCCAACCCCAGCAAGGGGCGCGTGTCACGGCGCGTCAAAAGCTTTCCGGTGGCGCCCCGCGTCAGCCTGCGCCCTGATGAAAAAGCCCAGCGCTGGCTGCTCAGTATTTCTGCCAGCGACCGCGTGGGCCTGCTCTACAGCGTGGCCCGTGTGCTGGCCAAACACCGCATCAACCTGCTGCTGGCCAAGGTCGCCACGCTGGGCGAGAGGGTTGACGACACCTTTTTGATTGACGGCCCCGAGCTGCAACAAAACAAGGCGCAAATTGAGATTGAAACCGAGCTGCTGGAGGCGTTGGCGGCTTGAAGCCGGGATGAACTGAGGAGTCGGTTCAAATAATTTGATATTATATTTATAGCAAACTAACTATATTATTCGAGAGCTAGAGGCCTATTTTATTATAAATCGGCCGAAATCACCGCCAAACAGTCAAATTTACCACATTTGTGGTAAAAATCACCAGTTTTGACGATTTTGATCAATTCGGAAGACTTGCGGCATTCACAGCCCGCTGCAACGGCTTCAATCGTCCGCCGATGCGTCCAGCCCCGGAAACATCACCTCGGTGAAGCCAAATTTGCTGAAGTCGCGCACCCGCATCGGGTACAGCTTGCCAATCAAGTGGTCGCATTCATGCTGCACCACCCGCGCATGAAAGCCGCTGGCCATGCGGTCAATCGGGTCGCCATACTGGTCAAACCCGGTGTAGCGAATGTGGGCCCAGCGCGGCACCTCGGCGCGCAAACCAGGCACTGACAAACAGCCTTCAAAGTCATGCTCTTCAGCCCCACTTTGCGGCGTGATGACCGGGTTGATCAGCACGGTGCGCGGCACCGGTGGCGCGTCTGGGTAGCGCGGGTTGCGCTCACCGCTGCCAAAAATCACCAGTTGCAAGTCAATCCCAATTTGCGGTGCCGCCAAGCCTGCCCCATTGGCGCTGACCATGGTGTCCAGCATGTCGCTGATCAGCAAGTGCAGCGCGTCCGTGTCGAATTCGGTCACAGGCGGCGCAATGCGCAGCAGTCGCGGGTCGCCCATTTTGAGGATGTTACGGATGGTCATGTCAGATGCAGTCGGTTTGAAGCCCAATTTTAGGCACTAATCCCTTTGGCACGACCAGTCGGTTCGGCCAAAAACATCCTTAGCCAGCCACCAGCAGCATTCGCAACCCCGCCTCATCCAAAATCTCCACCCCCAGTTCCCGCGCCTTGTCCAGCTTGCTGCCAGCCTCTGCCCCTGCAACCAAATAATGGGTTTTCTTGCTGACGGAACCCGCAACTTTAGCGCCTGCCGCTTCAAGCAGGTCTTTGGCTTCGTCGCGACTTAAAGTGGGCAAGGTGCCGGTGATGACAAAGGTTTTGCCAGTCAGCGGCTTGAGTGCGCCTTCCACCGGCTCGCCCTCTTCCCAGGTCAGGCCACAGGCTCTGAGCTGTTCGACCACTTCGCGGTTGTGGGCTTGGTCAAAAAAGGTGCGCAAACTCAACGCGACGATGGGGCCCACGTCGGCCACGCCAGTCAGTTGCTCCAGCGTCGCGTCCATGATGGCGTCCAGCTTGCCAAAATGCCGCGCTAGAGCTTTGGCCGTGGCCTCGCCAACATGGCGAATGCCCAGGCCGAACAGAAAGCGCGGCAGCGTGGTTTGCTTTGATTTTTGCAAGGCGTCCACGATGTTTTGGGCCGACTTTTCAGCCATTCGATCCAACTGTGCCAATGACGCCAAGCCAAGCCGGTACAGGTCTGGCAAGGTTTTAACGATATTGGCATCAACCAAACTGTCGACCAGCTTGTCGCCCAAGCCTTCAACCTCGACCGCCCGGCGTTGGGCAAAATGCAAAATCGCCTGCTTGCGCTGCGCACTGCAAAATAGGCCGCCTGTGCAGCGGTAGTCGGCTTCGTCTTCCTCACGCACGGCAGCACTCGCGCAGACCGGGCAAATGCGCGGCATGGTGAACTGGGGCGCATCGGCCACCCGCTTGTCCAGCAACACCGAGACGACTTCCGGAATCACATCGCCTGCGCGGCGCACGATGACGGTATCGCCCACCCGCACGTCTTTGCGTCGTGCCTCGTCTTCGTTGTGCAGCGTGGCATTGGTCACCGTCACGCCGCCCACAAAGACAGGGGCCAGTTTGGCAACCGGTGTCAGCTTTCCCGTACGCCCGACCTGAACTTCAATCCCTAAAACCGTGGTCAATTGCTCTTGCGCTGGGTATTTGTGAGCCACGGCCCAGCGCGGCTCGCGGGTGACAAAGCCCAGTTGCCGCTGCAGCGCCAGACCGTTGACTTTGTAAACCACGCCGTCAATGTCAAACCCCAAACCGTCTCGTGCTGCGCCTAAGCGCTGGTGGTAGACCACCAGGTCAGCCGAACCTTGCACCACGGTGACCCATTCAGACACAGGAAAACCCCAGTTTTTGAGTGTTTGCAGCATGTCAGCGTGGGTTTTAAAGTCTGGCCCACCTTGTTCTGGCGGGGTCATTTCGCCCAGGCCATAAGCAAAAAAGCTCAAGGGTCGCTGCGCGGCAATCGCTGGGTCAAGTTGGCGTACCGCGCCCGCCGCCGCATTGCGCGGGTTGACAAACGTCTTTTCGCCTTTGACTCCTATGGCAATCTTGTCGCGCTGGCGCTCGTTCAATGCCTCAAAATCATCACGACTCATGTAAACCTCGCCGCGAACTTCCAGAACTGATGGCACCGCGAGTAGCGTGGGGGCAAAATTTACCGACGGGCCGCCCCTAGGGAAATTAGCCCCCTCGGGGGGCAGCGCAGTACGCGAAGCGACAAGCGTGGGGGCTAGTCTCAGCGGTATTTGACCGATCGTGCGGATGTTTTGCGTAACGACTTCGCCCGCCTCGCCGTCGCCGCGAGTGGCCGCTTGCACCAGCACACCATTTTCGTAACGCAGGCTCATGGCCAGGCCATCAAACTTCGGTTCGGCCACGTACTCCACGGGCGGGTCAGATTCTGCCAACGCCAGTTCTTTTCGAATTCGCGCATCGAAGCTTTGGGCACCTGTAGCCTCCGTGTCTGTCTCTGTACGAATACTTAGCATCGGCACCGCATGGCGCACGCTGACAAATGCATCAAGCGGCTGGCCACCCACTCGCTGGGTGGGCGAATCAGGCGTCAGCAGTTCCGGGTGCGCGGCCTCCAACTTTTGCAACTCTTGAAATAGGCGATCGTATTCAGCGTCTGGAACCTGCGGATCGTCCAGCACATAGTAGCGGTGCGCATGGAAATGCAGCGACTGTCGCAGCGCATCAAGCTGCTGCTGGATGGCGTTGGGCACGCTGGCAACCCTCAGGAAAAAAGCCTGCGGGCTAGCGCTGACCCAGACGACAACTCATGTTCGTCCAGGGTGTCGTACAGCGTTTCTAGCTCTGAACCAATCAAATCCATCGCATCAGAGGCCAAAGCGATGCCGTTGTCGTCGGTCACGGTGCCGTCCATCGCGGCAGACAACCCCTTGGCGGCTTCGCGCAGACGCACAAAAGGGCTCTCCGACCGGTCTACTTGGGGCACATCCAGGCTCAGCGTGAACTCGCGCAGGGCGGACTGAGCCGGGTCTTCAGCCAGCGCGGCCTGGGTGTCAAAACTCAAACCCAATATCGGCGGCATGCCCGCTGCGCTGCCGGGCAACACCATGCGCCCCGGCATGACCCCGGCAACAAACCCAAGCCGCGCCGCGTTTTGGTGCAGGTAGCCTGGGCTCCAGGCGGCGCTGCGAGCGCGAACCGTGAAGCTCAGCTGGGCATCATGGTCGCCTGCAAAATTATCTAGTTCACGCGCCCGGGCGACTTCATGGCGCATGTCAGAAAACTCGGGGCTGGCGTTAACGGCGTCGGCAAACGTCTGCGTTTTAATGACAAATTCAGAAAATTCAATGTCGTTCAGGGCACCCGACCGGTTAGCCAACTGAACGCCCGCCTGAAAAGCCGTGTAACGTTGGCCCGCGGCAGGCATCTCCCAGGTTTGGCTGGCGTTGTTCAGCCCTTCGATGGCGAACGGCTTGCTGCCGACCCGGCGCGTCACGGGCATGGCGGCCAAGGCAGCATCGCCCGAAACCGGAGACTCCAGCGCCAGCGGGGCAATGGCATCGATCAGCGAGTCCAGCATGGGCTTTTTCTCTGGCGCTGGAATCGCAAAATGGCCCGATGGGTTGCCTGAATCAAATTCGCTCAAACTTGGGTCTCGTGGGCCAGCGGCACCGAAAGAGCCGTCCAACCCATGCGGGTCGTCGCGGCTGTCGGGGTCTGTGGGCAAGGCTTGCCGAGGCGCGTTTTTGCGCGATGTCCAGGCCCCATGGGCAACCACCGCTGCCAAGATCAGGCCACCCCCAATGGCCAGCCCCAGTTGCAGAGAGCTCATGGACATACTCAGACGACCCCAGCCAAGCCTACCGCAGCTTCCATATCTACCGCGACGATGCGCGACACGCCCTGCTCTTGCATGGTGACGCCAATCAATTGTTCGGCCATTTCCATGGCGATCTTGTTGTGGCTGATGAATAGGAATTGCGTCTCTTTGCTCATACTGGACACCAGTTTCGCATACCGCTCGGTGTTGGCATCGTCCAGCGGCGCATCGACCTCGTCCAGCAGGCAAAACGGCGCCGGGTTGAGCATGAAAATCGCAAACACCAAGGCAATCGCGGTCAGGGCCTTTTCGCCGCCAGACAACAAATGAATGGTTTGGTTCTTCTTGCCGGGCGGCTGCGCAATCACCTGCACGCCCGAGTCCAGAATCTCTTCGCCAGTGATGACCAAGCGCGCATTGCCGCCGCCAAACAGCTCAGGAAACATCTTGCCAAAGTGCTCGTTCACCGTGTTGAAGGTACCCGACAGCAGTTCGCGGGTTTCGCCGTCGATCTTCTTGATGGCGTCTTCCAGTGTCGTCATGGCTTCCACCAAATCGGCGGTTTGCGCATCCAAAAACTGTTTGCGCTCTCGGGCGGTGGTCAGTTCGTCCAGGGCGGCCAAGTTCACAGCGCCCAAGGCCAGAATGTCGCGGTTAATGCGGTCAATATCGCTTTGCATGCCGTTCAAGCGCACATTGCCTTGCTCAATGGACAGGGCAACCACCTCCAGGTCGGCCTTGCCGTCCATCAGCAATTGGGCGTATTGCTCAAAGCCCAAGCGGGCGGCTTGTTCTTTCAATTGAAATTCGGTGATGCGCTGGCGCAGCGGGTCAAGTTCGCGCTCCAGCTGCATGCGCCGCTCGTCACTGGCGCGCAATTTGGTGGTCAGGTCGTCGTATTCGCTGCGTTTGGCACCCAGCGAGACTTCGCGCTCTAGCTTCAGGGCCAATGCGGACTGCAGTCCCGCTTGGGCGGCGGCATCGGTCAGGCGGGTCAACTCGTCCTGGGCGTTTTTTTCTTCCGATTCAATTGTGCTGGCTTGCTGGGCGGCGGTTTCAATCGCCCGCGACAACTCGGCCCGCCGCGCCGTCAGGCTGCGCATGCTGAACGTCGCTTCTTGCGATTGGCGCTCCAGGCTGCGCTGCTGCTCGCGGCAGTCGGTCAAGCGGCGTTCAGCGGCGATCACTTTTTCGTCCAGTTGGGCGTGGCGCTCCTGTGTGTCGGCCAGTTGCATGTCGAGCTCTTCAAAACGGCCCTCAGCCGTCACGCGGCGCTCTTGCAGCTCGTCCAACTGGGCATCCACTTCAGCCAAATCACCTGCAATCTGGTTGCTGCGCTCGCGCAATTGCTGGGCCAATTGGGTCAGGCGCTGGGTTTCAACCTGCAATTCGTGGGCGCGGCTTTGCGCGTCGGTCGCTTCGCGGCGCACGGCGATGAGGCGCTGTGAAGCGTCGGCATAGGCGACATCTGCCCGTACGAGACCTGAGCGCGACTCTTCGCTGATCAAAACCTGCGCGCGCAGTTGTTTGTCGAGATTTTCAATCTCCTGGGCGCGAGCCAACAGACCCGCCTGTTCGGAATCTTGCGCATAAAAACTCACGCTGTGGGCGGTGACGGCATGGCCGGATTTGACAAAAACCACCTCACCCGGTTTGATTTTGTCGCGGCCTTGCAGGGCTTCTTCCATGCTTTGGGCAGTTAAACAGCCTTGCAACCAATCGCCCAGCACAGCGCGTTGGCCAGCGTCATTCAAGCGCAGCAACTCTGCTAAGGGCTTGAAGTTGTGGCCAGAATTGGCATGCGCCTGCCCTGCGCCCGGCGCAGCCGCCAGGGGCGGGCTGTAAAACGCCAGCTTGGCAGGCGGTGCGTCTTGCCCGCCCGCGCCCAAAAAGCCGCGCACCATGTCAAGCCGCGACACTTCCAGCGCGCTCATGCGCTCGCGCAGGGCGGCTTCCAGCGCGTTTTCCCAGCCTTGTTCGATGTGGATTCGGCTCCAAAGGCCTTGCAATGAATCCAGGCCGTGCTTGGCCAGCCACGGCTGCAATTTGCCGTCGGTTTTGACCTTTTCTTGCAGGGCTTTTTGCGCCTCAAGCCGGGCTTTCAATTCAGCGTGGCGGGCAGATTCGGTGTTGGCCAATTGCTGCTGGGCGCGGCGGGCTTCGTCCAGCTGGGGCACGGCCTCTTGCAATTCGTGCAGCCGGGCTTCGGCCACCGTGGCGTCTTCTTGCGCTTGGGCCAATTGGGTTTGCAGGCCCAGCAAGCGTGACTCGTCCGGGGCCGCCAAGGCGTTGCGGTCCAGGTTGAGCTTTTCACGGCGGGTGGTGAACTGGCGCGATTGCTCTTCAATCGAGCGCTGATCCGCAGCCAGCACCTGAATTTGCTGTTGCACCTGGGCCACGCCAGTACGCTGCTCGTTGGCGGCTTTTTGGGCCACACGCAGGGCGTCTTCCAGGTCGGGCAAGGTTTGGGCTTGCTCTTCAACCTGCGCAGCCAGAAGCTCAGACTTTTCTTCGCCGACCATCGCCAGTTCAGACAGATTTTCAATTTCTGCCAGCGCGTCGTCTTTTCGGGTGGCCCATTGGGCGGTTTGCTCTTTTAAAGTGGCCAGGCGCTGCACCACGCGGTTGCGTCCTTCGACCACAAAGCGGATTTCAGCCTCCAGGCGGCCAACGTCGGTGCTGGCTTCGTAAAGCAAGCCCTGCGCCTGGTTCACGTGGTCGCCCGCCGCGTAATGGGCTTGGCGCACGGCTTCCAAATCGGCTTCAATGTGGCGCAAATCGGCCACCCGGCTTTCCAGCGAGTTCAAGGCAGTTTCAGCGTCGGCTTTGACTTTGGCCTGCTCAACTTCAGATTCGCGGCGCTTTAAAAACCACTGCTGATGCTGCTTGAGGGTGACTTCCGCTTGCAGCGTGTTGAACTGGCGCGCCACTTCCGCCTGCTTTTCCAACTTGTCCAGGTTGCTATTGAGCTCGCGCAAGATGTCTTCGACCCGCGTCAGATTCTCGCGGGTGTCGGACAGGCGGTTTTCAGTCTCGCGGCGACGCTCTTTGTATTTGGAGACGCCAGCGGCTTCCTCTAAAAAGAGGCGTAACTCTTCGGGTTTGCTTTCAATGATGCGGCTGATCGTGCCCTGGCCAATGATGGCGTAGGCGCGTGGCCCCAAACCTGTGCCCAAAAACACATCCTGCACATCACGCCTGCGTACGGGCTGGTTGTTGATGTAATAGCTGCTGGTGCCGTCGCGGGTCAACACCCGTTTGACCGCGATTTCTTCAAACTTGCCCCACTGGCCGCCTGCCCGGTGGCTGGCGTTGTCAAACACCAGCTCGACGCTGGCTCGGCTGGACGGTTTGCGGGTGGTGGTGCCGTTAAAAATGACGTCCTGCATTGACTCGCCACGCAGCTCGCTGGCCTTGCTTTCGCCCAGCACCCAACGCACCGCGTCCATGATGTTGGACTTGCCACAGCCATTAGGGCCCACCACCCCGACCAATTGCCCAGGCAACTGAAACGTGGTGGGTTCGACGAAGGATTTAAACCCGGATAACTTGATTGAATTGAGACGCACTGCAATGAAAAGGCCGGGGCCCGGGTAAGTGATTTAAGTGACTGATTTATATAGAAATCTGGGCGAAGTCATCGGCAAAAACTGGCCCTAATGATACCTTGGCGGGCAGGCGCTTCGATAGGGCAGCCGCAAAGCTTGTATCCAACTGTCAAAGGCCGTTTGGTTGCAGCAGGCTCTGGTCGTCTGGTGGATCAGGTTTGCTATGATTTATATAGCTATAAATGACCATTTCAAGAGAGCTAGAGGCCTTTTATGCTGATATTTTCGGCATTTCCACCGGTTTAGAAGATTTTCATATCACCGGTGATATCACTTTATCAAAATCGGTGATTTTGGATGCTGCGGCTCCATGGCGTTTAAAACCGGCAGAGCGCATACTCGGTGGCCTGCAAAGACAGGCAAAAATACCAAAACCACGAAGGAAACCCCATGACACTTTGCCCGATCGCCATCGTCACTGGCTGCGAAAAATGCCCTGCATTCAAGATTTGCCCGCTCAAGGGCGTGATTGGCAACGCGCCAGCGGACAAAGACAGCAAGCCTGCCGCAGCAGCTTCGACGCCGAAGAAAAAGTGATTTTTTGAAGGCTTAAGGCGCATGTCTGCGCCTGAACTGAGCACAACTGGACAGATAATCAGGCGTCAATCTATTGCCGTCCATGAACCCCCTTCTCGCCCACCTTCAGCCCTACCCATTCGAGCGCTTGCGACAACTGTTTGCAGGCGTCACGCCCAACCCGGCATTGCGTCCCATCAGCCTGGGCATTGGCGAGCCCAAACACGCGACACCGCCCTTCATTCTGGATGCGCTGGACGCTGCCGCCCGCGCCGTGCCCAGCGGCTTGGCGGCCTACCCGGCCACTGCGGGACTGGACGGGCTTCGAGCCGCATTTGCCGGCTGGTTGCAGCGGCGCTACCAACTGACGCTGAACCCCGCCACCCAAATGCTGCCGGTCAATGGCTCGCGCGAGGCCTTGTTTGCGTTGGCGCAAACCGTGATTGACCCGAAGGGCAGCCAGGGTTCGGCTCCCTACGTCGTGTGTCCCAACCCGTTTTATCAAATCTACGAAGGTGCCGCGATTTTGTCGGGCGCCAGGCCTTGGTTCGTGCCCGCCGTGCCCGCCAAAAACTTCGCACTTGATTGGGACAGCGTGCCTGAAGCCGTTTGGGCCAACACCCAGTTGGTGTTTGTGTGCTCCCCAGGCAACCCGACGGGCGCGGTCATGCCGCTGGCCGAATGGCAAAAGCTGTTCGATTTGAGCGACCGCCATGGCTTTGTCATTGCGTCTGACGAGTGCTACAGCGAAATTTACTTCCGCGACGAGCCACCGCTGGGCGGGCTTGAGGCTGCCCACAAACTGGGCCGCAAGGACTTCAAAAACCTGATCGCGCTGACCAGCTTGTCCAAACGCAGCAACGTGCCAGGCCTGCGCAGCGGCTTTGTGGCAGGCGACGCCGCCATCATCAAGCAGTTTTTGCTGTACCGCACCTACCACGGCAGCGCTATGAGCCCGGTGGTGCAAGCCGCAAGCCAAGCCGCCTGGAACGACGAGGCGCATGTGGTGGCCAACCGCACGCTCTACCGCCAAAAGTTTGCCGAAGTCAC
Organism: Rhodoferax sp.; assembly: GCA_031431035.1. Classification (GTDB taxonomy): domain Bacteria; phylum Pseudomonadota; class Gammaproteobacteria; order Burkholderiales; family Burkholderiaceae_C; genus JANYCG01. The sequence goes on from JANPCR010000124.1 coordinate 11,251, forward strand.
CCCCGTGCTGGCCCAAGCGCTGGAAGTCGCCCTGCCCGACGCTGCCTTTTACTTGTGGGCCAAAGTGCCGTCGCCCACAGGCGATCCGCAAACCTTGGGCGATGACGCCGCCTTCGCACGCGAGCTTTACGCTCTTTACAATGTCACAGTGTTACCCGGCTCGTATTTGGCCCGTGAGGCGGACAACCACAACCCAGGGGCTGGGCGCTTCCGCATGGCGCTGGTGGCCGACACCGCCGAATGCATTGAAGCTGCACACCGAATTGTTCAATTTTGCCAAGCTAAAGCCTGAAAAATCTTCTTTGTCTTTCGTCACTGAACATCTTTCCTGAAATCCTCTCCCTTCTTCTCTTCCAACCCATCAAATGACCCAAGACACCCAACAGCTTCAAGCCATCATCGACACCGCCTGGGACAACCGCGCCAGCCTGTCTATCGCCTCTGCCCCGAAGGAAGTGTCAGATGCCGTCGAACACGTCATCACCGAACTCAACAGCGGCCGCTTGCGGGTGGCCACGCGCCAATCTGTGGGGCAATGGACGGTTCACCAGTGGATCAAAAAGGCCGTTTTGCTGAGCTTTCGCCTGAAAGACAACGTGGTCATGCGCGCTGGCGACCTGGGTTTTTATGACAAAGTGCAAACCAAGTTTGCGCACCTGGACGAAGCCCAAATGAAGGCCACCGGCGTGCGCGTGGTGCCGCCCGCAGTGGCGCGGCGCGGCAGCTACATTGCCAAAGGCGCCATCTTGATGCCGTCTTACGTCAACATCGGCGCTTATGTGGATGAAGGCACCATGGTGGACGCCTGGGCCACGGTCGGCTCGTGTGCCCAAATCGGCAAAAACGTGCATTTGAGCGGCGGCGTGGGCATCGGCGGCGTGTTGGAGCCGGTGCAAGCGGGGCCCACCATCATTGAAGACAACTGTTTCATTGGCGCTCGCTCGGAAGTGGTCGAGGGCGTGGTGGTTGAAGAAAACTCGGTCTTGTCCATGGGCGTTTACATCGGCCAAAGCACCCCCATTTACGACCGCGCCACCGACACCGTGAGCTATGGCCGCGTGCCAGCTGGGTCGGTCGTCGTGTCGGGCACCTTGCCCAAACCAGGCGGCAAGTACAGCACCTATTGCGTCGTGATCATGAAGAAAGTTGACGCCCAAACCCGCGCCAAAACCAGCTTGAACGATTTGCTCAGAGACTGAGAAATGACCCCCACGCTTGCCACTTCGTGTGCTGCGCTGCCCCCCGAGGGGGCTAATTTTTCTAGGGGCGGCCCGTCGAAATGTTCAACCCCCACGCTTGCCACTTCGTGTGCTGCGCTGCCCCCCGAGGGGGCTAATTTTTCTAGGGGCGGCCCGTCGAAAAATTGCCTTTGATTTTTGTGTTGCGTCACATTTAACTGCGGAGTATTTTCATGTCAGCCGTCCCAGCAAACCCACCCGGCACGATGGAGCGCATCTTGCGCTTGATGAGCGAAAAGAAGGCGTCTGACGTGTACCTGTCGGCGCATTCGCCCGCCTTGATTCGCATCAACGGCAACTGCCTGCCGATCAACAGCCAGCTTTTGCCACCCGACGCTCCGCGCAGCCTGCTGGCCGAGGTGCTGTCTGAGGAGCGCATGGCCGAGTTGGACTCGACGGGCGAGCTGAACATGGGTTTTCCGATGGCGGGGGTGGGTCGCTTTCGGGTCAGCGGCATGCACCAGCGCGGCTCGGTGGCGGCGGTCATTCGCTTCATTCCCAACACCGTACCAACGCTTGAGTCATTGTCCGTGCCGCCCATTTTGGGCGATCTCATCATGGAAAAGAGGGGCTTGCTACTGATGGTCGGTGCCACGGGCGCTGGCAAAAGCACCACCTTGGCGTCGATGATCGACTACCGCAACGAGACCACATCCGGCCATATTTTGACGATTGAAGACCCGGTTGAGTTTTTGTTCAAAAACAAAAAGTCAGTCATTAACCAGCGCGAAATTGGCAACGACACGCAAAACCTGCAAGTGGCACTGAAAAACGCGCTGCGCCAGGCGCCTGATGTGATTTTGATCGGCGAGATTCGAGACCGCGACACCATGTCTGCCGCCATCGCCTACGCCCAGTCGGGCCATTTGTGTCTGGCTACCATGCACGCCAACAACAGCTACCAGGCGCTGAACCGCATTTTGAGCTTCTACCCCGTCGAAGTGCGTCAAACCATGTTGGGTGACTTGTCCGCCGCGCTCAAAGCCATCGTGTCGCAGCGCCTGCTGCGCACCAACACGGGCAGTCGCATTCCAGCCGTTGAGATTTTGCTCAACACCAAGTTGATTTCAGAGTTGATTGAAAAAGGCGACTTTTCGGGCGTGAAAGAAGCCATGGAAAAGTCCATGTCTGAAGGCTCGCAAAGCTTTGAAGGCGACATTGCCCGGCTGATTGTCGAAGGCATCGTGGATCGCAAAGAAGGCTTGCTGAACTCTGACTCGCCGACCAATTTGATGTGGCGCATGCAAAACGACTTCAGCAACGAAGTGGCGCCCAAGGAAGAAGAAGATCCAGATGACGAGCCGTCATTCACGGAAATTACCCTGGATGTCAAACATTAGATATATGACCCCCACGCTTGCCACTTCGTGTACTGAGCTGCCCCCCGAGGGGGCTAATTTTTCTAGGGGCGGCCCGGTGTTCTCGAAGAGCGGCGAAGCCAAAAATTGCCTATGACGTCAACTCTTCGACTTGCCGAGCAGCTAATCTCCTGCGAATCCGTCACCCCCCATGACGGCGGTTGCCAGGACATCATCAGTGCCCGCCTGAAGCCGCTGGGTTTCACGCTGGAGACGCTGGTCAGCGGGCCAGACAACTTTCGGGTCACCAACTTGTGGGCCAAACGAGAAGTGGCGGGCGCTAAAACGTTGGCCTTTGTGGGCCACACCGATGTGGTGCCGACGGGCCCACTGGACCAGTGGCACAGCGACCCATTCACGCCCACGCACCGAGACGGCAAGTTGTTTGGCCGGGGTGCCAGCGACATGAAAACCTCGATTGCCGCATTTGTGGTGGCGGTCGAAGAATTTGTCGCAGTCCACCCAACTGCCCCGCTGTCCATTGCGTTCCTGTTGACCAGCGATGAAGAAGGTCCGGCACTGGATGGCACCGTCAAAGTCTGCGACATGCTGACGGCACGTGGCGAACCTCCAGACTATTGCATCGTGGGCGAGCCTACGTCGGTTGAGCGCACAGGCGACATGATCAAAAACGGCCGACGCGGCACGATGAGCGGCAAACTGACCGTCAAAGGCGTGCAAGGCCACATTGCTTACCCGCATCTGGCCAAAAACCCGATTCACATGCTGGCACCGGCGCTGGCCGAGTTGGTCGGCATGGAATGGGACAAAGGGAACGATTTTTTTCCGCCCACCACCTGGCAGGTCAGCAACATCCACGGGGGTACGGGCGCTGGCAACGTGATACCTGGCAGCGTGGTGGTGGACTTCAATTTTCGCTTTTCAACTGAATCGACTGCGCCTGGACTGCAAAGCAGGCTGCTGGGCGTTTTGCAACAGAACGGCTTGTCGCCAGGGACCGATTTCGATCTGACCTGGGTGATTGGTGGCCTGCCGTTTCTCACCACCCCTGGCACCTTGGTCAACGCAGTCAGCGCAGCCATCAAGGCGGAAACGGGCATTGACACTCAGTTGTCGACCACGGGTGGCACGAGCGATGGGCGCTTTATGGCGCAAATCTGCCCCCAAGTGATTGAACTTGGCCCCCCCAACGCCACCATTCACAAAATCAATGAGCATTTGAATGTGGCCGATATCGAGCCTTTGAAAAACATCTACCGTCGCGTTCTTGAAAACCTGGCGGCGCAAGGCTCTTTCGGCACGAATGCAGATACTTCTACAACGAATGGCGCAGTGACTGGCACATGAGCCTGATTGAACTGATTAGGCACAGCGCCCATCAGCTTGAAGTTGCTGGTGTTGCCTTTGGCCACGGCACAGCCAACGCCTTCGACGAAGCCGCGTGGCTTGTGTTGTGGCAATTGGGCCTGCCGCTTGATTCAATTTTGGACGATGGCGAGGGAACGCTGGTCAATCAGGACATCGCCACTGACGCGCAGGTTCGAGTCGAAGCACTTGTTGCCAAGCGGATCCAAACCCGCAAACCCACTGCTTACCTGACGCAAGAGGCTTGGCTGCAAGGTGTGTCGTTTTATGTCGATGAGCGGGTGATCGTGCCCCGCTCGTTCATTGCCGAACTGCTGGCAGAAGGTGCGATTGACCCTTGGTTGACCGAACAAAGCCACAACGTGCTGGATTTGTGCACGGGCAACGGCAGCCTGGCGATCATTGCGGCCCTGGTTTACCCAGAAGTGCGAGTCACCGCGTCTGACCTGTCGGCAGATGCGCTGGCCGTGGCCCAAATCAACCTGGACAAACACGCGCTGCAAGCCCGCATCACCCTGGTTCAGTCGGACGGCCTAAGCGCCCAAGCCTTGGTGGGCCGCGCACCGTTTGACCTGATTCTTTGCAACCCGCCGTATGTGAATGCGTCCAGCATGGCAGCACTGCCTTTGGAATACCACGCTGAACCCGCCATAGCCCTGGATGGCAACCTGGCAGGCGGTGTTGACGGCATGGACTTTGTGCGCACGCTGCTGCAAAACGCCCCGGCAGTGATGCAAGACAACGCCGTGTTGGTGCTTGAAATTGGCAATGAGCGCGAGCACTTTGAAGCGGCGTTTCCAAAGCTCGAAGTCGTTTGGCTGGAAACCAGCGCAGGCGAAGACCAGGTGTTGCTGGTCACGCGCAGCGCCTTGGCCGCAGAAAGCGAATCAAGGTCGGCGATAATACAGACAGTAGCTACGTAATTTGCGGCATTGAATGGTCCTCAAATTTTCACACTGCGGCGGGCTGATCCAAGCTTGGGCGGGTAGTACGCTAAACGCTGGCTACCAAACCGCGGCCATCAGCACTTGGCCGCACAATTCTGAAGCTTTGGCGCTCTACCGGCAGCTCAATTTTGTTCCGTTTGCGCCTTTTAAAGAGCACAAACACAGCGAACTCGTTTTTCTCGGGTTTGCGCTTTAACGCTTAAACCTAGGGTTGGGACTGTCCCACCCAAATTGCAATTTTTTCGATGATTACCCTTAAAAATGTCACCCTGCGCCGAAGCGCCAAAGTCTTGCTTGATGGTGCGACTGTCACCCTGAACCCGGGCGAAAAAGTCGGCTTGGTGGGGCGCAATGGCGCTGGCAAATCGTCCCTATTTGCGCTGCTCAATGGCGGCTTGCATGAAGACGCGGGCGAATACTACATTCCGGCCCAATGGCGCATGGGCCAGGTGTCGCAAGACATGCCTGAAACCGAGCAAAGTGCCACGGACTTTGTGGTCGAAGGCGACACGGTGCTGCTGGCGGCCCAAACCGAGGTGACCGAGTCTGAAGCCACAGAAGACTACGACCGCATGGCCCACGCCTACATGAGCCTGCAAGACGCGGGCGCGCATGACGCGCCGGCCCGTGCGCAGGCCCTGATTTTGGGCTTGGGTTTTAAAACCACCGAATTGACCAACCCGGTGAACAGTTTCTCGGGTGGCTGGCGCATGCGATTGCAACTGGCCCGCGCCTTGATGTGCCCGTCCGACCTGTTGCTGCTGGACGAACCCACAAACCATTTGGACTTGGACGCCTTGGTGTGGCTCGAAAGCTGGTTAAAACGCTACGAAGGCACTATGGTGGTGATCAGCCATGACCGCGAATTTTTGGACGCCGTGACCGATGTCACCTTGCACATCGATGCAGGCAAACTGGTGCGCTATGGCGGCAACTACAGCAAGTTTGAAGACATGCGGGCCGAGCAGATGACGCTGCAACAAAACGCTTTTGCCAAGCAGCAAGACAAAATTGCGCACCTGCAAAAATTCATTGCCCGCTTCAAAGCCAAGGCCAGCAAAGCAAAACAAGCGCAAAGTCGCGTGAAGGCGTTGGACCGCATGGAAAAAATCGCGCCGCTGCTGGCCGATGCCGACTTCACCTTTGAATTCAAAGAGCCCGCGAACCTGCCCAACCCCATGCTGTCCATGATGGGCGTGAGCTTTGGCTACCCGCCGCCCGCTGATGAAAACGGCAATGTGCCAGATGACGTGCCACCCACAGTGATTGTGCAAAACGTCAGCAAATCGGTGTTGGCAGGCCAGCGCATTGGCATTTTGGGGGCCAACGGTCAGGGCAAATCAACCTTGGTGAAAACCGTCGCCCGCGCCTTGCAACCTTTGGGTGGCGAAGTCACCGAAGGCAAAGGCTTGAACATTGGCTATTTTGCGCAGCAAGAACTTGACGTGCTGCGCCCTGCCGACACCCCGCTTGAGCACATGATTCGCCTGGTGCGGGAGATGACCGCAGCGGGCAAAATTCAAGGCCAGCAAACCCGCGAACAAGATTTGCGCAGTTTTTTAGGCACCTTCAATTTTAGTGGCGACATGGTCAAGCAGGCCGTGGGCAGCATGAGCGGCGGCGAAAAAGCCCGACTGGTGCTGTGCATGATCGTGTGGCAGCGCCCCAACCTGCTGCTGCTGGACGAGCCCACCAACCATCTCGATTTGGCCACCCGCGAGGCGCTCTCGATGGCGCTGAACGAGTATGAGGGCACCGTGATGCTGGTCAGCCACGACCGAGCGCTCTTGCGTGCCGTGTGCGATGAGTTCTGGATGGTCTCGCGCGGTGGCGTGGCCCCGTTCGACGGCGATTTGGACGACTACCAGCGCTACCTGCTGGACGAAGCCAAGCGCCAGCGCGAAGCCATCAAAGAAGCCAGCAGCACCGCCGCCAAAGCCGCTGCCCGCGCTCAAAAAGCCCAGGCCGATGGCCACACGGCCGACGAGAAAAACAAGGCGGAACAGCGCCGCATGGATGGCGCAAAGCACAAGACTGGCGGCGAGAAGCCAAAATCTTTCAAACGCGAGATTGAGGTGATTGAGGCCCGCATGGCGGTACTGAACGGCGAAGGCGCGGCGCTGGAGGTGCGACTGGCCGCCTTGCCCTTGCCTAGCGAAATTGCCGACATTGGCAAACGACTCAAAGTGGTGAATGACGAACTCAAAACCCTGGAAGACAAGTGGCTGGAGTTGTCAGCCAAGGCCGAAGCGGTTAGTGCCTGAATTTTGAGGCGTTTTGACGAAAAAAGAACCTGCAGGTTCTTTTTTTTAAAAAGCAGCTCAAAAGTGCCATTTTTATAACAAAATCAGGCTCTAGCTCTCGAATATAGTCAATAGTTTGCTATATAAATTATACCATTGATTGTGCCAGTTTGCGTCATTGACCGACCCTGAGTTTTCTCTATGGGTGGCGTGGCAACTCAAATGTTTGCACTTCGCCAAACTTGATCGCTGTTGCGGGCCATTGATCTGCCCGACTGACAGTGCGAACGCCAGCGGATATTAAATTGACGGCTCGAATCACCCCGGCGTGGGTGAACCAGACGGCATCTTGCTGGCGGGCCATTGTTTCGTCCCACACAGCGGCGACCCGCTGCATCACGTCTTGCACATTTTCGATGCCGCCAAATCGCCAATCGCCAAAATTGGCCGTCCACTGGGCGATGTGCACCTCGGGAATGTCGCTCCAGCGCTGGCCTTCAAAGCAGCCAAAATTCATCTCAGCAAGCCTTGGGTCTGATTGGCTGGCCAAATCTGGCCGCTGCGATGTCAAATCAAGTGCAAGCTGACGACAACGTCGCAAGGGAGACGACAAAATTTGAATGCCTTGTGGAAGTGTCAGCGCCAAGCTCGCAGCCACCTGACGGGTTGCACCTTGATCGGCATCGATATCACTTGCGCCGTAGCAGATGCCAGCCTCCACCAGTGGCTGAGCGTGGCGAACAAGCCATAGTTTGGCAGTGGCCCCGGAGCTGGCGGCAGC
>JANPCR010000125.1:0-1676 GCA_031431035.1 Rhodoferax sp.
GGATCGGGGTGTTGATAGGCCATGGGCCAGCTCCTGGTGCGGTGGAACTTGCATTGTGCCGCTTGCGAAGCCAATGGCCCTGTGACGCACTTGACTCAACCCTGATTTAACGCGCTGTCAAGGCGCGCACCCAACCCGCCAGCCAACAAAAAAGGCAAGCAGGTCGCCCTGCTTGCCTTGATTGATGAGGCGTAGCCTGAGAATTACTTCGGGATGATCACGCTGTCGATGACGTGAATCACACCGTTGTCAGCCACGATGTCGGTTTTAAGGACTTTGGCACCGTCCACCATGACGCCGCCAGTGGTTGAAACGGTCAGCTCCGTGCCCTGAACGGTTTTGACTTTGCCAGCTTTCACGTCTTTGGCCATCACTTTGCCGCCTACCACGTGGTAGGTCAACACGGCGGTCAGCTTGGCTTTGTCTTTCAGCAAAGCATCCAGGTCAGCCTTGGGGATTTTTGCAAACGCTTCGTCTGTGGGAGCGAATACGGTGAATGGGCCAGGGCCTTTGAGGGTGTCGATCAAGCCAGCAGCGGTGAGGGCTGCGGCCAAGGTTTTGAAAGTTCCTGCGCCGACGGCAGTGTCAACGATGTCTTTGGCTTGGGCTGAGAATGCAAGGCCAACAGCCAGAACTGATGCGATAAGAGTCTTTTTCATGGAAATCTCCAAAGGGCACTGGGTAGTGCAGGCACCAAAAATGTGGTGTACCGCAACTATATAGACTATGAAGTCTCCATATAGACTGTATGGTATTAATAAATTCTAAACAGTAACAAACTGTGAGTGCAATGTGACAAACCAATGACAGGCTTGTCGGATTGGGCCGCCCAATGAGAGCTTTTCAGCATCAACGCCCTGCTGGACCACCGCGCCCTGCAATGTGGCGAAACATGATGCGACCTTTGCTCAGGTCATAAGGCGACAGTTCCAGCGACACGTCGTCACCCGCGATGATGCGGATGTGGTGTTTGCGCATTTTGCCGCCGGTGTAGGCAATCAGCTCGTGCCCATTTTCCAGCGTGACGCGAAAGCGCGAGTCAGGCAACACTTCGTTGACCTTGCCACGCATTTCGATCAGTTCTTCTTTAGCCATTGCGAGTACTCCTGAATCTGGCGAATCTGGGGAATCTAGAAGTTCTAGAGCACCCAGGAAATGGGCGAATCAAATGATTTGTCCAATATGTGTTTGTCGTGCAGGGAACGCAAGCGGGCACCCTGAGCCTCGCGCCGAGCAAAGCACTGCGTAACACTGCATTGAGGGGAGGGGTGTCTGCCGAGTCGGCACGCGCCTGAAAAAATTCAGTCGCACGCGCCTGGACTTCGGGTCGCTGCATGGCAACCCCCGATTATAGCGTCAAGGCTTCAATTCAAGCGGTCGAAGCAATGGGACTTGATTGGCCAGAAGGTAAGAACTCAGCCCGCAACACCGACCGGCTGCAAACGCTGGCCTAGCGATTTTTGTTCTCAGGGCGATGAATTTCAGGTTTTTTTTGCAACCATGGCGTAGATGAACAGCAAAATCACCGCGCCCACAATGGACGCGATCCAACCTGCAGCCTGACCCGGCTGGTACCAGCCCATGGCTGAACCGGCGTAGCTTGCACCAAAAGAGCCAGCAACGCCCAACACAGCGGTCATGATCCAGCCCAGCTTGTCATCACCGGGTTTGATGGC
>JANPCR010000126.1:0-19389 GCA_031431035.1 Rhodoferax sp.
GTTTGCAGCCTACGCGATTGCGCGGCTCAACCTCAAGCATCGCCAGCTCATTCTCACAGCCATCGTTGCCTCCAGCATGTTTCCATTGGTCACGCTGCTGGTGCCGATCTTCGAGACCATGCGCTCGCTCAACCTGCTCAATACTTATGCTGCACTGGTGTTGCCCTATGTGGTGCTTAACCTTCCCGTGTGTACCCTGGTGCTGGTGAGCTTTTTTCAAAGTATTCCCAAAGACCTTGAAAACGCCGCCATGATCGACGGTTGCACTCGCATGGGCACCTTGTGGCATGTGGTTATTCCGCTGGCAGCGCCGGGCGTGTTTACCGCTGGCATTTTGGCGTTTGTCAACTCGTGGGACGAGTTCTTGCTGGCCCTTTCGCTGAACTCAAGCGCGTCCATGCGCACCCTGCCTGTTGGCATCACGCTTTACCAGGGCGAATTCAGTTTTCCGTGGCCGATCATTTCTGCCGCGCTGATCGTGGCCATCGTGCCGATTGCCGTGCTGATCGCAGTTTTCCAGGAGCGCGTGGTCGGCGGTCTGACTCAAGGAGGCTTAAAGGGATGAAACAGACTATTCGCTATGGCCTGATCGGCTGCGGCAGCATGGGCCGCGAACACATCGAAAACATCAAGGCGCTGGGGCACACGCAGATCGTTGCCCTGGCAGACCCCAACGGCAACAGCCGTCAATTGGCAACCGCCTTGCTGGACGGCGCTGCCACACAGCCCAAAGTGTTTGAGCGGTATGAGGATTTGCTGGGTGCCGACATCTGTGATGCGGTGGTCATCTCGACACCCAACTTCACACACGCGCAGGTGATGCGCCACGCGCTGCCCACGCGCGCGCACCTGCTCATCGAGAAGCCGTTGTGTACCACGCTGGCCGATTGCGCCGACCTGATGCAACGCGCCAAAGGGCGAGCAGGGCTGGTATGGGTTGCACAAGAGTATCGCTATATGCCACCCGTGGCCGAGATGATTCGCATGGCCCATGCTGGTGAAGTGGGCACGCTGCACCAAGTGGCCATTCGTGAACACCGTGAGCCGTTTTATCCCAAAGTGGACGACTGGAACCGCTTTAGCGTCAACACAGGCGGCACGTTGGTGGAGAAGTGCTGCCACTATTTCAATCTCATGGAGTTGATTCTGCGCGAGCGCGCTGTGCGCGTGTTTGCGTCTGGCGCCCAGCGCGTCAACCATCTGGATGAACGCTACATCGGGCCCAACGGCCAAACCACACCCGACATTCTGGACAGCGCCTACGTCATTGTCGAATATCCCAGCGGCGCGCGCGCCATGTTGGATCTGTGCATGTTTGCCGAAAACACCACCGACAAAGAAAGCATCGTGGTGGTGGGCGACAAAGGCAATCTGGAATCACTGATTCCGTCACTGGTGTTGCGCCACGGCAACCGCGCCGATTGGGGCCAGCGGGAGGTGTGGGGCTCACCCACCGGCAGTGGCCGTGGCATTGCCAACCGTTATGTGTGGGACAGCAGCATCAAGTACTCGGGGCAGCACTATGGTGCGTCCTATGTGGAGCACGTTCGCTTCGCAAAGGCGATACGCGAAGGCTTGCCGGCAGAAATCGGCCTTGAAGAAGGCATGCGCTGCGTAGCCGTGGGGGTTGCCGCGCATCGCAGCATCGAGACCGGTTTGCCCGTGTTGCTGAGCGATGTGTTGCCACCCTCCGTTTGAGCCAGCGCCCTCGCGTCACCCGAACTATTTAACCCTTTCCATGCAATTTGCACTCTACCCCTCACTGGCCGACAAACTGGTCTTCATCTCTGGCGGCAGCTCCGGTATTGGTGCAGAGATCGTCAAAGCCTTTGCGGCGCAGGGTTCGCAAGTGGTCTTTTGCGGCACCAAACCAGACGGTGGCGACGCGCTCATCGAGTCAATATCGGGCGCTGGCCACGAAGCACCCTACTACGAAGCCTGCGACGTGCGTGACATTGCCGCATTGCAAGCCATGCTCGAACGTGTGCATGTGCGCTTCGGCCCCATCCGCGTGCTGGTGAACAACGCCGGGCGCGATGATCGGCATTCGCTGGACGAGCTGACACCCGAGTATTGGGACAACTGCCTGAACATAAATCTGCGCCATCACGTCTTCGCTACGCAATCAGTGGCGCGCCAACTCAAGGCCGCAGCATTGGGCGGCTCCATCATCAACATGGGCAGCATCAGTTGGATGCGCGGGCGCCCCAACTTGATTGGCTACACCAGCGCCAAGGCAGCCATTTCAGGCATGACGCGCAGCCTCGCGCGCGAGCTGGGCGAACACGGTATCCGCGTCAACGCGTTGGTACCCGGTGCCATCGCCACAGCAAGGCAAAACGAGCTTTGGCGCAATGCGGACGAAGACAAAAAATTCATCGAATTGCAATGCCTCAAGTTCCGCCTGGATGCCGGCCACGTCGCGCGGCCCACGCTGTTTCTTGCCAGCGACGACAGCGACGGCATCACCGGGCAAAACCTCATCGTTGATGCCGGCTTGGCGCAGGTGTCTGTGGCAGGATGAGCACCATGCTCACTGCCCTCGCCACATCCAAAATCTCCACACCGCAAACCACCGTCGCATCCCAATCGACAACAGTGCTGGAGGATCAATTACGCGGGGCGTTGGGCGATGCCGTGCGCTTCGATGCAGGCCATCTGGCGGCCTATGCGGCAGACGCTTCGAACTACCGGCAGGTGCCTATCGGCGTGGTCGTACCCAAGTCGCTGGATGCGTTTGCGCAAGCGCTGCGTATCTGCGCCGAGCACGATGCGCCCGTACTGCCGCGCGGCGGTGGCACCTCGCAATGCGGGCAAACCGTGAACCACGCGGTGGTGCTCGATGTCTCCAAGCATTGCAATCGTATTCTGGAGATTGACCCGCTGCAACGCACTGCCCTGGTCGAGCCGGGGGTGGTGTGTGATGCGCTGCGTGATGCGGCGCAAGAGCACGGCCTCACATTCGGCCCCGACCCGGCCACCCACAGCCGCTGTACGCTGGGCGGCATGATCGGCAATAACTCCTGCGGTGCGCACTCCGTCATGTCGGGCAAAACGGTGGAGAACGTGGAGGCATTGGAGGTGCTCACCTACGACGGCGCACAGTTCTGGACTGGCCCGACATCTGACGAAGCCTATGAGCACATCGTCGCAGCAGGTGGCCGTCAAGCCGAGATTTACCGTGCATTGCGTGACCTCCGCGACAAATACGCAGACCTGATTCGCAGCCGCTTCCCCACCATCAAGCGCCGGGTTTCAGGCTACAACCTGGATCAACTCTTGCCAGAAAACGGCTTCAACGTGGCCCGCGCGCTGGTGGGTACTGAGGGCACCTGTGCGCTGACGTTACGGGCCAAAGTGCGATTGGTCCACAGCCCTGCGGTGCGGGTGCTTTTGCTGCTGGGCTTCCCTGATATTTACTGCGCGGCCGATGCCTCGCCCGAGATCATGACCACCGGGCCGATTGCGCTCGAAGGGTTGGATCACGTGATGATCCACGGTCTTCAGGCGCGCGGCCTGTGCGCGCAGGAGATCAGCTTGCTGCCCGCTGGGCGGGCCTGGGTGGTGGCGGAGTTTGGTGGGGCTGATTTGGCCGATGCCAGCGCGCAGGCCAGCGCGGCTGGGGCCAAGTTGGCGCTGCGCACACAAGGCCCGGCGCCGTCACACCGGATCGTCACCGCGCCCGGTGAGCAAAAACGTATTTGGAGCATTCGCGAAACGGGTGCCTCTGCCACCGCGCTGTCGATTGATCCCAACCAACCCGACCCCCAGGTGGGCTGGGAAGATGCTGCCGTGGATCCAGCGCGGCTGGGCGACTACTTACGAGACTTCCAGGCTGTGGTGGATCGGCATGGCTACACGACGACCTTGTATGGCCACTTTGGCGATGGTTGCGTGCATGCCCGCATCACCTTCAACTTGCGCTCTGCCGCCGGGGTGACGCAGTGGCGGGCGTTCTTAGAAGAGTCCGCCAAGTTGGTGGTGGCCTACGGTGGGTCGCTCTCGGGCGAGCATGGCGATGGGCAAGCGCGCGCTGAGTTTTTACCGCTGATGTTTGGCCCCGAGTTGATGCAGGCGATGGAAACCTTCAAGCGCATTTGGGATCCGCGTGGGCGGCTGAACCCCGGCAAGGTCGTCAACGCGTTCAAGGTCGATGAAAACCTGCGCATGGGGCCCGCCTACAAGACCGTCAATTGGCAGACCCAGCTGGATTTTCGCTCGCCTGAAGGCCACGGCTTCCAACGCGCCGTTGAGCGCTGCATTGGCATGGGTAAATGCCGCTCGGCGCAAGGCGGCACCATGTGCCCCAGCTACCGCGCCACCGGCGACGAGACTCAATCGACACGGGGCCGGTCGCGCTTGTTGTGGGAGATGCTGCAAGGCGATGTCATCACCGACGGTTGGCGCAGCGAGGCCGTGAAAACCGCGCTGGACACCTGCATTGCCTGCAAAGGCTGCCGCAGCGACTGCCCCACCCACACCGACATGGCCAGCTACAAGGCCGAGTTCATGTCGCACTACTACCAAAGCAAATCCACAGGTGGTAGCGGCAAGCGGCGGCCACGGCAAGCCTGGGTGATGGGCCGTATCGGCGACTGGGCACCACTGGCCATGTTGGCTCCGCGCCTGCTCAATTTCCTCAACCGTGCTCCGGTCATTGGTAAATTGGGCAAGCGCTTGGCGGGCGTTGCGACGACACGCGCGCTACCTGAATTTGCGGCGAAGAGTTTTCGGGCAAGCCACCGTAAACTCATTTCAGGTGAGCGACCCGCCAAACCCGGTCGACCTCAAGTGCTGTTGTGGGTCGATACGTTTTCTGACCACTTTGACCCCGACATTGCGCAGGCGGCAGTCGAGGTGCTGGCGAAGGCCGGCTTCGATGCCGTGATTCCCGACCAGCGCTTGTGCTGCGGTCGCCCGCTGTACGACTTTGGTCTTCTGGACCTGGCCCGTGACCGATTGGCGACGGTTCTCACCGAGCTGGTGGGCAAGCTAGACGTGGGAGGAAAGGGGCCGATTGCCATGGTTGGCCTGGAGCCAGGCTGCATGTCGATTTTCAAAGACGAGTTGATCCGGCAGTTCCCCGACGATCCCAGGGCGACGCAATTGCGCAATGCGGTGTTTCTCCTCGGTGAGTTTTTGGTCGCAAAAAAATACACGCCGCCGGCCTTGCCCGTCAACGTGGTGGTGCATACCCACTGCCACCAGCGCAGCCTGTTTGGCCACCAGGCAGAAGCCACCCTGCTCGAAGCCATGGGGGCTACCTACACGATGTTGGACAGTGGCTGCTGTGGGATGGCCGGCTCCTTCGGCTTTCACCCAGACCACGCGAAAATGTCCAACGACATCGGTGAGTTAGTGCTGTTCCCAGCGCTGCGGAAAATGCCAGCGGGCAGCGTAGTGCTGACCAACGGTTTCAGTTGCCGCGAGCAAATTCACCAGGCCTTGGGCATCAAATCCCTGCACTTGGCGCAATTGCTGCGTGATGCCGAGCGTGCACACGTGTCGGCAATGTGATGTGCTGAAGTGATAACATCAAACCGTGTTACCGACCATGAATTCACCTGTTTGCCTCACGCCGCTCGGCGCGGGTTGCATGTGCGTTCAAGCCGATAAATCCAAAAAACCAAAGCTCATCTGACCGGAGCTTCAGGTTCCGTCCTCAGAAGAGCGATGGAACCTGTCAAGCTGTCAGCTTGCTGAACTCACACTGGTTTTTAACGCAATTTTGAATCGACGGTTTTTTAATCGGTCATGTCCTTTTGAGGAATGATGTATGCAAGCCCCAGCCGATAACCGCCCGCAACCCACGCCCAATTTTGAATTTTCAGGCCTTTGGATTCCCCTGATCACCCCGTTTAAAAACGGCCTGGTCGACCACGAGTCACTCGGCAGCTTGGTGAAACGGTACGCAAAGGACGGCGTCAGCGGCTTCGTGGTGTGCGGCTCCACTGGCGAAGCGGCAGCACTGGATGACGCCGAGCAACTCGCTGTGCTGCAAATCGTCCTGCAAGCGTGCGGCACTTTGCCTCTGGTAATGGGCGTCTCTGGCTACAACCTGCCCAAGATGGTGGCCTGGGTCAAAGTGCTGGCAACATGCAACATAGCAGGGCTGCTGGTGCCCGCGCCGGTTTACATACGCCCATCCCAGTCGGGTCTGCTAGCCTGGTTCACGGCGATTGCCGACGCCACGCACATACCGCTGGTCATTTACGACATTCCCGACCGCACGGGCTCAATCATCGATCTGGCCACGCTGATGAACCTGGCGGCGCACCCGCGCATCGTCGCCATCAAAGACTGCGGGGGTGATGCTGCCAAGACCCGCGCCTTGATTGCCGATGGCAGACTTGCCCTGCTGGCTGGCGACGATGCGCAAATTTTTACGACAGTCGCCCAAGGCGGCGTAGGGGCCATTGCAGCCAGCGCGCACATTCGCACCCAGGAATTTGTCGAGGTGGTTCGCCACCTGCGCACCGGCGACCTGACCCTAGCCCGCCGCGCGTGGGAGCCACTGCCAGCGTTGATCGACGCGATGTTTACCGAACCCAACCCCGCGTCAATCAAAGCAGCGCTGACGGCGCAGGGTTTGATTCAGAATGAGTTGAGGTTGCCGATGATGGCAGCGGTGATCGCCTAGGATTCACTAAAGAATCGACGGCCACTCAGTGCGAATCGGGGAACTGCCTGGTCTTCAAAGACGGAGCCGATACCCAAGGCCTTCCGCTTTTGTTGGAAACCCCGAAACTAACCGCCCGTGACCGGCGGAAAGAACGCCACCTCGGCACCCTCCAGCAGCGCGGTGCCTTCACCTGCCATGGTTTGATTCATCGCCAAACGGAGCGTTTTACCGCGCGCCAACGCAAGTGCATGCGGGCCACCACGAGAAATCAACTCGTCTCTCAGCTCGGTCAAAGTTGTTGCCGGTGTGGTCACAGATTCGCTTTCAACGCCAATGGTTTCACGAATCGAGGCGAAATATTTGATAGTGATTTTCATGGCTTCACGACGATAGTTCTGAAAACGCAATGAACTGCACGATATCACCCACTGCGATGGGGTTGCCCGCCGGGTTGTCCACCACGCCATCGCCCCAAACCGCGGACGTGAGCACTCCTGAGCTTTGGTTAGGGAACAGATCCAAACCACCTTGCGCATTGCGACGCACCCGCAAAAACTCTCGGCGCTTGTCGGCTTTGGGCCAACTAAAGTGCGCTGGCAACGAAACCGATTTTGCGACGACGCCAATGACCCCTTGAAGTTTCAAAAGGAATGGGCGCACCAACACTAGGAACGTGATGAAGCTGGATACTGGGTTGCCGGGCAGCCCCATGAAATGCGCGCCACCAATGCGTCCGTAAGCAAAAGGCTTGCCGGGTTTGATGGCGATTTGCCACAGATTCAGCTCGCCCAGGGCCTGCACCGCAGGCTTGATGTGATCTTCTTCACCGACCGAAACGCCACCGCTGGTCAAAATCAAATCATGTTGCTCTGACGCTATGCGCAAGGCGTCTAGCGTGGCGTCCAGCCGATCTGGCACGATGCCCAAGTCCGTCACAACGCAGCCCAGGCGAATCAACAGCGCTCGCAAAAAAAATCGGTTGGAGTTGTAAATCGCACCGGCCTTCATGTCACCAGGAGCCACGTCACCTGGCATGACCAATTCATCGCCAGTGGAGAAAAGCGCGACACGCGGTTGGCGTGCCACCCGCAGATGGCTCATGCCAACGCTGGCGGCCAGGCCCAAACAGGCCGGTGTCAGTCGATCTCCTTTTGAGAGCACCACAGCGCCTTGGGTGACGTCCTCGCCAGCGCGTCGAATCCATTGCCCTGGTTGTACCGGCACGTTCACTCTGACCTGATCAACACCGCCTGGTGTACTGACCAGTGTGCAGTCTTCTTGCATCACGGTAGCATCTGCGCCCGCAGGAACCGGTGCGCCAGTGAAGATGCGTGCCGCCGTGCCGTTTTGCAAAGGGACACCACTCGCCCCCGCCGCAATGCGTTGGGACACGGGAAGCAGAGTGCCGAGTTGAGTCACATCGATGCAACGCAGCGCATAACCGTCCATCGAACTGTTGTCTTGCGGTGGCACATGCAAGGCTGACACGACGTCCTGCGCCAGCACGCGACCATCAGCATCGAAGGTAGACACCTCGTCAACACTTGGCAACTCCACCGCGCGGGCTAGCAGCTCTGCCAGTGCACTGTCCAGAGATTTCAAAGGCGGTCGGGCCGCAGGCAAAGGCGGGATCATCCGAAGGCCTCGGCGCGGTAATCGAAACGCATAGCATTGGCCAAAATCCAGTTGGCTACATCTGGTGGACTGTTCAGATCCAACACTGGGCGCTGAGTGGGTTCAGGCAACTGATCTGGCGAGTCGGTGGCGATGGCGACAATGAAAGGGTCGTCCACGTAACGGGCTCGCTTGCCTTCTGACGCGCGCCAAACCTCAATCTTTTGTAAATCGCTTTGCTTGAAGCCTTCCACAATCACCCAGTCCACGCCGTCATACAGTTCGGCAATGAGCTGGTGCACGGTCAGACTGGCGGGCCGCTCAAACTCGCGCATCAGCGCCAGGCGCCTGTCGCTGGCAACCACCACTTCAAACGCGCCCGCCTCCCTGTGCCGCCAGGTGTCTTTGCCAGCATGGTCAATGTTGAAGCTGTGATGGGCGTGCTTGACCACAGACACCCGCTGCCCGCGCTCGCGCAAGAGGGGAATCAGGCGCTCTACCAAAGTGGTTTTGCCAGATCCTGAGAACCCAGCGATACCGATAACGTTCATTGAATAGTTTTCCCCCGGAAAAAATACTGCGAATTGCACAGCTTCATGGAACTCTAAGGCGAAAGCAGCAAACCAAACTCATTGGCAATGTTGGCTGATGTAGGTTTTGATGGCTGTCACGTCAGGCTGCATGTGGATAACCCGTTTGGGGAGGGTTTCTATGCCTTCAAACTGCGCAGGGCGACTAGGCTCACGACCCAGTGCTTCGACAATCGTTGCCGCAAATTTGATCGGTAACGCCGTCTCCAGCACGATCATTGGCACGCCTCCTGCGAGGTGCTGGCGCGCGACCTTCAAGCCGTCAGCAGTGTGGGTGTCGATCATCACGTCATAACGAGAAAAAGTATCGCGAATGGTTGCCAGACGGTCTGCATGGGTGCTCTTGCCACTCACAAAGCCGTAGAGGGTGGAAGCATTGACAAAGCTTGGGTCACCACTTAAATCAAATCGGCCCGCTGACGACAACGCATCACCAAACAGTGATTTTGTTTTTGCACCATCGCGCCCGAGCAAGTCAAACACGAAGCGCTCGAAGTTGGAGGCTTTAGAGATGTCCATCGAAGGGCTGGAGGTTTCATGCGTGTCGTTACCTCCCCGCACACGGTAGACGCCCGTGCGGAAGAACTCGTCCAACACGTCGTTCTCATTGGTGGCGACAACCAGTTTGTCGATGGGCAGGCCCATCATGCGCGCCACGTGGCCTGCACATATGTTACCGAAATTGCCGCTCGGCACCGTGAAACTGACCCCCACACTTGCCACTTCGTGTGCTACGCTGCCCCCCGAGGGGGTTAATTTTCCTAGGGGCGACCCTTCGGAAAATTTGACCCCCACGCTTGCCACTTCGTGTGCTGCGCTGCCCCCCGAGGGGGTTAATTTTCCTAGGGGCGGCCCTTCGGAAAATTGTTCATTCATGGCCGAAGTCGCTTGGAAATAACCTGCAAAGTAGTAAACCACCTGCGCCATCAGCCGCGCCCAGTTGATGGAGTTAACCGTGCCAATTTTGTACTTGCGTTTGAAGTCCAGGTCGCTAGACACTGCCTTGACCATATCTTGGCAATCGTCAAACACGCCGTCAATCGCGATGTTATGAATGTTCTCATCCAGCAGGCTGAACATCTGCGCCTGCTGAAAAGGGCTCATGCGACCTGCAGGCGAAGTCATGAAAACGCGAACGCCCTTTTTGCCCCTCATGGCGTACTCAGCCGCACTGCCGGTGTCACCACTGGTGGCACCCAGAATATTGAGTTCTGTACCACGTCGATCCAGCTCGTATTCAAACAAGTTACCCAACAACTGCATGGCCATGTCTTTGAAGGCGAGCGTGGGGCCGTTGGACAAGCCCTCGAGAAAAAGGCCATCTTCCAGCTTTTTCAACGGCACGATCTCGGGCGTTCCGAATACTTTTTCGGTATACGATTTGCGGCAAATGATTTTTAAGTCTGCCGCAGGAATGTCGTCAACATACAGCGACAGGATTTCAAACGCCAGGTCAGCGTAGCTCAGACTGCGCCACTTTTCAAGCGTCTCTGTGCTGACCTTCGGATAGGTCTCTGGCAGGTACAAACCGCCATCAGGAGCAAGGCCCTCCAACAGAATTTCGCAGAAACGTTTGCGCTCAGATGCCGCTGGATTTGCAGCGCGGGTGGAGAGGTAGCGCATTACGCCAACTCTTCCTTGCGAATTCGCACAATCGGCGCCAACACGGTGGGCAGCGCCTGCATCAGCGCCAGCGCGGCGTTCATCGTGCCTTCGCGGGTGTCATGCGTCAGGATGATTAAATCCGTCTGCGTGGCTCCCTCTCCGCCAACTTCATCGGCTTCGCGCTGCAAAACGGCGTCAATGCTTATACCCGCGTCTGCCAATATACCGGTAACCTTGGCCAACACGCCAGCTTCATCGGCCACATTCAGGCGCAGGTAATAGCTGGTCACAACATCGCTCATGGGCAAAATGGGTGTGTCGCTCTTGGCTTGGTCAAAGGTATGCGGTTGGAACGCCAATGCGGGCACGCGCTGGGCTTCGTTCGCGCCATGCAAACGGGTAATGTCCACCAGATCGGCAATGACCGCGCTGGCCGTGGGCTCGGAGCCTGCGCCTTTGCCGTAGTACAGCGTGGTGCCCACCGCATCACCGTTGACGACCACTGCATTCATGGCCCCTTCGACATTGGCAATCAAGCGCTTGGCCGGAATCAAACTGGGGTGAACACGCAACTCGATGCCCTCTTTCCCGTCGGAGATGGCTCGCTTGGTGATACCCAAAAGTTTGATGCGGTAGCCCAACTGCTCGGCATACTTGATGTCCACCGCGGCCAGGTTGGATATGCCCTCAACATAAGCTTTGTCAAACTGCACGGGGATGCCAAATGCGATCGCCGACATCAGGGTGACCTTATGCGCCGCGTCCACGCCTTCAATGTCAAAGGTAGGGTCCGCTTCGGCGTAGCCCAAGGTTTGGGCCTTTTTGAGCACCGTGGCAAAGTCAAGCCCCTTGTCCCGCATCTCGGACAAGATGAAGTTGGTCGTGCCATTGATGATGCCTGCAATCCACTGAATGCGGTTGGCGGTCAGACCTTCGCGAAGCGCCTTGATGATGGGAATACCACCAGCCACCGCCGCTTCAAACGCCACCATCACGCCGCGCGCTTGAGCCGCCGCAAAAATTTCGGTGCCATGCACAGCCAGCAATGCTTTGTTGGCGGTAACAACGTGCTTGCCAGCGGCAATCGCCTCCATCACCAACTGCTTGGCAATGCCGTACCCGCCAATCAGCTCGATCACGATGTCGATGTCGGGGTTGGCAATGACGGCGCGCGCATCACTCACGACCTGCACGCCAGGGCCGACCGCCGAGCTGGCGCGTGCGACGTCCAGGTCTGCCACCATGGTGATGGCGATACCCCGACCTGCACGGCGGTGGATTTCAGTTTGATTGCGCTGCAAAACGTTGAAAACGCCGCTACCAACGGTGCCGATGCCCAGAAGGCCTACTTGAATGGGTTTCATTGAAAATTCAAAATTCAAAAAATGGAGATTGCGCGGCGAAATTAAGCGCGGTTGGCCACTAATTTAATGGCGCTGGGTTTGACGTCTGTGCCATGGGCCTTTCGGTAGCTTTCCAAAAACCGCGCAATACGGCCAATGGCTTCCCGCAGATCGTCTTCGTGCGGTAAAAACACAATTCGGAAGTGATCGGGTGACGGCCAGTTGAAGCCCGTGCCTTGCACTAGCATGACGCGGGTTTCTTTCAACAGCGCCAGAAAAAACTCACGGTCGTCCTGAATTGGGTAAACCTTGGGATCCAGCTTGGGAAACATGTAAAGAGCCGCTTGCGGTTTGACGCACGTCACTCCCGGAATGGCTGTAATTAGGTCAAAGGCAAGGTCACGCTGGCGACGCAGGCGGCCACCCTCGCAGGTCAGGTCATTGATGCTTTGGTAACCACCCAGCGCGGTTTGAATAGCCCATTGCCCCGGCACGTTGGAGCACAGCTTCATATTGGACAGCATATTCAGGCCTTCGATGTAATCGGTCGCCACCTTTTTGTCGCCTGACACCACCATCCAGCCTGCGCGGTAGCCGCAAGAACGGTAGCTCTTGCTCAATGAGTTGAAGGTCAAGGTCAATACGTCATGCGACAAGGACGCCAACGCGGTGTGCTCGATGCTGTCGTATAAGACTTTGTCGTACACCTCGTCGGCCAACACCACCAGGCCATGCTCACGGGCCAAATCAACAATGCCGTTTAACAGCGCGTCGGTGTACATCACCCCCGTCGGGTTGTTCGGGTTAATGACCACGATGCCCTTGGTGCGCGGCGTGATTTTGGCGCGAATATCGACCAAGCTGGGCATCCAGCCATTGGCCTCGTCGCACAGGTAATGCACGGGCGTGCCACCCGACAGACTGGTGGCGGCTGTCCAAAGCGGATAGTCGGGCATGGGCAGCAGCAATTCATCGCCATTGTCCAAAAGGGCGTTGGTCGCCATGGTGATGAGCTCACTGGCACCGTTGCCCAGGTAAATGTCGTCCAGCGTGACGCCTGCAATGCCCTGCTTCTGGGTCTCATGCATCACTGCTTTGCGCGCCGCAAAAATGCCTTTGCTGTCAGAGTAACCGGCCGAATTGGGCAGGTTGCGAATCATGTCTTGCTGAATTTCCTCGGGCGCATCAAAACCAAACACCGCGAGGTTGCCCAGGTTGAGTTTGATGATTTTTTGGCCTTCATCCTCCATCTTGCGGGCTGCATCCATGATGGGGCCGCGAATGTCATAGAGCACGTTAGCCAATTTGGCAGATTTCTGAATGGTTTTCAAAGTGCCTCCGAAGGGGTGGAGATAACGGAAAACCTATAATTTGACCACAGTTATGCTGGCTTTTACTGCACTGCAACAATCACATTGGACATTCTTTCACGGGGCGGTAACCCAGCCGCCACGTCAATCCACGCGCAATTCGCATGAAAATTCAACCTGACAAATTCACTGTGCAATCCATCACGGGCTACGGACCAGGCTGGGTCAACGTCGATGGCGAAAAGATTGAAAGCAGCATCGTGATCAGCGCCAAGGGACAGCGAGTGCCCTGGCAATGCGCCACTTTTCAGGATTTAACCACCGCTCATTTTTCGAAATTGGCCGATATGGCCCCTGAACTGGTGATATTTGGTAGCGGCAAATCGATTCAATTTCCCAGTCCCAAGTTGCTCACAGCGCTGTATGCGCGGCACATTGGCATGGAGACTATGGACACCTATGCCGCCTGCCGAACCTACAACATTTTGGCGGGCGAAGGACGCGACGTAGTATTGGCACTGCTGATTGATTCTGGCGTTTGATTTTGTAAATTGCCTTTGCGCTGACCCCGTGTGAACCTGCCTAAGTTGGCAGAGTAAGGGCTAGGGCTGTGCACCCATTTGGCAATCGACCATCAATGTGAATTTGACCTGAGAATTCGAAGGAAATTCAAGGTAAAATAGCAGGTTGCCGTGGTGCTTGGCCTGGGGTGCACACTCTTTTGGCCTTGTTCCATACCTGACACATTCTGCACAAGAGACTCAAGTTATATATGGCGATCGTTGTCAATAAACCCCTCCCCGAATTTGAAGCAAACGCCACCAGTGGCCTGAAGGTGTCCAACACCACCCACCTTGGCAAAACCATGGTGCTGTATTTTTACCCCAAGGACAACACCCCCGGCTGCACCACTGAAGCCATGCAGTTTCGCGACAAATACAAAGACTTTGTCAAAGCGGGTGCCAACGTGTTTGGCGTGTCACGCGACAACATGAAATCGCACGACGAATTTAAAAGCAAGCTGGAATTGCCGTTTGAATTGATCGCCGACACTGAAGAAAAAATGTGCCACATGTTTGGCGTGGTCAAAAACAAGATCATGTATGGCAAAAAGGTCAAAGGCATTGAGCGCAGCACCTTTTTGGTTGGCGCGGATGGTCTTTTGAAGGAAGAATGGCGCGGCTTGAAGGTGCCAGGCCACATTGATGACGTGCTCAAAGCAGTCAAGGCACTCAAAAAGGCGGCCTGATCCACTTGGCGGGCGCAAAGAGGCTTGAATTCAGGCGGCGCGAACAGTCCCGAATTTGATTTGGCAAAGGAGCCGCCTCACAGCCTGTGCTGAAATCAATGGTCGGCCAGGTCTTATGAGCGAGTCACAGGGCTCATGCATAATGTTTCTCATGCTTTTGAACCTGCCGATTAAAACGGCAACCGAATTCTTTCAACGTTTTCTGACAATCTCATCGGAAGGCCGCCTGGGCTCTAGGCGGCCTTTTTGCTTTTCGTCCTGCAAATTGACACCTTTCAGCACACTGTTCAGCCACACCAGGAGCCCAATTACCCATGCCACTGCCCCCTGCCCCATCTAAACGCGCCGCCCTCTTAACCCAAGCCGCCTACGATGCGCCCGCTCGGGCTGCCACCAAGCCAGGCAAACCTGCCAAGGCGTCGGCTCACTCGCAAAATGATTGGACTGCCAGCGACCACCCAGTCGCCCGCCACGAGGTTGTTGCAGATATTCAAGCCCGGCCCGTGCCCTCATTCACCACAGTCGCGCCCCGTACAGAGTCACCCAACGTTGCAGCACGCTCACCGGCCCTGCAAGACGCCCCTGCCACGCTTGAATCTGCCACGCCAGATCGGACGAACCGCGCCGTCGGTAAAACCAAAAAAGTGCGCTCAACTGGCCCCGGCAAACTGTTCGTTCTGGACACCAATGTGCTGATGCACGACCCCATGTGCCTGTTCCGCTTTGAAGAGCACGACATCTTTTTGCCGATGATCGTGCTGGAAGAGCTGGACGGTCACAAAAAGGGCATGACGGAAGTGGCCCGCAATGCGCGCCAGACCAGCCGCAGCCTGGACGCATTGGCCGGTTCGAACGGGGCCGACATTGGTGTGGGGCTGAAGCTCGACACCACGGGCCACCGCGAGGCCAAGGGCAAGCTGTATTTTCAAACCCAGACTTTGGACTACACCCTGCCCACCAGCTTGCCGCAGGGCAAAGCCGACAACCAGATTTTGGGCGTGGTGGACGCGTTGCGCAAACTGAACGCCCCGCGTGCAGAGGGAGGGTCACACCCAACCGGGCGTGAAGTGGTGCTGGTGTCCAAAGACATCAACATGCGCGTCAAAGCCCGTGCGCTGGGCCTGGCGACCGACGACTACCAAAACGACAAAACCCTGGACGATGGCGACCTGCTGTACGCGGGTTCTCTGGCGTTGCCAAGCGATTTTTGGGCAACACACGGCCAAACGGTTGAAAGCTGGCAGCAAGGTGCCCACACCTTTTACCGCATCACCGGGCCGATTGTTCCCAACTTGCTGGTCAACCAGTTTGTGTTTTTTGAGTCTCCGGGCGAACCATCGCTGTATGCGCGGGTCACGGAAATTCGGGGCAAAACGGCGGTTTTCAAAACCCTGAAAGACTACAACCATCTGAAAAACGCCGTTTGGGGCGTGACCACCCGCAACCGCGAGCAGAACTTCGCGATGAATCTGCTGATGGATCCCGAAGTGGACTTTGTCACCCTGACCGGCACGGCGGGCTCTGGCAAGACGCTGATGGCGCTGGCCGCTGGATTGACGCAGGTTTTGGACGACCGGCGTTACACCGAAATCATCGTCACCCGCGCGACCGTGAGCGTAGGCGAAGACATTGGTTTTTTGCCAGGCACCGAAGAAGAAAAGATGGGCCCCTGGATGGGCGCTTTGGACGACAACCTGGAAGTGCTGGGCAAAAGCGACGCCGGTTCAGGCGAATGGGGGCGCGCCGCGACCAGCGAGCTGATTCGCAGTCGCATCAAGATCAAGAGCATGAATTTCATGCGCGGGCGCACGTTTTTGACCAAGTACGTCATCATTGACGAAGCTCAAAACCTGACTCCCAAGCAGATGAAAACCTTGATCACCCGGGCTGGGCCTGGCACCAAGATCGTTTGCATGGGCAATTTAGCGCAAATCGACACGCCTTACCTGACCGAAGGCTCGTCGGGCCTGACCTTCGCGGTGGACAAGTTCAAAGGCTGGCCACATGGCGGGCACATCACGCTGGCACGGGGCGAACGCTCTCGGCTCGCGGATTTTGCGAGTGAAGTACTCTGAAGACTTGCTGTGTCGCGGTTGTGATCGAGGTGGTTGTCGTGGCGGCTAGTGTGTGGCTCTTGTCGTTATCATCGCGATAGTTGCTATAATTAATATAGCAAACTATTCAATATATTCGAGATCTAGAGCCCTATTCTATTGATAATTTGGCACTTTTGACGACTTTTCATAAAAAAAGAACCTGCAGGTTCTTTTTTACATAAAATGGCCCAAAATTGCTTAATCGCTGGTCGATGCTGATGCTGATGCCGATCAAGATCGATCAATAGTCGCCACCAGATCCGCTGGCCAGGCTTTCAAACTTGGTGATGTTGCGCAAGAACGCCAGTTTGACCGTGCCGGTTGGGCCATTGCGCTGCTTGGCGATGATGACCTCGGCCACACCCGGCTCTTTGCAGGCGTCTTTGGTGTAGTACTCGTCGCGGTAGATGAACATGATGATGTCAGCGTCTTGCTCAATCGCGCCCGACTCGCGCAGGTCGCTCATCATCGGGCGTTTGTCGGGGCGGGTTTCCACGCTGCGGTTCAACTGCGACAGCGCAATCACCGGGCATTTCAGCTCCTTCGCCAACATTTTGAGCCCGCGCGAGATCTCGCCAATCTCGGTGGCGCGGTTTTCGTCGTTGCCAGCGCTGCCGCTCATCAGTTGCAGGTAGTCCACCACAATCAAACCCAACTGCCCGCATTGGCGCGCCAGCCGACGCGCATTGGCGCGCAACTCGCTGGACGTCAAACCCGCGCTTTCGTCGATGTGCAGCGAAATATTGCGCAGCTTTTCAATCGATTCCGTCAGGCGCGGCCACTCTTCGTCGGTCAGTTTGCCCGTGCGCAAGTGGCTTTGGTCGATGCGGCCGATGGAGCCGACGATGCGCACGGCCAGTTGCGCGGCACCCATCTCCATCGAAAACACGGCAACCGGCAGGCCTTCGTGCAGCGCCACGTGCTCTGCAATGTTGATGGCCAGTGCGGTCTTGCCCATGGATGGCCGTGCGGCCAGCACGATCAAGTCGCCCGCCTGAAAGCCTGCCGTCATGCGGTCCAGGTCGTAAAAACCACTGGGCACACCGGTCACGTCATTGGGGTTGTCGGCCATTTCCTGAACCCGGTCCAGCAGCGCCACAACCAACGAGTCCATGGCCTGAAAGCCCTGCTTCATACGCGAGCCTTGCTCGCCAATGTTGAAGATTTTTTGCTCAGCCTGGTCCACAATGTCCGCCACCGGGCGGCCTTTGGGGTTGAAGGCGTCGGTTGAAATCTCATCACTGGCGGTGACCAGCTTGCGCAAAATGGAACGTTCACGAACAATTTCGGCATACCGGCGGATGTTGCCCGCGCTGGGCACGTACTGCGCCAGCGAGTTAAGGTACATCAGCCCGCCCGTTTCTTCGGCTTTGCCCTGGTTTTGCAGGTGCTCAAACACGGTGATCACGTCGGCCGGTTTGGTGGCGTTGATCAATGCGCCCACAGCGGCGTAAATCAGGCGGTGTTCGTAGCGGTAAAAGTCACCGTCGCTCAGCAAATCGCCCACCCGGTCCCAGGCAGCGTTGTCCAGCAACAAACCGCCTAGCACGCTGGACTCTGCCTCCAGCGAATGCGGTGGTATGCGCAATTGCGCAATTTGGCGGTCTGGCGGAAATTCATCGGGAACGGCGGAGAGAAAGGGGGAGATGACGGCGGACATAGCGAGATTTTTGCTTTTTTTGGAGATTTTCTAGGCGTTTTGATTCTGCTCAATGCTACCGAAGCGCAGCCTTGCCGTCACGGGATAACTGTGTGGATTACCTGTGTTTTGCAAGCCGTTACCTGTGCAAAACACCGCCAAAGCGAATTAAAAGAAAAAAGGCCGCTGGTTTACCACCAGCGGCCTTTGAGAAAGAACGGCTAAGACTTCGAGATTTAGGCGGTTTCGCCGTAAACCGACACCGTGAGGTCCACCACCACATCGGTATGCAGAGCAACCGCGACCGTGCTTTCGCTGACGATCTTGATCGCGCCGTTGGGCATGCGAATTTGAGATTTGACCACTTTGTAACCGGCTTTGACCAGCTCTTCAGCAATGTCAGCGTTGGTCACAGAACCGAACAGCCGCCCATCAACACCCGCTTTTTGGGTGAGTTTGATGGTGGTGCCGCCCAACTTGGCACCCAAAGCCTGCATTTCAACGAGCTTGGCGGCAGCCGCTTTTTCGAGCTCAGCACGTTTGACTTCAAACTCTTGCTTGGCCGCAGCAGTGGCGCGACGAGCGCGGCCAGTGGGGATCAGGAAGTTGCGGGCATAGCCGTCTTTGACCTTGACGATTTCACCGAGGTTACCAAGGTTCACAACCTTGTCGAGCAGAATAATTTGCATGGTGTTGGTTCCTTAGATGCGGTGCTGGTCGCTGTACGGCAGCATCGCGAGGAAACGCGCGCGCTTGATAGCGGTGTTGAGCTGGCGCTGAAAAATGGCACGGGTGCCCGTTAAACGCGCTGGAATGATTTTGCCGTTTTCGGCGATGAAATCACGCAAGGTGTCGATGTCTTTGTAGTCAATCTCTTCGACGCCAGTCACCGTGAAGCGGCAAAACCGCTTGCGCTTGAACAGCAGGTTTTGGGCAGGGCGCTTGGGGCGCTTGTCTTTGTTAAATTTCTTGAATGCGGGCATGAAAGCCTCCTAAAAATCAATCTTGCTAAATATGGTTCAGCTCAGTACTGGTCGGGTCAGAAACTTCTTTGTGCGCAAGCTCCTGAATGTGCAATACAGCGCCTTTGCCGCCGCGACCGGAAGCCAGAAAACCTTCAAAACGCCAGAGACTCCCAATAGCCTGTTTCACAAGCCGCTCTGCCATCGCGCCAAAAGCCACTGATTTCATCACCACTTTGACCTGTCTTGTCTGCCCTGCTTCGAGAACTTCTGACTCGTGTTCGAGTGTCAGGTTCAGGGCGGGCAGTCCGGCTGGGGTGTAACGCAAGGCCTCAACCTCAGCGATACGGGCAGTCAGA
>JANPCR010000127.1:0-40172 GCA_031431035.1 Rhodoferax sp.
CCCCAGCCAGGTTGCCAATG
This sequence comes from Rhodoferax sp., assembly GCA_031431035.1. GTDB lineage: Bacteria > Pseudomonadota > Gammaproteobacteria > Burkholderiales > Burkholderiaceae_C > JANYCG01. Next base: position 21 of record JANPCR010000127.1, read on the forward strand.
CCGCCAAACACAGCAGCTGTGAACGCCTTGAGCCCCGGCAAAAAGCCCATCATGTGGTTGACAGTGCCATAGTTGGCGGCCCACATCACCCCGGCAATGGCAGCTAGCACGGCCCCAATCAGGAAGGTGGCCGAGATCACCATATCAGGCTTGACGCCCATCAACGAGGCGACGCGCGGGTTCTCGGCCGTAGCCCTCATGGCGCGACCCAGTTTGGTGCGGTTGACCACCCACATCAAGACCGCCAATGAGATTGCCGTGACGCCCAAAATCAGAATTTGCGTGGTGGTGATGACTGCACCGCCCACGTTGAACGGTGCGCTGGGCAGCAGGTTCGGGTAGGGTTTGAAATTTGGCTTCCAGATGATCATGGCCAAGGTTTGTAGCAACAGCGACATGCCAATGGCAGTAATTAGAGGCGCCAGTTTAGGGCTGTTGCGCAAGGGCCGATAAGCGACCTTCTCTATCACGTAGTTGAGCACCGCCGCCACCACGCAGGCAATCAAAAGCGCGATGAGCAAAATCAGCCAGCCTGGCGTGCCGGGCATCGAGTCACGCATCAACCCGATGATGCTCCAGCTCGTGAGGGCCGCCACCATGAGCACATCACCATGGGCGAAATTAATCAGGTTAATAATGCCGTACACCATGGTGTAGCCCAACGCGACCAGCGCGTACATGCTGCCCAAGACAAGACCGTTGATGATCTGCTGTATCAAGGTTTCCATTGAAATCTCCGTGTTTCTTTTTTTGCAATCACTTCAACTGCAAAAACGCCACCCCACCACTCCCAACAATTCGTTCAAAGTCTGATCAGCGCCAATGATGGAGGGCATTTAGCGTGCTGTTTTTGCGGATTGTATCGATGCCCAGCCTAGGGTTGTTACCCGTGCAAGCAGCCAAAAATGGGGAAAACCGTGCGAAACACGGAAAAAGCGCAAACAACCGAAGAAAATCGTGGAATTTTGGAAAATACGGTGCGATTTTCTAAGTCGACTGATTGCGCTTCTTCAATTCACGCAGCCGCTCGGCAATGCGAATTTCCAACCCACGTTCAACCGGACGATAAAACGCGGGCTCGGCCATGCCATCGGGCAAATACCGCTCTCCAGCGGCAAAGCCACCTTCTTCATCGTGCGCATAACGGTAGTTTTTGCCGTAATCCAGCGTCTTCATCAGTTGGGTTGGCGCATTGCGCAAGTGCAACGGCACGGGGCGGGTGCCGTCATTTTTAATCAGCGCTTTGGCTTCTTTGTACGCGACGTACACCGCGTTGGATTTGGGCGCCATGGCAAGGTAAATGACGCACTGTGCCAACGCCAACTCGCCTTCGGGGGTACCCAGGCGCTCATAAACCTCTGCCGCGTCCAGCGCCATGCGCAAGGCGCGCGGATCCGCCAGCCCAATGTCTTCACTTGCCATACGCACCAATCGACGCGCCATGTACCTTGGATCGGCACCGCCATCCAGCATGCGCATAAACCAGTACAGCGATGCGTCTGGGTCTGAGCCCCGCACTGATTTGTGCAGCGCCGAGATGGTGTCGTAAAACTGCTCACCGCCTTTGTCATAGCGACGCATGCGTTCACCCATGACACGCAGCAGCCAGGAATCGTCGATTTGCGTCAGCCGTTCTTGCTTGGCGGCCACTGCCAGCGTCTCGAGCGTATTTAGCAGCCGCCTTGCATCGCCATCGGCATAGGCGCTCAGGCGGTCAACCGCCGCTGTTTCAATAGCCGGTATCGCATCGATTGCCACGGCATGGGCGACGATGCGAACCAGATCGGACATGGTAAGTGCCTGAAGCACGTACACGGCCGCACGCGACAGCAAGGCTGAATTCACCTCAAACGAAGGGTTTTCAGTGGTGGCACCGATGAAGGTGAACAGGCCACTTTCTACGTGTGGCAAAAAAGCGTCCTGCTGGCTTTTGTTAAAGCGGTGCACTTCGTCCACAAACACAATGGTGCGTCGGCCTTGGCCACGGGCAACGTCTGCCCGCTCCACCGCTTCGCGAATGTCTTTCACACCGCCAAGCACGGCGCTGATGGTGATGAATTGCGCGTCAAACGCATTGGCCATCAAGCGGGCGATGGTAGTTTTTCCAGTGCCTGGAGGGCCCCACAAAATGCAACTGTGGGGTTGGCCCGACTCGAATGCGATGCGCAGTGGCAAGCCTTCGCCCAGCAAGTGCTGCTGACCAATCACTTCAGCCAGCACCTTGGGGCGCAGTTGTTCAGCCAGGGGTTGGTGGTTGGGCTCAGTCATGGTCACCAGCGGTCATCGACCGCCATTGTGGCTGACAGGGACGGCCTGTTAATCCGCCCGAAATCCAGCGGCTTTGATCACCGGCCCCCAACGCAGGGTTTCAGCATCTTGAAGTTTTTGCAAATCTGCGGGTGTGCCGCCGCCAGGTTCAAGCGACAACTTGGCAAGTCGCTCCAACACGTCTGGCATGGCCAGCGCTTTGTTGACCGCGCTGTTGATTACGGCAATGCTGCCCGCAGGCGCGCGGGCCGTGGCGTACATGGCAAACCAGGATTGGGCCTGAATGCTGGCAAAGCCCAGTTCGCGAAAGGTCGGTACATCGGGCAGCACCCGGCTGCGTTGTGCGCCCGATGTCGCCAAAATTCGCAATTTCCCAGCGCGATGAAGTTCAAGCTGCTCACTCAAAACATCAATGCCACTGGCCACCTGACCACCTGCCAAAGCGGTGATCAGAGGGGCACCCCCTTGAAACGGAACCGGCACCATGTCGACCCCCGCTTCGCGGCCAATCATCAACCCAAAAAAGTGCGGCAGGCTGCCCGCACCCGGCATGCCAAAGTTGGCCTTGGCGGGGTTGGCTTTGATCCACGCGATAAATTCGGAAATCGATTTGTAGGGCGCGTCTGCGGGTGCGGCAAAACCGAAATGAAAGCTCGCCAAGTGGGCAATGGGCGCAAAGTCAGTCGCGGGGTTGTAGTTGAGCTTGGCGAAGGTCAAGGGGGCCAACACCGGGACAACGATGGGTGCCACCATCACGGTATCGCCATCGGGCAACGTATTTTTAAACAATTCTGCGGCAATTCGGCCAGCAGCACCCGGCTTGTTGTCCACCAACACGGGCCGCTTAAGCTCATCTTTTAACTTATCGGCCACTAGTCGGGCAACCACGTCCAAAGAGCCACCAGGAGGAAAACCGACGATGACTCGAAGCGGTTTGTCGGACTGACCGAACGCGGGTACAGCTGCCAAGCTAGCGGCGACTGCACTGAGTAAAGCTTGACGACGTTTCATGATGTCTCCTGGATTGCAACGAGAGGCGGATTGGGCCAATATTCCGCGTAAAACCTTAAAGATCGCTATTGCTGCACCACGTCAGCACCCACCGGCGGCTTGAAGGCAAAGGTGGCTGCATCGAGCACCAAATTGGCCTTGAATGCACTGAAGCTCATACGGGAGTTTTGACCGAAGCTATCCAAAATATCGAGTGCGGCCAGATTGCCAGAACGAAACCCGATGCGCACCGCCTGAATTTGACTGTCTTTGGTCTTCGGCGTGGCACTGACCCATTCCAACCCATCTTTGTCAGGCTCGTTCAGCAGTGTGAATTCCGCTTTGAGCGCTCGCAAGTCCGTAGCAGAGGCAATCAGCGCGGCGGGTGTTGAGTTCAGGGCTTTGGATTGTTGACGCGCGGTGACTTGGTTCAGGTCAACGTCGTGAATCCACAGGGTGGTGCCGTCGGCCACGATACTTTGCTCAAACGGCTTCTTGTAGACAAACTTGAATTGCCCAGGGCGCGAGAACTCAAACGTGCCGCTGGAGGTTTTGATTCGGGCCACCTGCCCTTCTTTGGGCGGTGGCGTCACCACCTGGGTGAAATCAGCACGGCCCGCTTTGACATTTTTAACAAAAGCCTCAAGCGCCTCCAAGCCGCCCGCAAAACCAGGCAATGGCATTGAAAGGCAGGCCAGCAAAATGCAGTCTGAAAGTTTCATGTCGTCATGTCCTGATGTCAATCATTCGGCCCGTGCGGGTACCAGGATTTCACGCTGCCCATTGGTGCTCATGGCGCTGACCATACCAGCCTTTTCCATGTCCTCAACCAACCGGGCAGCGCGGTTGTAGCCGATTTTTAAGTGCCGCTGCACCAGCGAAATGCTGGCTTTTCGGTTTTTCAAAACCACTTCGACCGCTTGATCGTACATCGGGTCTTTCTCGCCGCCACCGTTGCCGCCTTGGCCGTCAGCATTTACGTCATCGTCCCCATCGACCGTACCGCCTTCCAGCACGCCTTCAATGTAGTTGGGTTCGCCCTGGCTTTTCAAATAGGCCACAACCCTGTGAACCTCTTCGTCACTGACAAACGCGCCGTGGACGCGAATCGGCAAGCCCGTGCCACTGGGCATGTAAAGCATGTCGCCCATTCCCAGCAAAGCTTCTGCGCCCATTTGATCAAGGATGGTACGGCTGTCAATTTTGCTGCTCACCTGAAACGCGATTCGGGTGGGAATATTGGCTTTGATCAAACCCGTGATCACATCCACACTGGGGCGCTGGGTGGCCAAAATTAGGTGGATGCCAGCGGCGCGTGCTTTTTGCGCCAACCGGGCAATCAATTCTTCGATCTTCTTGCCCACGACCATCATCAGATCGGCCAATTCGTCGATCACCACGACGATATGCGGCAAACGGTCCAGCGGCTCGGGCGCTTCAGGGGTCAGGCTAAACGGGTTGTAGACAAACTCGCCCCGCGCCTTGGCGTCGTCAATTTTGACGTTGTAGCCCGCCAAATTGCGCACACCCATTTTGCTGAGCAATTTGTAGCGCCGCTCCATTTCAGCGACACACCAGGTCAAGCCGTGCGCGGCCTGGCGCATGTCCGTTACCACGGGGGCCAAAAGATGCGGAATACCTTCGTACACCGACATTTCAAGCATTTTGGGGTCGATCATCAAAAGCCGCACGTCCCGCGCTTCAGCTTTGTACAGCAGGCTCAAAATCATCGCGTTGATACCCACCGATTTGCCCGAGCCTGTAGTGCCCGCCACCAGCACGTGTGGCATTTTGGCAAGGTCTGCGACCACTGGGTTGCCGATGATGTCTTTGCCCAGGCCCATGGTCAGCAGCGACTTGCCGTCGTTGTAGATTTGCGAGCCTAGTATTTCAGACAGTTTGATGGACTGCCGTTTGGCGTTGGGAAGCTCCAACGCCATGTAATTTTTGCCGGGTATGGTCTCTACCACCCGAATAGACACCAAGCTCAAAGAGCGCGCCAAGTCTTTGGCCAGGCCCACAATTTGCGAGCCCTTGACGCCCGTTGCGGGTTCAATTTCATAGCGAGTGATCACAGGGCCCGGCTGCGCCAGCACCACGCGCACCTCAACGCCGAAGTCTTTGAGCTTTTTCTCGATCATGCGGCTGGTCATTTCCAGCGTTTCGGGAGCCACTGTTTCCTGGCGCAACTGCGCACCATCCAGCAAATCGACCTGAGGCAAGCGGCTATCAGGCATTTCGGCGAAAAGTGGCTTTTGCCGCTCTTTGGCGACCCGCTCGCTCTTCGGCAGGTCGACCAAAACAGGTTCAATCAGCAGCGGTTCCTGGTGGTGCTCGGCAATTTCTTCGCGCTCTTCAATCACCACTTCTTCGCGCTCTCGTGCGGCTTGTTGACCAAACGCCATGTCTTGGGCAATTTCGCGTTTTTCCCGGCGCGATTCGATCAGGTTGTGAAGCCAGGCCCCAATCGTCTCGGCCACGTGCCCCCAAGAAAACCGGAACACCATGGCAGAACTGACGACGCCAATAGCAATGGCCACCAAACCAGACCCGGTAAACCCAAACCATTTGACAAGAAACGGCCCCGTCAAAAACCCCAATGCGCCGCCCGCATGGCCACCCGGCAAAACCAACTCAAACCGGTACAGGCGCGACCATTCCAGCGCCGTGCTGGCGACCAACAGCGCCACCAATCCAAGCCAAAAGGCAACTGACCCCACAAAAAAGCGGTTGATACCCGCAGGTGGCGTGGCTGCGGTCGCCAGCGGCTCGCCCGCATCTGCCCGCAACATCCGAAGCCACCGCGCCAACGCGGCAAGCCAAGTGCTCAAACCCGCAACAAAACACCACCAGACCGAAAAACCAAAGGAGAAGTAACTGATGTCAGCAAGCCAAGCGCCGAGCTTTCCAGCCCGGTTGGCAACCGGAGCACCCGTGCCAGACGTTGACCAGGCGGCGTCAGTTGGGGAGTGGGTGACAAGGGCCAAGAACCACAGCACGAGCAGAACCAGGCCCGCGACCAGTCCGGCTTCGACGGCGACTCTCAGCACGCCAATGCGCGCGGGGTGTTCCTGTTGGCGGGGGTTATTGAGCGTATTGAGAGAATAGGTCATTAGATGGATTAACGCGGCACCCGGCGGCGTTCGTTGACAAGGACCGACCCGTCAGCCCGGGTTTCAATAAAGCCCTGCTCCTCAAAGTCCTTCATGACGCGGCTGACCATTTCACGCGAGGCACCGACCATTTTGGCTATATCCTGGCGTGAAATTTTGTCTCGGATGATGCGCACATTGTCAGGGCCAGGCACCGGAATGCCGCTGTCCAGCAGGACATTGGCGACGCGGCCGTACACGCCCATCAGTGCCAATGATTCGATTTTGCGGTCGGCGCGGCGCAGGCGCTGAACCAGGCCTTTCATCACTGCAGTGACCATGGAATTGTTTTCAAGCAGGCAGCGAGAAAAGTCTTCACCCGCCAAAATCAGCGCATCAGTTTGAAGTTCAGCCTCCACGTTGGCGGAAATTGGTTCCTGGTCAATCAGGCTCATTTCACCAATGTAGTCGCCGGGGTGCAAGGTCGCCAAAATGACCTCGCGCGCCTTGCTGTCGGTCACGACCACCCTCGCCCGGCCCGCCAGCAAAATGTAAAGCGCGTCATTCCTTTTGCCCTGCTCAACGATCAACTCGCCCCGCCTGAAGCGCCTTTTATCAATGGCCGTCGCCAGCGACTCGGTCTGCGCCGGGGTCAGCATGGCAAACAAGGGCACACGGCGAATCAGGTCTAGATTGGTCAACATCGACATCTGTGATTCCTCTTTTTTTAAGAAACTAAAGACAGGCTGGGCGAGATTCAAAATGCCGGGCAGAAGCTTTTTATAATCTGCTGGTACAGGGCCTTGCCAACTTGGTGCCTTGACCCCAATTGCAACTGGCTTAAACCCGCACCTTTCAATCCAAACTGTACACGGGCTTGAGCCCATTATTCAGCCGACAAACCGGCATTTCAGCGATTTCACAAAGGTTTACCCTAATGTCCAATTCAAGGCACATCAAAGTGCTGATCCTCGGCTCTGGCCCCGCAGGCTACACCGCAGCAGTGTATGCCGCGCGGGCCAACCTGAACCCGGTTTTGATCACCGGCATCGCGCAAGGCGGTCAATTGATGACCACCACCGACGTAGACAATTGGCCCGCCGACGTTCATGGCGTGCAAGGGCCAGATCTGATGCAACGCTTTTTGGAGCATGCGCAGCGCTTCAACACCGAAGTGATTTTTGACCACATCAGCGCAGTTGACTTCAGCAAACGCCCCTTCACCCTGAAGGGCGACAGCGGTGAATACACCTGTGATTCATTGATTATTGCCACAGGCGCCTCAGCCAAATACCTAGGTCTGCCCTCGGAAACCGCATTCATGGGGCGTGGCGTCTCAGGCTGCGCAACGTGCGACGGGTTCTTTTACCGCAACGAGATTTGCTGCGTGGTGGGCGGTGGCAACACGGCTGTGGAAGAAGCCTTGTATTTGTCCAATATCGCCAGCAAAGTCTACTTGGTACACCGCCGCGACAAATTCAAAGCCGAAGCGATTTTGATCGACAAGCTGATGGACAAAGTCGCCGCCGGGAAAATCGAGCTGAAGACATTTGCCACGCTCGATGAAGTTTTGGGCGATTCCACGGGGGTCACTGGCATCCGCTTGAAGAGCACGGCCAACGGCAGCACCGAGGACATCACTCTCAAAGGCTGCTTCATAGCCATTGGCCACGCGCCCAACACCGAAATTTTTCAGGGCCAACTCGACATGGCGGGTGGCTACATCGTCACGCAATCTGGTTTGAAGGGTTTTGCCACCATGACCAGCGTACCAGGCATTTTTGCAGCGGGCGACGTGCAAGACCACATTTACCGCCAAGCCATCACCAGTGCTGGCACAGGGTGCATGGCGGCTTTAGATGCTCAGCGCTTTTTAGAGCAATCGGCATCGCCATAAATCCGTTTTTCGGGCGATTCCTAGCGGTTCCCAACAAAAACTGACATACAATCATAGGCTTAGCAGAAAACGGGTTACCGCCACCCATCAATTGGCGAGGTGAGGTTGCAGCAGTTCAAAGTGCTTGCAACTGTTTTTGAGTATCGGAGTGTCCCTATGGCACGCGTATGTGAAGTCACGGGCAAAGGCCCAATGGTCGGGAACAATGTCTCCCACGCCAACAACAAAACCAAACGTCGATTTTTGCCAAACTTGCAATACCGCCGCTTTTGGGTCGAAACAGAAAACCGTTGGATTCGCTTGCGCATCAGCAACGCAGGTCTGCGATTGATTGACAAAAATGGTATTGACGTTGTGCTCGCAGACCTGCGCGCACGTGGCCAGGCCTAAACCCACAGAATTGGAGTAACACCATGGCAACCAAAGGCGGACGCGAAAAAATCAAGCTGGAATCTACAGCAGGCACCGGTCATTTCTACACGACCAGCAAAAACAAGAAAACCATGCCCGAGAAAATGTTGATCAAGAAATTTGATCCCAAAGCTCGCAAGCATGTGGACTACAAAGAAATGAAACTGAAGTAAACCCTCAGTATTCAACTGAAAAAGCCCGCTTCTGGCGGGCTTTTTCACGTCTGCGCTCACTGCGGCTTAATGCCCGCCGTGTTGATCACCTTGGTCCAGCGATCCATCTCGCTCTTGACAAAGGCAGTGTAGGGCTTGGAGCCTTGGGTCGGAATCACAAAACCTTGCGATTCCATGCGCTGCTTGATGGCAGGCGACATCATGGCTTGGGACATGGCCGCTTCAAGTTTCTCCACCACAGGGCCGGGCGTGCCTTTGGGCACGGACATGCCAGACCAAGACAGCGCTTCAAACCCTTTGTAGCCAGATTCAGCAATCGTCGGCAAATCAGGGTAAAGCGGGTTGCGCTGCGCACTTGAAACCGCCAACGCGCGCAATTTGCCTGCCTTGATGTGCTGCAAAGCGACGTCCTGGTTGATGAACATCAGCTTGATGGTGCCTCCGAGCATGTCGGTCATCATGGGGCCGCCGCCCCTATAGGGAATGCCAGTCATGAAGATGCCTGCCGTTTGTTTGAACAACTCCATCGCCATGTGGCCAGACGCTGCATGGGTGTAACCATAGTCAATTTTGCCGGGGTTGGCTTTGGCAAAGTCGACCAGCTCTTTGACCGTTTTAAAAGGCGTGCTGGGGTGCACTACCAACACGTTGGGTCCGGAATGAACCTGGGTCAAATGAATGAAGTCGGTGGTGGAGCTGTATTTGAGGTTGGGATCCAGGCCATGGGCCACCGCATTTTGGCCAACGCCGGTTTGCACAATCGTGTAGCCGTCTGCGGCGGCCTTGGCCCCGCGCTCGGTGCCAATCACGCCGCCCGCGCCGCCCACGTTTTCAATGATGACGGGCTGTTTGAGAATTTTGCCAAGCTCTTCCGACATCATGCGACCCATCACGTCACTTGTGCCGCCTGGCGGGAACGGCACGATCAGTTTGATCGGCTTATTGGGAAAGTCAGCTTGGGCGCTCGCAGCCAAGGGCAATGCCGCCATCAGCACAGCCGCCCCGGCGGCTAATGCAAAACGGCGACCAAGGCTGGAGAACACGGTCAAGTTGAAAGTTGTCATGTTGAATTCAGTCATGATGAAATTGATCCTATTGAAAGCGATGTCAAGGCGATACTCAAGCTCTTTAACCCACCAAATTCAAAACCGGGGTTTGATTTGCCGCCAATCAGGCCGGTATTTTTGCATTTGCACCACATCATTGCGGGTGCGAATGCGGCAGGTCAAATAATCTTGATGAAGGCGGGCCAAACCGAGGGGGTCTAACTCTACACCCAGCCCTGGCTTGTCGGTCAAATGGACGCACCCCCCGATGATTGGCACCTTGCCCCCCACCAATACTTCGGCACTTTGCCAAGGGTAATGGGTGTCGCAGGCATAGCTTAAGTGGTGCACGGATGCTGCCAAATGCGTCATGGCCATCAGGCTGATGCCCAGGTGCGAATTGGAATGCATGGACAAGCCCAGGCCGAAGGTCTCACAAGTTTTGGCAAGCGCCTGCGTGGCTCGCAAACCGCCCCAAAAGTGATGGTCAGACAGCAAAATCTGACAGGCGTTGAGTTCGATGCTGCGTTTGAGCTCAGCCCAGTTGGTGATGACCATGTTCGTCGCCAAGGGCAATCGGGTCTGCCGATGAAGCTCTGCCATGCCTTCGAGCGTCGGCGTTGGGTCTTCGTAATATTCAAGGCAGCCGTCCAGCTTTTGCGCCACTTTCAAACTGGTCGCCAGCGACCAATTGCTGTTCGGGTCAATGCGCAACTGGTGACGGGGGAAAGCCGCTTTCAGGGCCAAAATAGCCTCGGCCTCTTGCATCGGGTCAAACACACCGGCTTTCAGCTTGATGCTATCAAAACCGTAAGCGTCAATCATCGCGCGAGCCTGCTGCACGATTTGCTGCGGGTTGACGGCTTCTCCATAAGGGTCGGGCGCGTACTCGGCATCGACCGACGCGTCCCATTTGTAAAAAAGATAGGCGGAGTACGCCACCTTGGGCCGCACGGCACCGCCCAAAAGCTCGACCAACGGAATGCCCAAAGTGCGGGCCTGCAAATCAAGAAACGCCACCTCAAATGCTGAAAATGCACTGGTTACCAAATTGCTGGCCAAAGACCCAGGAGCCAATTCCATTTCGACATGGCCCGTCGAAACTTGGGGCGCGGCAGCCTGCAGTCGAGCCAACAAACCATTGACATTGAAGGCTGACAGCCCCACCAGGCTGTCGCGCACCCGCATCAACAGCCCCAAAACCGGCGCATCGCCATAGGTTTCGCCCAAACCCACCAGGCCGTTAGCACCCTGCACTTCAATGATGGAACGCAGGCCAAAAGGCTCGTGCACCCCCGCAGCGTTGAGTAGCGGCGGGTCTTTGATGGCGATAGGCGTAACCCGGACAGCGACAATTTTCATCAGAATTCAAGGCGTCATTTGGCGAGGGATGGCAACCACAAGGAAAAGGCGGGCACGTAGGTGACTAGCAGCAAACACAAGCCCAACGCACCATAAAACGGAGCGATCGAGCGCATCACCTGCCCCACCGAGATTCCCCCAATGGCGCAACCCACAAACTGCACCGATCCCACGGGCGGCGTGTTCAGGCCTAGAGCGCAGTTAATCAGCATCACAATGCCAAATTGGGTGGGATCCATGCCGAATTGCATGGCGATGGGCATGAAGATGGGCGTGCAAATCAAAATAGTGGCCGCCATGTCCAAAAAGGTGCCCAAAATGAACAGCAGCACGTTGATCATCAAAAAGATGACCCATGGCTCGCTGCTGACCGACTTCATCATTTCGCCCGTCATTTGCGGCACCTCATACAGCGCCATGAAGTAGCCAAACGCATTGGAAATACCAATCAGCAACAGCACCACGCCGGTGGTTTTACTGGCCTTGGCGCAGGCTTTGAGAAAGTTGTGCCAAGACATCGTGCGGTAAACAAAAACTGTGATGAACAAGGCCCAGGCCACCGCAATCGAGGCCGATTCGGTGGCCGTGAAAGCGCCCGACAAAATACCCACCAAAATGATCACCACCACCAGCAGCCCCGGCAAAGACGCGGCAAACGCACGCCCGACTTCGCCCCAACCCGGGAACGCCCCGCGCGTGGGGTAGCCGCGTTTGACGGCGACATAGTACGCGGCCCCCAAATTGCACAGCGTGAGGATGATGGCGGGCACCAAGCCCGCCAGAATCAGGCTGATGACACTGACCGAGGCAATGCCAGAGGTTGCCAAAGTAAAAATAATCATGTTGTGCGAGGTGGGCATGATGGCCCCGACCAAGGCGGCGTGGGTCGTCACGTTGACGGCATAGTCAGCGTCGTAGCCTTCCTTTTTCATCAAAGGAATCATCACCGAACCCATGGCTGACACATCCGCCAAAGGCGAGCCAGCGACCCCGCCAAACAGCGTGCAGCCAATCACATTGCTCATTCCCAAACCGCCGCGAACGTGTCCCACCAGGCTGTTGGCGAACCGCACAATGCGCTCGGCAATTCCGCCATACAGCATGAGTTCGCCTGCAAACACAAAAAATGGAATGGCCAGAAAGCTGAACACCTGCATGCCGCCGACCATTTTTTGGAACACCACCGCCACCGGCAATCCAGCAGCAATGATGGTGGCGACCGAGGACAGGCCAATGGCGAAGGCGACGGGAACGCCCAACACCAAAAAGAGCGTGAAGCTCAGGGCCAAGACAGTCAGTTCCATGCCGGCTCCACCACTTCGCCGCGAACCAGCGCGATCACGTGTTCAATTGAAAAAAGGACGATCAGCACCCCGGCAATGACGATAGGCAGGTAGTCAATGCCATCGGGCAGCGGCAGCATGGGTTTTTTTTCGCCCCACTTGGCAGCCATCCAAAGCCAGCCGCCTTGCACCATCAGCCCGCCAAAAAGACCAACCAGCACGTGGATCAGGATTTCAATGCGATGCTGCCATTTTTTGGGCAACAGCACGACCAAGGATTCAAGGCCAATGTGCCCCGCATCGCGCACTCCCACCGCCAGGCCAAACGCTGTGACAAACAAAACCAGCAGCATGGCCAGCGCTTCAGCCCAGGTCGGTGTGTCGTTAAAAACATAACGGCCGATCACCTGCCACTGCACACAAAGAACGACGGCGATCAAGCCGATGACTGCCAACGCCAAACTCAACTTGGACAGCGCGATACAAAACCTGGTGTACATGGTGGGTTCTTTCAAGGGCCCCACGCCCCTTGGGAGGTGGGCCAGGCAATCAATGTCTCGCGCCCGCACACGAAGTCGGGCAACGCAAAGCGGGCAACAGACTTACTTCGTGTCTTGCACCGCTTTGACCAGGCGCTTCATGTCAGCGGTGACCATGAACTTGTCGTACACCGGGCCCATCACCGCCTGGAAGGACTTTTTATCGACTTCGACAATCTCGGCTCCCGCGGCTTTGACATTGGCCAATGACTTGGCCTCTTGCTCGTCCCACTTTTGACGTTCAAACGCAACCGACTCTTTGGCCGCAGCGCGAATCATGTCTTGCTCGGCTTTGGGCAGCTTGTCGTAAACGACTTTGGACATCACCAAAATCTCGGGCGCCATGGAATGCTCGGTTTTGGAATAAATCTTCACCGCTTCGACGTGTTTGGCTGTGTCAAACGACGGAATGTTGTTTTCGGCGGCGTCAATCAGCCCTGTTTTGAGGCCCGTGTAGACCTCGCCATAAGGCATGGGCGTGGCGTTGGCACCCATGGCGCTGATCAGGGCGACCCAAAGGTCAGACTGTTGGACGCGAATTTTCAAACCCTTGGCATCGGCGACGGTTCTGATGGCTTTTTTGGCGTAGATAGAACGCGCGCCACTGTCATAAAAAGCCAAACCGATGAAGCCCACGGACTCGCAGCTTTTCAGAATTTCATCGCCCACCGGGCCATCCAGCGACTTGCGCATGTGGGCAATGGAGCTGAACAAAAACGGCATGGTGGGAACTTGCGTGAGCGGGCAAATGCCGTTCATAGGGCCGACGTTGACACGGGTGAAGTCAAGCGCGCCAATTTTCACTTGATCGATGGTTTCTTTTTCGCTGCCCAAAGCCTGCTTGTTGAAGACTTTGATTTTGTGTTTGCCAGCGCTCTTTTTCTCCAGCAATTCGCTCATGTACCGTACAGCCGCCACGGTAGGGTAGTCGTCCGCATTGTGGGTGTCTGCCGAGCGGAACTCGGTGGCTTGGGCTGCCAGAGCCAGGGCTGCAACGGAAGCACCGATCAGTGATTTTGCGAGTTTCATAGGGTCTCTTTCGGTAGATTTAGAAGGGCGAAGGGAAAAAAGGAAATGGAAAGGCTGCTAGGTTGAGGAAAAGGAAAAGGAAGAGGGAGAGGGAAAGGGCAAGGAAATTCAATATTCAGCAAATTCAGTCGTAAGGCCCCAGCTTCACAAACCCGCCGCCCTGGAACTGAACCACGGGATCGGCCAGATCAGGCAGCGGCGTTTTGGCATAAATCGCATCACGGTAAATGTCTGAACTGTCCTGGGGCTGGTAGCCCACGTGCTTCGCACTGGCGTTGTCCCACCAGGTGACGGCGTTGGCAGACATGCCGTAAATGATGCTGTGCCCCAGCACGGGCGTGGTCAGGCTGGCGGTGATGAGGCGGTGCAAATCGTCGTAACTGAGCCAGCTGGCCAGCATACGGCGGTCGCGCGGCTCGGGGAAAGACGAACCAATGCGCAGGCAAGCGGTTTCGATGCCGTAGCGGTCAAAGTAAAAGCGCGAAATGTCCTCGCCAAAGGCTTTGCTGACGCCGTAATACCCGTCTGGGCGCGGCGCAGTTTGGGGGGTGAGGGTTTCCGACTGGCGGTAAAACCCGGTCACGTGGTTGGAGCTGGCAAACACAATGCGCCGCGTGCCCTGCTTGCGGGCCGCTTCGTACAGGTTGTACACGCCAATGATGTTGGCTTGCAAAATTGGCGCAAACGGGCCTTCGACCGACACGCCGCCAAAGTGCACCACCGCGTCTACGCCTTGCAGCGTGGCCAACACGGCATCAGCGTCTGACAGTTCGGCCAACATGACTTCTTCGCCCGTGGCAGCGGCGCCCACCGCGACCCGGTCTGACAGCCGAAGCACCGTGCAATTGGCCTTGAGCCTCTCGCGCATGGCGACGCCCAGCCCACCGGCGGCTCCGGTCATGAGAATTCGGTGGTGATTTTTGACGGTCATGGCGCGAAAATTTGGTTTGAAAATTTGGTTTGAAAAATGTCGCTCGACAAATGACGTTTGACAAAATTCAGGTTGTCTGACAACATACAATTTTAGATAGCAACTTCAACCTGTCAAGAGAATTTTGATGGAATCAAGGCAAACCCCTAGCCTCGCGCTGCCAAATGACGGGTTGAGCGCCAGCCTGGAGCCGCTGAAAACCCAGCGCGCGGGCGGCTTGGTGGCACAAGTCGTCAGCGGGCTGAACCAGGCCATGCGCGACGGCAAACTGCAGCCAGGCGACAAGCTGCCCACAGAATCCGCCATCATGGCGCAATACGCCGTGAGTCGCACCGTGGTGCGTGAGGCGTTGTCCAAATTACAAGCTGCCAATTTGGTTGAAACCCGCCACGGTATAGGCACCTTTGTGATCGCCCCGCAGGCCAGCGACAACTTCAAAATTGCCGACCCCGACATGTCCACCATGGCGGATGTGATCTCGATTCTGGAACTGCGCATCAGCCTGGAGACCGAAGCCGCAGGCCTAGCCGCCCAGAGGAGAACCCTCACCCATCTTGACGTGATGCAGGCCGCTTTGGCGGCTTTTCAAGAATCGATTGCAGGCGATTCTGATGCCGTGCCGTCGGACTTTGCATTCCACATGGAAGTCGCCCGCGCCACCGGCAACCGCCATTTCACGGACTTGATGACCTACCTGGGCACCATGATCATTCCGCGCACCCGCGTGAACGTGATGCACCGTGCCCCCGAGGGACGGCTGGCGTATTTGCAGCGGGTCAATGGCGAGCACGAAAGCATATTGACGGCGATCCGCAACCAGGACTCGGAGGCCGCACGCGCCGCCATGCGCACCCACCTGTCCAACAGCCGCGAGCGCCTGCGCCAGACGCAATTGCGGGTCAGCGGCAAGGTTTGAGGCCATTTTTGACCAAAAATCAGAAAAAAGAACCTGCAGGTTCTTTTTTTCAAAAAATGACGATTTTGGCTCAAAATATGAATAAAATTGACCTCTAGCTCTCGAATAATATAGATACTTTGCTATTTTATTTATAGCGCTAGCCAATGACGTTGTACGATGACTAGCGAGCATCGACACCATCCTAGGTCAGCTAGCATTGACCCATGACTTTGCCCAACCCCGGGGACCCCACTACCCCAAACGTCCGCTCTACCCAAACGGCCCAAACTGCCCAAACCGCCCGAACCGCACAAACCACTCGACCCACCCAAAGTGACCCAGAGCGCCCCGCTGACGACGTGACCACAACGACAGCCGCCGCCAGCGCCCGCTCGCGTTCCGCTTTTTTTGCCGGGGTGCGCGACACCATTGGCATCGTCCCATCGTACCTGCCATTTGGCATGGTGTGCGGCGTGGCGTCGGTCAATGCTGGCTTGACCAAAGGGGCTGCCATCGCGCTGCCCGCTCTGGTTTACGCGGGCTCTGCGCAGGCGGTGTTGTTGCAGTTTTTGCAAAACTCGGCTGCGCTGTGGGTGGCCATTTTGTCGGGTTGCGTGATCAACCTGCGCATGGCCGTTTACAGCGCGGCTCTGGCCCCCAAAGTGCGCCATTTCAGCACCCCCAAGCGCATGCTGATTGCGGCATTTCTGGTTGACAACAGTTTTGCATTGCTTCAAAAGCGAGAGCACGAAAACCCGGCTGACAAGCACCTCATCGCCTACTACGCGGGTTTGACAGCGGTGCTGTGGCCGTTTTGGATCTTCTTTTGCGTGGTCGGTATTTTTGCAGGCAACGTCGTGCCGGCCAGCTGGCAGCTGGAATTTGCGATTCCGCTGTCGTTCATCGCGATTTTGGCCACCTCCGTTCGCAGCCTCCCTATGGTGGGAGCGGCTGTGGCGGGCGGCATTGCCAGTGTGGCGCTGTTCTCGTTGCCGCTCAAACTAGGGCTGGTGGCCGCCTGCGCGGTGGGTTTGCTGGGTGGTTTGACGGTCGAAAAAGGAGTGTCATTGTGGACAGCACGCAAAGCTGGTTAGTGGTGGCCGGATTGACCATCGGCACCTTTTTGATTCGCTATTCATTCATTGGCGTGTTTGCCAACCGCGATTTACCGCCTTGGCTGGAGCGGTCACTCAAGCTGATGGTGCCCGCCATTTTTGCCGCCATTGTGTGCAGCGGCGTGGTGATGGTTTACGGACCCAATGGCCCCCACATTGGCGGACTGGACAACTGGCCGCGCTACGCCAGCGCGGGCGTGGCCCTGCTAGCAGCGCTAGCCAGCAAGGGCAATATGTTGATCACGCTGGGCACGGGGATGGCGGCGCTGCATGGGCTGCCTTGGTTGTTTCGCTGATTTCTATCGCGTAGAGGGTGACGCAGAAAATTGCAAAGTGGCGTTGAAAAGTACCGTTTGCAAATTCGACAAGATTCAGGTCGAATGCAGTCAAATAAACTGAAATGACGGACAGGGGTGGCCATGAGCTTGACAGCAGGCGCATCACCCGTTGCCGTTTGATCGCCCACCATGTCCAATGCCGCCCCGCTGAAGTTTTATTTCGATTTCATCTCGCCCTTTGGCTACTTTGCCTCGTTGCGCATTGACGACTTGGCGCATCGCCAGGGCCGCACGGTCGAATGGCACCCGATGCTGCTGGGGGTGTCGGTGATGAAGGTGATGGGGCTTAAACCGTTGCTGGACACACCGCTTAAAGGACCTTACACCTTGCATGACGTGCGCCGCTACGCGCGGTTGCATGGCATTCAACTGGGACACACCTTCGGAGGCGCACCCAGTCACCCCTTGAGCATGGCGCGGGCGATGTGCTGGGCCATGAAGATCCACCCGCAGGCCGCCAAGTCGCTGGCCCGCGCCATGCTACATGCCTATTGGGTTTTGGGCTGTGATTTGTCGTCGCCCGAGTCGCTGGGCGGCATTGAATTGCCAGCGGCGATTCGCGCCAATGAGCTGGTGCAAGCGGTACAGGGCGAGGCGGCCGCACGCCTGCTGCGTGCGGAGGTTCGCACTTCGCTGGACGCGGGTATTTTTGGCTCACCCACGGTGGTGGTCGATGGCGAAATGTTTTGGGGCGTTGACAAATTCAGCGAACTGGAACACTGGCTTGCCACAGGCGGCTGGTAGGTTTTGATATCACCGGTGATATGACTTTTTCAAAACGAGGTCGAAAACGGCATTTTATGAATAGAATAGGCCTCTAGCTCACGAATTATATAGATAGTTTGCTATTATTATAATAGCAAATAGGGCCACTGCCGAAAAAGGCAATCAGTCCATGCCATCAGCCCATTCGATCGGCCCATTCCGCGAGCCCAGCCAATCCGATTGGGCAATCAGGTCAACCCCAGCAAGCGCACCGCATTGCCTTTCAAAATGCCGGGCATCACCTCAGGTTTGAAACCCGCGTCTTCGAAGTCTTTCATCCAGCGGTCGGGGGTGATCAGCGGGTAGTCGCTGCCAAACAAAATGCGGTCTTTGAGCAGCGTGTTGGCGTAGTGCACCAACTGCTTGGGAAAGTATTTGGGGCTCCAGCCGGACAGGTCAATCCAGACATTGGGCTTGTGGGTGGCCACGCTTAGCGCCTCGTCTTGCCACGGAAAACTCGGGTGCGCCATGACGATTTGCATGTCCGGGAATTCAATCGCCACATCGTCCAAATGCATGGGGTTGCTGTACTCCAAACGCAACCCGCCACCGCAGCGCATGCCACTGCCAATGCCGCTGTGCCCGGTGTGAAAAATGGCGGGCCGTTTGTGGGCGTTGATGACCTCGTAAATCGGCCAGGCCATCTTGTCGTAGGGGTGGTAGGCCTGCACGGTCGGGTGAAATTTAAAGCCCTTCACGCCGTGTTCGGTGATCAGGCGCTCGGCCTCTCGGGCCCCCATTTTTCCTTTGTGCGGGTCAATGCTGGCAAAAGCCATCATCATGTCGGAATTGGCTTTGGCGGCCTCGGCAATTTCTTCGTTGGGAATGCGCCTGCGCCCCATTTTGGATTCGGCATCGACCGTGAACATGATCAAGCCGATCTTGCGTTCGCGGTAGTAGGCAATAGTTTCCGCAATCGTCGGTCTGCGGCTGTTGCGAAAGTACTTGTCGGCGGCGCGGTCATATTCTTCGCCATAGGCGTCGAACGGGTTCCAGCAGCTCACCTCGGCATGGGTGTGGATGTCAATGGCAATGAGATTGGCGTGGTCCATGGTGGGGTCTCGGTTTGGATGTTTTGGATGGGTTGGCGCGGTGGGTTGAACTTGGTGTAAACCCTAGAAAAAGGATTTAAAAAACCCTTGAACTAGTTACAAGCAATAACGATAATCGAGTTTCAGCAAAAGATCAATCCTTTTCAGAAAACTGCCACAAAGCCATGCCGACTTCCTCTCAATCTGCCCTGCCTTACAAGACAACTTCCAAAACCCTGCATGTTGAGTTTCGCGGGGAGCAGCAAGAAATCGCCGTCATCCGCATGACCCGCTCGGCCAAGCGCAACGCTCTGAACGACGAGCTGGTGGCATCGCTCAAGCAGGTTTTCGACACCCTGCCCGCCACGGTGCGTGCCGCTGTGATTGATGGCGAAGGCGAGCACTTTTGCGCGGGTCTTGACTTAAGCGAACTCAAAGACCGCGACACAGGGCAAGGCCTGATGCACTCGCGCAGTTGGCACGTGGCCCTGGAGCGGGTGCAATTTGGCCCTGTTCCCGTGGTGGCTGCCTTGCATGGCGCGGTAGTGGGCGGCGGCTTGGAACTGGCCACGGCCTGCCATATTCGCGTGGCCGATGAATCGACTTTTTATGCCCTGCCCGAAGGCTCGCGCGGCATTTTTGTGGGTGGCGGTGGCTCGGTTCGCATCCCCAAGCTGATTGGTGTGGCGCGAATGACCGACATGATGATGACAGGCCGCGTCTACAACGCCGTGGACGGCGAGCGCCTTGGTTTTGCCCAATATTTAGTGCCCACTGGCCAGGCTTTTGACAAGGCTTTCGATCTGGCCGTGCGCATTGCGCAGAACGCCCCGCTGACCAATTACGCGCTGATGCACGCCCTGCCCCGCATTGCTGAGCAAAGCACCGACCACGGTTTGTTCTCAGAATCCATGATGGCCGCCATTGCCCAAAGCGCCCCTGAGGCCAAGGCCCGCGTCAAAGCGTTTCTGGATGGCAAAGCCGCCAAGGTCAAGAAAGCCTGAAGGTGAGCGACCCCATGAACAGCGCAACCCAGCCCAAATACCGCAACGTTGCCTTTGGCATCACCCGCGTGGCCCTGCGCCAGGGCACGGGCGCATCGTCGGGCAACGTGTACGTCATGGCCGAGCAGCCGCTTGCGCCCTATGCCGAGCGCATCGCCGACCGATTGGTGCATTGGGCGTCTGAGGTGCCAGACCGCATCTGGATGGCCAAACGCGAGAAAACGCTCGACGCCCAAGGCGTTGCTGGCACGGGCGACTGGCAGCACATCACCTTCGCGCAGGCGCTGGCGGGTGCGCGCAGCATCGGTCAAGCCCTGCTGAACCGGAGTTTGGGGGTCAATCGCCCAGTCGCCATCTTGAGCGAAAACGACCTGGAACATGCATTGCTGTCGCTCGGTTGCATTTACGCGGGGGTGCCTTACTGTTCAGTGTCCACCGCTTACTCGACTGTCAGCACGGACCATGAAAAGTTGCGCCACGTGCTGGGCACTTTGACGCCCGGCTTGGTGTTTGCCAGCGACGGCGCACGCTTTGCCAAAGCCATTGCCGCCACTGTGGGGGCCGATGTGGAGGTGGTCACCCATTCAAGCTCAGCCGCCCAAACCGCCGCTGTCGCCCAGACCCTGGGGCGGCCCGTCACTGCCTTCAGCGACCTGCTGGCCACCGTGCCCATCGCCGCGGTGGACGCCGCCATGCGGGCAACCGGGCCGGATTCGATTGTCAAATTTTTGTTCACCTCGGGCTCCACCAAACTGCCCAAGGCCGTCATCAACACGCAGCGCATGTGGTGCTCCAACCAGCAGCAAATGTTGCAGTCCATGCCCATGCTCAAAGACCACCAGGTGCTGGTGGACTGGCTGCCCTGGAACCATACTTTCGCAGGCAACCACAACTTTGGTTTGTCGCTGTACCACGGTGGCACCATTTACATTGACGACGGCAAGCCCATGCCAGGGCTGATCAACGAAACCCTGCGCAACCTGCGCGAAATTGCGCCTACCTTTTACCTGAACGTGCCCACCGGGTTTGAGCAAATTGCCAACGCCATGCAGACAGATGCCGTGCTGCGCAAAACCTTGCTCTCCAAAGTGCAAATGTTTTTCTATGCAGGGGCTGCCCTGGCGCAACCGATTTGGGACAGCCTGCACCAAACCCAAGAGGCCGAAATAGGCGAGCGCATTGTGATGGGCACGGGCTTGGGCATGACCGAATCCGCGCCCTTTGCGATTTTTGTCACCAGCCACAACGTGAAAGCGGGCGACCTGGGTGTGCCGTGCGCAGGCCTGGAGCTGAAATTGGTACCTGTCGATGGCAAAGTCGAGGTGCGCTACAAGGGCCCCAACATCACGCCCGGCTATTGGCGCAATGACGAAGCCACGCAAGAGTCTTTTGACGAAGAAGGCTTTTTTTGCAGTGGCGACGCCGTGCAATGGATTGACGACAACGACATTCACCAAGGCCTGAAGTTTGATGGTCGCATTGCCGAAGACTTTAAATTGGCAACCGGCACTTTTGTGAGCGTCGGCCCCATGCGCGGCAAAATTATCGCGGCGGGCGCGCCTTATGTGCAAGACGCCGTGATCACGGGCCTCAACCTCAAAGAAGTCGGTGCCTTGATTTTTCCGACGGCAGCCGTGCGCACCCTGGGCGGCTTGCCAGCCACGGCCAGCCTTCAGGAGGTGGTGGCCAGCCCGGCTGTGCAAGCGCACTTTCAAACTGTCTTGAACCAACTGGCCAGCCAAAGCACCGGCAGCGCCACCCGCGTCGCGCGACTGCATGTGATGCACGAGGCACCGTCCATTGACAAGGGCGAAGTGACTGACAAAGGCTCGATCAATCAGCGCTCGGTGCTCAAACACCGAAGCGCCTTGGTGGATGCGTTCCACGAGCAAGCTGGCGCGGACAGCAGCGCAATCGGCCCCATTCTGAAGCCTCAAAAGTAAATACACACCATGAACATCGCAGGACATTCATCCATCGTCACCGGCGGCGCATCGGGTTTGGGCGAAGCAACCGCCCGCGAGCTGGCGCGATTGGGTGCCAAAGTCGCTATTTTTGATGTCAACCAAGCGCTGGCCGACAAGGTGGCGGCTGACATCAACGGCGTGGCCTGCCAGTGCGACATCACCAACACCGAGAGCGTGAACGCAGCCCTTGCCAAGGCTGCCGCAGCCCATGGCCCAGCCCGCATTTTGATGAATATTGCGGGCATTGGCTCAGCCAAGCGCATCGTCGCCAAAGACGGCACTGCGGCACCCCTTGAAGACTTCGCCCGGGTGGTCAACATCAACCTGATTGGCAGCTACAACGTGAGCCGGCTGTTTGCAGCTGAATGCGTCAAATTGGCCCCGCTGGACGGTGGTGAGCGCGGCGTGATGATGTTCACCGCGTCGGTCGCCGCTTTCGACGGCCAGGTTGGCCAGCAAGCCTACAGCGCATCCAAAGGTGGCTTGGTCGGCATGACCCTGCCCATGGCGCGCGACTTGGCACAACACGGCATTCGCGTGTGCACCGTCGCCCCCGGTTTGTTTGCCACGCCGCTCATGAAGCAATTGCCTGAACCCGTGCAAGCGTCGCTTGCGGCGTCGATCCCGTTTCCGCCGCGCTTGGGCAAACCCGAAGAGTTTGCCGAGCTGGCCTGCCATATCGTCACCAATGGCCACCTGAACGGCGAAGTGATTCGCCTGGATGGCGCGTTGCGCATGGCCCCGCGTTGATTTTTCTTGCTGATTTTTTCTGATTTTTTTTAAGTACTTAGGAGACACACCATGCAACGCCGTCAATTCACACAAGGCACCTTAAGCGCCACCGTTTTAAGTGCCCTGAGCTCAATGGGCACCTCATCCGCGTGGGCGCAAGCCTCTTTGCCACTGGAGCAAGTCAAAATTTACTTTGGCTTTCCAGCAGGCAGCTCAGGGGACATCGTCGCGCGCCGGGTTGGTGACAAACTGGCTGGCAGCGGCTACACCAAAAACGGTGCCGTAGTTGAAAACAAACCCGGTGCTGGTGGCCGCATCGCACTTGATGTGCTGAAGCCCGCCCCGGCAGACGGCACCGTGCTCACGCTCACGCCCTATTCCATGCTGTCTTTGTACCCGCATGTGTTCACCAAATTGAGCTACGACGCCTTCAAAGACTTCGTCCCTGTGTCCATGGCGGCCATCATGCAGCACGGGCTGGCGGTAGGCCCCATGGTGCCTGCCAGCGTGACCGATGTGAAAGGCTTTTTAGCCTGGTGCAAAGTCAACCCGAAAGATGCCAACTACGGCTCACCCGGTGCGGGTTCAACCCCCCATTTCATTGGCGCACTGTTGGGATTGAACTCCAACATCGACATGAAACACGTCCCATACCGTGGCTCTGTGCCTGGCGTGACCGATGTGGTGGGCGGGCAAATTGCGGGCATGGTCACACCGCACGGCGACTTTATTGCCAACCACAAAGCCGGCAAGTTGCGCATTTTGGCAACCTCGGGGGCCAAACGCTCACCTTTCGTGCCTGAAGTCGCCACCTTTGCCGAGCAAGGTTTTCCTGAGCTCACGGTAGACGAATGGTTTTCGTTTTACGCGCCAGCAGGCACACCGGCCAACGTGATTGCAGCAGCCAGTGCGGCCATCAACGTGGCACTGAAAGACAAGTCCGTCATCGACAGTCTGGCCCTGGTCGGCTTGATTGCTCAGGGTTCAACCCCAGCCGAACTGGCAGCCAGCCAAAAACTGCAATACGACCGCTGGGGGCCACTGATCAAACGCATTGGTTTCACCGCTGAATCCTGAAAATCCGAGCCATCATTTGTTCTAACTTAGAGGAAATCACCATGACCACACGTCGCCAATTCACACATGTAGCCGCTGCCACCGCTGTTTTGGGGGCGTTGCCGGGGTTTGTTCAAGCCCAGGGCATGGTGGACACCTTGCGCATCATCGTCGGCTTTCCACCGGGCGGCACAACCGACGCCTTCGCGCGGCGCATGGCCGAAAAGCTGCGCGGCGTTTACGCGACCAATGTCGTGGTGGACAACAAGCCTGGAGCAGGCGGCCAGGTGGGCGTCATCACATTGCGTGACGCGCCCGCTGACGGCACGGTCATGTTGTTCACGCCGGGGTCGATGATCACCATTTACCCCCACACTTACCCCAAGCTGCAATACAAAACGTCTGACGTGCTGCCGATCAGCACCGGGCTGTACACAGCGTTTGGCCTGGGCGTAGGGCCAGCAGTTCCCGCCACCGTGACCGATGTCAAAAGCCTGATCGCCTGGCTCAAGGCCAACCCCAACATGGGCAATTACGGCACGCCAGGTGCGGGTTCCATGCCGCACATGGTGGGTGCCTTGCTTGACAAAGCGGCAGGACTCAACATGAAGCAGATTCCGTACCGGGGCTCTGGCCCGGCCATCATTGAACTGCTGGGCGGTCAACTGCCTATTTTCACGTCACCCATTGGCGACTACTTGCAGCACCTGCCCAGTGGCAAGCTGCGTTTGCTGGCCGTCACAGGCAAGCAGCGCTCGCGCTTCGCGCCCAACGTGCCCACGTACGTGGAGCAAGGCTACCCTGAGCTGGACATGGAAGAGTGGTTTGGCTTCTTCATGCCAGCACGCACACCAGTCTCCATTGCCACGCGCATGAACGACGCGCTCAAAACGCTGATCCCGGCCAAAGACGTGGCTGATTTCGCGGCCCCTCTGGGCTTGCAGCCCAGCGCGTCCAGCAGCATTGACGACTTTGCCAAAACCGTGAAAGCCGACTCCGAGCTGTGGGGCGGTTACGTCAGGCGAATCGGCTTCACCGCAGAGTCCTGATCGCGCTCAGAGTCCAGCCACTTTCAGGTGGCAGTTTTTTGTCCTGCATTCACTTCAATTCAATTCAAAACTCAAAACCCATGACACACCCATTCGTCATCCCTGCCCGCACTGTGTTTGCGGCCATCGCCAGCGTCGCCGCACTGGCCTCCTGCACCTCCATGCCGGGCAGTGCGGACGTGCCACCCCCGCTTAAGCTGGCCGAGCCTGCCACGCTCAAGTCTTGTGGCGTGATAGGCGCACGGTTTGAATACCCCAATACCGAACTGCGCGAAGCCGCGCCCATTGCCGCAGGAGCGGTCACCCTCTTAGGGCAACCCGTGCCCGCCCATTGCCAGGTATTGGGCCGTATGTTTCCCCGCAAGGGTATCGACGGGCAGGACTACGCCATCGGTTTTGAAATTCGGCTACCAGCGGCCTGGAATGGCCGTTTCTTTCACCAAGTCAATGGCGGCATTGACGGCGTGGTGCAGCCTGCTTACGGCCTGAACACCAACAGCCCAAGCGCCTTGGCGCAAGGTTTTGCGGTGATCAGTTCCGACGCGGGTCACACGGGCCGCCAAAACCCCAAGTTTGGCGACGAACCCACCGCCCGGACAGACTACGGCTACGGCGCTGTGGGCAAACTCACGCCCATGGCCAAAAGCTTGATCGCTTTTGCCTACGGCAAAGGGCCTGACCGCTCCTACATTGGCGGCTGCAGCAACGGTGGTCGGCACGCCATGGTGGCGGCTTCGCGTTATGGTGATCAGTACGATGGCTTCCTGGTCGGTGCGCCAGGCTACCGCTTGCCGCATGCCGCTTTGGCCCAATTGTGGGCAGCGCCGCTGTGGAACGACTTGGCAACGCCAGGTGCCACCGTCAACCACCCGTTTGTACCCACCATCAAACTGCCCGATGTGGGCACGGCTTTGAATGAGGCGGAGCGCCAGACTGTGGCAAGCGCCGTGCTGGACAAATGCGATGCGCTGGACGGCGTTAACGATGGCCTAGTGCAAGACGTGAAGGCCTGCCAAGCGGCATTCGATGTACAGCGGGACGTGGCCACCTGCTCTGGCTATGGCCTGGGCTCTCGCAATGGCCAATGCCTGACCCAACCACAAAAAGACCTGCTGGGGCAGGTAATGGCGGGTGGCAAAACGCCGTCCGGCCAAGTGATTTACAGCAGCTTTCCTTGGGACACTGGCATTGCCACCTCCAATTGGGCCAATTGGAAGTTCGTCAACTCCCAGGCGTTGGACCCAGCGGCTGGCAATATCTTCATGAGCCCATCGCGCAGCATCAAGGGCTTGTCCAGCATCGACCTGGACGAAGCCTACAAAGCGATATTTGCCGTGACCGCGCCGTACACCGAATCGGCAGACACGGTCATCATGCCGCCCGGCAAAGACAACCCGGTCAACCTGGCGGGCTTGCGTGCACGTGGCGCAAAAATGCTGATGTACCACGGCGTGAGCGACGCAATTTTTTCATCCAACGACACCGCCGCCTGGTGGAACCGCTTGAACCAGGTCCAGGGTGGCCGCGCCGCTGACTTTGCGCGTTACTTCCCGGTACCGGGCATGGCGCACTGCAACGGCGGCCCCGCCACTGATCGGTTTGACGGTCTCTCGGCCTTGGTCAATTGGGTTGAAAAGGGCGAGGCACCTCGCCAACTGCTGGCAGGAGTGCGTGGCCCCGGCAATGCGGCAGGTGCCAATGCCGACATCCCCAGCACCTGGTCGTCCACCCGCACCCGGCCCTTGTGCCCTTACCCCCAAGTGGCGCGCTACAACGGCGGTGGCAACCCCGAAGACGCTGCAAACTTCAGTTGCCAGTAGCCCAACAAGTCAGGCAAATTGACATGAAGGCTCAGGGCAAACTTGATTCTGTCAACGACAGTGATGACGACCTGAGCCCGGCGCCTGAGCCCAATGGGCAAAGCGGAGAAGGCATTCAGCAGGTCGATAGCAGTTACCTGGAGAGCCTGATGGGCTACAACGCCCGGCGCGCGTCCATTCGGATTGTTGCCAAATTCATGCGGCGCATGTCGGTTTACCAGCTTCGGCCGGTTGATTTTTCGGTGCTGTCACTGATCATTCACAACGATGGCATCACTTCGCGCCAGCTGTGCGCAAGCCTCGGTTTGCAGCCTCCCAATTTGGTGGCGATGATCACGGCGCTGGAAAAACGCGAGCTGATTGAGCGCCGACCCCACCCCAAAGACGGTCGGGCGCTGGGTTTGCACGCCAGCACCCAGGGCTACAAGCTGATGGTGGACGCAGAGCAAACCGCCGCGCAACTCGAACGCGAGGCGACCAGCAAACTTAGCGCTGCTGAGTGCCGCACGCTGATTCACTTGCTGAAGAAAATCTACCTTTAAGACGCACTTTACTTCGCACAAAATACGACCTGTCACCCGACCGTAAGGCTCTCGATTCACCCTTGGCATGTGTGGTTTTTTGTGCACTTTGCAGGCTTTTTGCGCCTTTCAAGCTATGAATCTAGTAGCAAATGAAAATTTGCGCTATAGTTTCTTTCAAGATTTGAGTTTGCTCTCGCAACCACTTTAGCAACCACTTTCATATTCTCTTTTTGATTGCATTCACCCTCCCACCTGATGTCCCGAACAGCGCCTGCCAGCTAACGCCCACCCCCAAAAGCGCTTGAATCCCGACCAAAGCCCCAATTCCAACTGATAATTTTTGCCAACGCTAGAGGAGCCCCACGCCATGAGAACCAAAGAATCTGCCGCAATTGGTCAACTGCTGTCCTTGCTGGAATCGCGCTACTGCATGCGCGTGTTGTGGGCGCTGAAAGATGGCCATCCCCAAACCTTCAGATTGTTGCAAGACAGCGTGGGCTTGATCACCCCCAACACGCTCAATACCCGCATCAAAGACCTGCGCGAAGCCGGTCTGATGACCCATGGCGACGACGGCTACACCGTAACCAGCTCTGGGGTCGATTTGCTCAAGCGCCTGAATGACCTGCAGGCCTTTGCGGCCAAATGGGCCGCCAGCCAAGCCAAGAAGGCCGCTCCTAAATAAGACCTTGAAAATCCGCAAGCGGCTGCAAGTGGCCGCAAGCTCACCAAAAGACAGCCTGGCTGTCTTTTTTTTCGCTTTTTTCAATTTTGTCGGATCAAGCCTGCAGCGCAGAAACCGCCCGTTTATCACGCTGCACGTCTTCGAAAACAGCCGGCAAACCAGCCCCGACCTGAATTCGGCCCCCATGCGCTCCCGGTCAATCCGAAGCGCCGCGCTCTGCTGGCATAATTTAGCCCTGCAACGGGCTCAAAGACAAGCTTGGGTTGGCTTTTAAAAACGTGGCTTTTGCCGACTAAATACCCAAATTGGGTATAAGAACCGTCAAAATCGCTGTTTTAGGCAAATTTTTAATAAAATAGGCCTCTAGCTCTCTAATAATATACATAGTTTGCTATATAAATAATAGCAACCGAGATTGTTTGAAACCCTTCCCTGATCGGTCTTGATCTCGCCCGATCCCCTTTGATCTCACTTTATTTCATCTCTCAAAAGGATTCTTCAATGACCACCGCCATCACCACCGCGTCCGGCCTGCAATACAGCGACACCATGATCGGATCAGGCGACGAAGCCCGCAAAGGCCAAAAAGTCACCGTGCATTACACCGGCTGGCTCTACAACAACGGCACGCAAGGTGCCAAGTTTGACTCCAGCAAGGACCGCAACGACCCGTTTGTGTTCTCGCTCGGCGCGGGCATGGTCATCAAAGGTTGGGACGAAGGCGTTGCCGGTATGAAAATTGGCGGCGCGCGCACCCTGATCATTCCGGCGGCCCTGGGTTATGGCGCCCAAGGCGCGGGCGGCGTCATTCCTCCCAACGCCACCTTGAAGTTTGACGTTGAACTGCTCGGCGTCAAATAAACCAAATCCATAGGTCCAATTCACAGGTCAAATTCATCAGGCAAGTTCGGCCGGCGAATTTGCCTCCAATTTGCAAGATTCTGCCTGGCAGCGCCCCGTTGGCGGCTGCCGCCAATTTTAGAGTCTCTGCCAAAAAGCGACTGAAAACCCCAAGCGCTTTTGTGAAAAACCCCTTGAAACGGCTTAATTTGCCCTCAATTTGGAGGGGTATTCGCAATTTACTTATTTTTCGCATGTCTGAACCGTCCCAAAACCCCAACGATTCACAGCCTTCGGCCCAGCCACCAGGCTCACCCCAAAACACGTCTAATGGCACATCTAATAGCGCGCCCCAAGCGCAGGCTCAGGCCAACCAGCCTGGCCCCATGGGCGACCCGTCTCGCCCCATGAGCCCGGAAGAGCTTGAAGCGGCTGCTTTTGCCAATGAATTTGCCAATGAATCCGACGCATTAGCCACCGCTTTGGCCGAACTGGCCACCCTTAAGGCCAAAAGCACCGACCTGGCCGACCAGTACCTTCGCGCCAAAGCCGAGGCTGAAAACGCCCGCCGCCGCGCCGAAGACGAAATCAGCAAAGCCCGCAAATTCGCGGTTGAGTCCTTTGCCGAAAGCCTGTTGCCGGTGACCGACAGCCTGGAGGCCGGTTTGGCCATCAAAGACGCGACCATTGAACAAATTCGCGAAGGCGCGCAAGCCACGCTGCGCCAACTGACCGCCGCACTTGAGCGCAACAAAGTCATCGCTATCAACCCTGAAGCCGGGGCCAAATTTGACCCGCACTTTCATCAAGCCATCAGCGTGGTGCCGTCAGAGCATGAGGCCAACACCATCGTCATGGTGCTGCAAAAAGGCTATTCCATTGCCGACCGCGTCATGCGCCCGGCTTTGGTCACCGTGTCAGCACCGAAATAAGTCGACAAAAGACGTCAATTGGCTACCACATCGTGACTTGAAATTTTTCAAGTTATCCACAAGTTAACAGCATCTAAATACTGGAGAGCATCATGGGAAGAATTATCGGCATTGACTTGGGCACCACCAACTCCTGCGTAGCCATCATGGAGGGCAACACCCCCAAAGTGATTGAAAACTCGGAAGGCGCGCGCACCACGCCGTCCATCATCGCCTACCAAGACGGTGGCGAAGTGCTGGTCGGCGCATCGGCCAAGCGCCAGGCCGTGACCAACCCGCGCAACACGCTGTACGCCGTGAAGCGCCTGATTGGCCGCAAATTCGCCGAGAAAGAAGTCCAGAAGGACATCGATCTCATGCCCTACAAAATTGCCGCCGCCG
The DNA here is from genome assembly GCA_031431035.1 of Rhodoferax sp. Taxonomy (GTDB): domain Bacteria; phylum Pseudomonadota; class Gammaproteobacteria; order Burkholderiales; family Burkholderiaceae_C; genus JANYCG01. The sequence continues at coordinate 30,179 of JANPCR010000127.1, forward strand.
ACAATGGCGACGCCTGGGTAGAAGTGCGTGGCGAGCGCATGGCGCCCCAACAGGTCAGCGCCGACGTGTTGCGCAAAATGAAGAAAACCGCTGAAGACTATCTGGGCGAAGCCGTCTCAGAGGCCGTCATCACCGTGCCCGCTTACTTCAACGACGCCCAGCGCCAAGCCACCAAAGACGCAGGCCGCATTGCCGGTTTGGACGTGAAGCGCATCATCAACGAGCCCACGGCGGCAGCGTTGGCGTTTGGCCTGGACAAACAAGAAAAAGGCGACCGCAAAATCGCGGTTTACGACTTGGGTGGCGGCACGTTTGATGTGTCCATCATCGAGATCGCCGACGTTGACGGCGAAAAGCAGTTCGAAGTGCTGGCCACCAATGGCGACACCTTTTTGGGTGGTGAAGACTTCGACCAGCGCGTTATTGAGTACATCATTGCCGAGTTCAAGAAAGACCAAGGCGTTGATTTGGGCAAGGACGTGTTGGCCTTGCAGCGCCTCAAAGAAGCCGCTGAAAAGGCCAAAATTGAGCTGTCCAGCAGTGCGCAGACGGACATTAACTTGCCTTATGTCACGGCGGATGCCTCTGGTCCCAAGCACTTGAACATCAAGTTAACCCGCGCCAAGCTCGAAAGCCTGGTGGACGACCTGATTGAGCGCACCATCGCCCCCTGCCGTACCGCCATCAAAGACGCGGGCGTGAGCACGGCCGACATTCATGACGTGATTTTGGTCGGCGGCATGACCCGCATGCCCAAGGTTCAAGAGAAGGTTAAAGAATTCTTTGGCCGCGAGCCGCGCAAAGACGTGAACCCGGACGAAGCCGTGGCGGTGGGCGCTGCCATTCAAGGCCAAGTGCTGGCCGGTGACCGCAAAGACGTGTTGCTGCTGGACGTGACGCCTCTGTCCTTGGGAATTGAAACCATGGGCGGTGTCATGACCAAAATGATCACCAAAAACACCACCATCCCGACCAAGTTTGCACAAACTTTTTCGACCGCTGACGACAACCAGCCGGCTGTGACGATCAAGGTGTTTCAGGGCGAGCGCGAGATTGCCTCTGGCAACAAAATGCTGGGCGAATTCAACCTTGAAGGCATTCCACCCGCATCACGCGGCACGCCACAAATTGAAGTGTCGTTTGACATTGACGCCAACGGCATTTTGCATGTGGGTGCCAAAGACAAGGGCACGGGCAAAGAAAACAAAATCACCATCAAGGCCAACTCTGGCCTGACCGAAGCTGAAATTCAGCAAATGGTGAAAGACGCCGAGCTGAACGCGGCTGACGACAAGAAAAAGCTCGAACTGGTTCAAGCCAGAAACCAGGGCGAAGCCAATGTTCACAGCGTCAAAAAGAGCCTGACCGAATACGGTGACAAGCTGGATGCGGGCGAAAAAGAAAAGATCGAAGCCGCCATCAAAGACTTGGAAACCGCCCTGAAGGCCGACGACAAAGCCGCGATTGAAGAGAAAAACGCGACCTTGCAAACCGCCAGCCAAAAGCTCGGTGAAAAAATGTACGCCGACATGCAAGCCAAGCAAGCCGCCGACGCTGCGGCTGCTGGCGGCGCCGCGGGCGGAACCGATGCTGCTGGTGCCGGTGGTGCGGGTGCCCAAGCCGAAAAACCACATGACGACAACGTGGTTGATGCCGAGGTGAAAGAAGTCAAAAAGCCCGTATAAACCGGTTGGCACCCAAGGTTTGACCGCTGAGGTTTAATCCCAAACACAAGCTGTGACCCAACCCATCGCCGCGCCCGAACTGCCCCTGTCACAGTTCAGCGCGGCGGCGTTGTTTGAGTCGCAGGCCAAGCACCCGCTCCCGACTACCTGCAGACCCGCTCGGGTTGGCAAAAATGGCTGAACACAATGGCTGAACACAATGGCTAAACGAGATTACTACGAAGTTCTGGGCGTCCCCAAAAACGCGTCGGAAGAAGAAATTAAAAAATCCTATCGCAAGCATGCGATGAAGTACCACCCTGACCGCAATCAGGGGGACACGGCCAAGGTAGCTGAGGAAAAATTCAAAGAGTCCAAAGAAGCCTACGAAATGCTGACCGACCCGAACAAACGGGCCGCTTACGACCAGCACGGGCACGCAGGTGTAGACCCCAACATGCGCGGTCCGGGCGGCGCGGGCGCTGAAGGCTTTGGTGGTTTTGCCGAGGCGTTTGGCGATATTTTTGGCGACATGTTCGGCCAGCAAAGGGGCCGCGCAGGTGCGGGTGGCGGGCGTCAGGTGTACCGGGGTGGCGACTTAAGCTACGCCATGGAAGTCACGCTGGAAGAAGCCGCACGCGGCAAAGAGGCGCAAATTCGCATTCCCAGCTGGGAAGCCTGCGAGCCCTGCAAAGGCAGTGGCGCCAAACCCGGCACCACGGTTAAAACCTGCGCGACTTGCCAGGGTTCGGGTGCTGTGCAAATGCGCCAGGGCTTCTTTAGCGTGCAGCAAGCCTGCCCCACTTGCCGTGGCAGTGGCAAGGTGATCCCCGAGCCTTGCAGCGCTTGCAGTGGCCAAGGCAAGGTTAAAAAGCAAAAGACGCTTGAGGTCAAAATTCCATCCGGCATTGACGGCGGCATGCGCATTCGCAGCACGGGCAATGGCGAACCGGGCACCAACGGCGGCCCGCCGGGCGATTTGTACATTGAAATTCGGCTCAAAAAACACGACATTTTTGAGCGCGATGGCGACGACATTCACTGCTCGGTCCCGATCAGCATCATCACAGCGTCCCTGGGTGGCGAGATCGACGTGCCCACGCTGGAGGGCAAGGCTGCCATCGACATTCCCGAAGGCACCCAAACCGGCAAGCAGTTTCGTCTGCGCGGCAAGGGCATCAAAGGGGTGCGAGCCAGTTACCCAGGCGACCTGTACTGCCACATCACGCTGGAAACACCCGTCAAGCTGACAGAGCATCAGCGCAAGCTGCTTAAAGAGCTGGACGAGTCGTTTAAAAAGGGCGGCAGCAAACATTCGCCAACTGGCGATAGCTGGACTGACAAGCTGAAGAGCTTTTTCAGCTAGCCTATTTCATTGGCTATTTTCTGGTGGCCAATTTCGGGAGCCTACTTCGCTGGCCTGTTGCGCTAGCCTATTGAGAGCAAAATCTGTCCGCTCAGGCTACGGAGAAGGTCGCGCGACGATCTTCGTCATTTTGACAACAGACGCAGGCCGCTAGCACTTTGCTAGCTGCAATTGCTTACATGGCGGGCGTTTGCTGTGTAACAATCGTTTGGCCTAATCTTCTGCGCCATGACCGACGTCAAACTATTTCGAGTCACTGAATTTGCCGAAAGCGTGTTCCAGTCACCACTGGCGCACCGCAACGCCATGCATCCGTTATGGCTGATGCTGATCGTGGCAGTCTGGATTGGCACCGCTGGGCATTGGCCAATTTGGCAGGCGCTCATTTTGCGCTCTGACCCTGGCGCACTGCGACCCGCGTTGGCCGCGGCGGTGGCCACCCAACTCTCTTTGGCTGGCCTGGTGTGGCTGGCCTTGGGCTGCTGGCGGCGCACTTTGAAACCCGCTATTGCCCTGGTCTTGCTGTGGGCGGCGCTGGGCAGTTGCGCCATGTGGCTGCAAAGCGTCAAGGGCGAAACAGTTGCCTTGTCGCCTTCAGGGTTGCTGCAGTTTTTGTTGCGCCCAGCCAATTGGCCTGGGCTGTGGAGCTGGCCCTGTATTGCCAGCTTTTTGGGCATTGCCGTGTTCCCCGTCCTGATCATTTGGCAGGGCCACACGCGGCGAATTTCATTCGCTGTCAATTTGTTGATGAATGCTGTTTTGCTGGTTGTGGCCGTTGCAGGCCTGGCCTGGCTTGCAGGGCGGTTCAGTCACATCATGCCGTCACCTATGGACCCGTGGGCCTTGCTGGGGATTTGAGGCGCGCCATGCCAACTTGGCTTTTTGGAGTTATCCAGGCACCTCGGCCAGCAACGTACTAAAACAGGCGGCTTTGGCCCACCAGAGCACCCGGGTCAAATTGGCTGGTGTCTAGCACCACGCGCTGCTGGTTAAAGCCCAAACGGCGGCAAGTCTCCTCAAATCGCTGCTTGATCAAATCTGCCCACAAACCGCCTCCTTTCATGCGGGTTTTGAAATCCGCGTTGTACACCTTGCCTTGTCGTGCAGCCTCATCGTCTATTTGATGCATTTCGCGCACCCGGGCCATCACCCGCGCGGCGCGTTGCGGGTAATGCAAATTTAGCCAACCCTGAAACAGGGGATTGAGCTCCCAGGGCAGACGCAGCACGGTGTAAAACGCGCTGCGGGCACCTGCGGCATAGGCGGCATCGAGCACGGCTTCCATGTCGTCGTTGATGAACGGAATTTGCGGTGCCACGCTCACCCCTACGGGCACGCCCGCGTCTGCCAGGACGCGAATCGCGCGCAGGCGACGGTGCGGGGCGGCGGCGCGCGGCTCTAGCTGGCGAGTTAAAGCGCTATCGAGCGAGGTGATGGTGACGTACACCGCCGCCAAGTTTTGGGCGGCCATGGGGGCTAGCAAATCCAGATCACGCTCTATGCCGCTGCCCTTGGTGACGATGGCCACCGGGTGGTGGCAGCGGTGCAAAATCTCCAAGGCGCTGCGGGTCAGTTTGAGCTCGCGTTCAATCGGTTGGTAGCCATCGGTCACGGTGCCCAGCGCAATCAGTTTGGGGACGTAGCTGCGGGCAGACAAGTCTCGCGTCAAGACGCTGGCCAGGTTGCGTTTGGCGATGATTTTGCTTTCAAAATCCAGCCCTGGCGAAAAGCCAAGGTAACTGTGCGAAGGCCGCGCATAGCAATAAACACAACCATGTTCGCAGCCCGGTAGGGGTTCAGGCCGTAGTCAAAATAAATATCGGGCGAATCGTTGTGGGTGATGGCGCTTTTGGCGTCTTCAAACGTGACCTGGGTTGGCACTGGCAGCCGGGTTGCCGCCTCGTTTTCGTCATCTTGCAGCGTGCCCCAACCATCGTCAAACGCCGCCCGCTCATCGACCGAAAACCGATGCGCCATGCGAATCGACAGGCCCCGGCCCTTGATGGCGTGAACGGGAATCAGCGTTTCGGTCATGGCCTGCTTTTGTCACCTGTGGGGGTCGGAATAGGCGGTTTTAGTGTCTAACATACCCAAATTGGGTATGTTGAAGTCAAAAAAGACTCTGAAACAAAAAGATATAACAAAATAGGCCTCTAGCTCTCGAATAATATAGATATATTGCTATAAATAATATAGCAAAAGAAATGACATCATTCAAGTCAAGCCAAACAAAACTAAGCGCTCGACAATTCAAGAACCCACCAACTCAAGGCGACGGATGCTGCGCCGCCAACCATTGCCGCATAGCGTCATTCACCCGCGTTTGCCAGCCCTTGCCAGTGGCCCGCAGCCCGGCCAGCACATCAGCGTCAAAACGGATGGCGGTGGCGACTTTGGGCGTTTCAATCGGCGGGCGGCCACGGGCGCGGCGCTGTTGCATGGCCACCAGGCCGGCGTAAATGTGGGGGGGCAAAATCTCGCTGCCTGGGCGGGCGCGGGCGAATTCTTCATCTGTCGAAACCCAGGTATCGGGATCGGCGGCAATGCCAGCGTTGATGCGCGCCTCTTCCACAGTGTCGGGCATGTGAATCCAACGGCCTGATTTAGTTTGGATCTGCATATTTTTTTACCTCTCTCGAATTGGATTTTCGCAAACTGATGACGCAGATAGATTCATTGCGCAGGCAATACACCAACTCATACAGCCGTTCGCCAATCATGCTCGTAGCCTTAAAACGACGCTCCGGATAGACACCTCTCGAGTCCTCCTCAATGCGAGCCACGTCCCACTCAAAATCATGGGCCTGCTTCAATGACAGTCCGTGTTTTGCCACGTTCTTGGCATCCTTAGCCGGGTCAAATTCAATTTCTACTTCGTTCGTCATCGAATTATTGTATAAACATTAAATAAACTCAAGCGAAGGCCGAGTCCAACCGATCCAACGGACTAGCCGTGCCACCCGCCGCCGCCTTCAAAACATGGGTGTAAATCATCGTGGTACTCACGTCGGAATGACCCAACAGCTCCTGCACGGTGCGGATGTCGGTAGCGGCTTGCAGCTGGTGGGTGCCAGCAGCGCCGTTTCGCCGTCCATTTGCGCCAGCAACCCTGCCATTTCATCCTGGGTCAAAACGCTGGGGATGCGACGCTTTTGATGCGGCCTGCCAATGTCATTGAGCCACGGCAAATCGATCGCCAAAACCTCTCGGTACAAAAACAAAACGGCGCTCAAAGCCTGGTTGTGGGTAGACGCTGAAACTTTGCGCTCAGTGGCCAGCATGGTCAAAAATTCTTCAACCTCGCGCGCGCCCATCTCGCGCGGATGGCGCATGCCACCCGTCTGCTGGCCCTGCCAGCGGATGAAAAATTTCACCCAATAGAGGTACACCTTTTCAGTGCTCAGGCTATAGTGCAAATACCGAATGCGCTCGCGAACCTGATCCAAAAGGCGGATTGACTTCAGCGGGGCATTGCCGGGTTTCATGGTTCAAATTATAACTGTATAAATAAACAGTTATTGTGACTAAACCCCTGTCTGCAATGAACTTTTGGAGATTTTTATGAATGTTGTATGCTGCAGAGGCCAGAATATATTGCAGGTTTTGCGGTATACATTACGTTGAACTAAACCGCTGACGCGGTGGCTGGTCTTCATGGACTGCCACCGCGTTTTGCATTGCGCGGCGCTTGCGTTGTGAGCCTTTGAGGAGAAGCCTTGGGGCTGGGGAATGTTCCCCGGCTTTGAAGGAGTTACCTCATGACAGAACTACGCCAACGCATGGTGGACGCCATGGTGCAGCGGGGCTTTGCCCCACGCACGCAGGAGACCTACGTGCGCGCCATCCGGCGCATGGCCAAACACTACCGGCGGGATCCAGCGTTGTACACCCAGCAAGAAGTCCAGGCCTACTTGCTGCACATGGTCAAGGAGCAGAAGCTTTCCTACAGCAGCATGAACCAGGCTGCCTGTGCCGCGCAATTCCTGTTCCAGACCGTGCTGGGACATGGGCGTGAACAGTTTCATATTCCCGTTGCCAAAGTCCCTGCCAAACAGCCCGAACTGCTGGCGCGTGAGGAGGTGTCGCGCTTGTTCTACGCATGCGCACACCCTGCCAGGCGCATGCTGATGCAAACCCTCTATGCCACAGGCCTGCGTGTCTCAGAGGCTTGCGCCCTGCGGGTCTGCGACATCGACAGCGCCCCAGACCGCATGTGCATCCGGGTGGCCAGCGGCAAGGGCGGCAAAGGCCGCTATACCCTGCTAAGTCCAACGCTGCTGGCTTTGCTGCGTTGTTACGTTCGTTGCGTGCGCCCCAGCATCTGGTTGTTTGCCGATGCCAGTGGCAATCAACCCATGCACATCGGCATGGCCCAACGCGCCTACCAAGGCGCCTGTGCCCGTGCCCAGATCACCAAGAGCGGGGGCATTCATACCTTGCGGCACTGTTTTGCAACGCACCTTTTAGAGGGCGGCGTGGACTTGTTCACCATCCAGAAACTGCTGGGCCACAGCCATATCTCCACCACCGGGCGCTATCTGCACCTGATCAGCCCCCAATTCCGGCCCGACAAAGCGCTTGACCCGCTGGATCTGTTGGGCGGGCTTGGCCACGTCTGAAGTCGTTTCACCCAAACGACCTGCGCCATGGCTGGCACCGTGGCAGAGGTGCTGCGCCAGTTTGGTGCGGCTTACCTGCAATCGCACTTACTTTCAACCCCACAGGCCAAGGCTTGGCGGGGTATTGTGGCTTGTCGCACAGCGGCGCTGGGCGGGCTGCAACTGAGCTGTAGCGCCTGTGGGCACAGCCACTGGCAATACCACTCGTGCCGCAACCGGCATTGCCCCACCTGTGGCAGTCGCACCAAAGACGCCTGGCTGCAAGGACGCTTGAATGAGGTGCTGGCGGTGCCGTATTGCCATTTGGTGTTTACCCTGCCCCACAGCCTGAATGCCTTGTACGCAGTGCATTCGAGCTGGGTGATCAACACGCTGTTTGCCTGCACGGCGCAAACTCTGGCCGAGTTTGCTGCCAACCCTCAATGGATGGAGGCGGTCGGTGGCACGCCCGCCTTCAGTCTGGTGCTGCACACCTGGACGCAGGACTTGCGCCGTCACATTCACCTGCATGCGGTGATGGCCTGCGGTGTACTGGCTCAGGACAGTAACGGTTGCGCTACCTGGCACAGCCCGGCGCGCAAGCCGGACTTTCTGTTCCCTGTGCAAGCCTTGTCCAGTGTGTTTCGAGGCAAGTTTCTGGCGGCGTTGGCAGCAGCGCACCAAAACGGGCAGATTGAGCGTGATCCAGACTGTGAAGACGGCCCCTGGCGGGCGCGCCAACGCCAGCTCTACCAGCACGATTGGGTGGTGTATGCCAAGACACCAGTGGGTGGCCCGGCCCAGGTGCTGGAGTACCTAAGCCGTTACACCCACCGCACCGCGATCAGCAATGAGCGCATTCGCGCTGTCACCAGCCATGAGGTGGCGTTCACGGTGCGCGCAACCAATCAAGGCGCAAACCGAAACGCCAAACGCTTGGTGCGCCTTGACGGCGCTGAGTTTGTGCGCCGCTTCCTGTTGCACATCTTGCCTGGCGGGATCAAGCGGATTCGCCACTATGGGGTGCTGGCCAGTAGCTGCAAAGCAGTCAAACTGCCAGCAGCCCGGGCGGCTTTGCAGATGCCTGCGGCCAGCCCGCAGGCGATGGAGTCGGCCCAGACCTTCATGGCAAGGGTGGCCAAGATCGATGTGTTGCTGTGTCCGCGTTGCGGGCAAGGCCGATTGCATGTGACGGCAGTCCTGGCGGGTCGGCTGCGTTTGCCTGCGCCAGGCAGTCCGTTCAAAATTCCACCGCAGAATCGGGGGCCGCCGTGAACCTTCGGCGCGATAACGCGCATCGAGCACCTTTTGCAGTGCCGTTTTACGCGCTGCAGGGGCGCGGCACGCCTGCGTGCAATGCGCCCGCGCCAGAATCCTGCGCGGCCGTCCCGCGCCTGCATGGACAGCCGCATTGAAGGCCAGGTCGATTGCGCAAATCAACACAAGGGTCACTTCTCCCGTCATAATTTGTGCATGCAACCGTATGCCAAGCTTACAAACCCCTATGCCCTAGACCTATGTGTCTTCAGGGTGGCGCTTCAGTCCAACAAGGTTTATCCGCCGCAGTTGAGTTCGTGCGCTTTGGCTGGTATCGCTTGGCGGCGGATAAACGCTATTCGTTAGAGCGCATGAACCCCACGCACACCGGTGAGTTGAATTCGTTTGCTGAAGTGGCACTTGGGTTCTGCGCGTGGTGCGAAGAGCCGAACCTGGATGCCGAGCGCGAGGTCACTGCGGCAGCGTGGCTTGCCAAGCTCTATGCAGCGGCGCTCTTGCTTCCAAGCGTTGAGCCCGAGAACTCTGATGGCTTGCCTGATCTCCCAGCAGTTGAACTGGCGAAAGCCAAAAGCAATCTTGCCTACTTCAACGGCACCTACTACCGCGAGTGCTTCGACCCAGATCCAACGCTCGCTGAAGCACCTGTCATCGGTGACATCGGCGACGACTTGCTAGACACATACAAAGACATAAAGGCAGGTTGCGTGCTTCTCAATCGTGGGCAGCCAATCGAAGCACTGTGGCATTGGGTTTTTCTTCATCGCATTCATTGGGGGCATCATGCGGCGGGCGCACTGTTTGCTCTTCACTGTTTGTCCATTTCGAAGCGAGAGTAAGAATGCGCCCTAACCATTCGGTCAAGCGGACGGCCTAAAGGCCGCCGCTTACCTCAAACGTTAGACGTCAAGACAGCAAACTCGTTCCATCATCGCTACTGCCAGAATCAAAATGCGGCGTAGCCCAGATCACTCGGAGAACAATATGTTTGACCCAAAGCAACCAACGCGCTTCCTACCCGGAGAAGGAAAGACGTTCAAGATCGGTCGGATGAGCATGACGTTCAAGACGACCGCAGGCGAAACGTGGAA
>JANPCR010000128.1:0-2164 GCA_031431035.1 Rhodoferax sp.
TGCTGCGCGAAGCGCTGGAAGCGGGCGCGGCAGGCTTCAGCACGGGGCGAAGCGACAACCATCGCACCTCTGAGGGCAAAGAAACGCCCGCCTCTGCCGCCAGTGTGGCCGAACTGACAGGCATTGCCAAAGCCTTCACGGGCCTGAAGCACGGCGTGGTGCAAATGGTGAACGACTTCGATTTGCTGCGCGGCGCACCAGACGATGCTGTGGGTGCCCAAAAGCGCTTTGACGCCGAATTTGACCTGATAGAGCAGCTGGCGCGGGCGGCGGGCAAGCCGCTTTCCTTAAGCTGGTTGCAGCGCGACCCCGGCGGGCAACAGTATGAAGCCATGCGCCTGCGGGTAGAGGCGGCGGTGGCCGCTGGCCTGCCGCTTTACCTGCAAACCGCTGCCCGGGGGATTGGCGTGATCAACGGGCTGGACGCCAGTTTTCACCCTTTCATGGGCGCGCCCGCGTACAAAGAAGTAGCCCATTTGCCACTGCCAGAGCGAGCTGCCGCCCTGCGCGACCCCGCTCGCAAGGCCCGGGTGTTGACCGAAAAATCTGACGCCATGGCAGGCGACGGCACGTCGGTGCCGCCCTTAGTTGACATTTTGCTGGCCCGCATTGATTTGATCAGCGCGCGCATGTTCGCCCTGGAAGGCACGCTGAACTACGAGCCGCCCGTGACCAGCAGCTTTTATGTGCAGGCCAAGCAAAAGGGCATCAAACCCCTGGAGGCAATTTTTGACCACCTGTGCGCGGGAGACGGCAGCAACTTGCTGTATTTCCCGATTTTTAACTACAACAATGGCAATTTGGACGTGGTGGGGAACATGCTGGCCCACCCACGGGCGCTGTTTGGCTTGAGCGACGCGGGCGCGCACGTGGGCACCGTGTGCGATGCCAGCTTCACCACCTTCATGCTGACGCATTGGGTGCGCGACCGGGCGCACGGCCAATTGCCGCTGGCGCAGGTTGTGCACATGATGACGCAGCGCAACGCCCAGTACATTGGGCTGCACGACCGGGGGGAAATCAAAGTTGGGCTGCGGGCTGACCTGAATTTGATCGACCCGACGCGCCTGTCCATGGGCAGGCCGGAACTTGTGCGCGATCTGCCAGCCGGTGGCAAGCGCTTTTTGCAAAAGGCGCAGGGCTATGTGGGAACCTGGGTGAATGGCGAAAAAGTGCAGAGCGAAGGCGAGATCACCGCGGCCCGGCCTGGGCGGCTGGTGCGCATGGGGCAAACCTGAGATTGAATTTGCGTCAACTGGCTCAAAAACGCTCTTTTCCTCGTTTTAGGCCACTAAATACCCAAATTGGGTATTTAGTGGCCTAAAAGAGGCAAAATTCGATCTTTTTTAGAAAAATAGGCCTCTAGCTCTCAACTAATATAGATAGTTTGCTATTATTATTATAGCATTTGAAGCCGCTGCCTATCGCCCGTTAATCACCGATCTATCACTAATTCAAGCGCGGTTAGAGTCCAAAAGACACCGCAGGCGGCCCCAGCAGCACGTCACCCCCGCGCAGCGCGTTTGAACACAGCAGCCAGCAGCACAACGCCCAAAGCGATCAGCCAATAGGGCCACAAGCCAAACCGCGACACCCAGCGGGCAAACGGCGTCAAGCCATAGCCGTTGTCTGCCTGGCCCGTGCGGCCCTGCACATCGGCCAGCAGCACGCCGCGTGTGTGGCGTGGCAGCGCGTGGGTGACGCGGCCAGTGTGGTCAATCACGACGGTGGCCCCGGTGTTGGTGGCGCGAATGAACGGGCGCTCGAACTCCATGGCCCGCATGCGCGAAATGCTCAGGTGCTGGTCAATCGCCACGGTGTTGCCAAACCAGCCAATGTTGCTGACATTGACAAAAATGGTCGGTGCTTGCTGCGGGTTGGCAAAGCGCGCACCCAGCTCCTCGCCAAACAAGTCTTCGTAGCAAATATTGGGTGCCAGGCGTTGCCCTTGGACTTCAAACGAGGCCTGACCCACGGCACCCCGGTTGAAGTCGCCCAGCGGAATGTTCATTAAATTGGTGAACCACTTGAAAAGCGGCGGAATGAATTCGCCAAAGGGCACCAAATGGTGTTTGTCATACTGGTAGTTTTGGCCATTTTGCAGCCCCACCACCGAGTTGGTGTAGCCGTCGCGGTAGCTGCCCAGCGGAATGCCAACCAGCAG
>JANPCR010000129.1:0-7630 GCA_031431035.1 Rhodoferax sp.
GCCATGTCGGCGCAAGCTGGGGCAAAGGTTGCATTCACTTCGACACCACTGGAGCCTGCTAACGAAAAGCAGCTTTGTCCCAATTTGGTGTTGAGTGGCTTGAAGACCGAGTCCTGAATGATGTCGGACGCGCTGCCTTCGGCCAATTGCAGCTGGAACTTGCCGGTTTCGGGCAACATCTGGACGTCAAGCACCTGGCGAATCCCACGCAGTTCGCGCAGCACCAATTCGGCGGTTTGTTTGTCTGGCAGGCCATTGATTTTGAGGTTCGTTTTGCGGGTTCCAAAATTGAAGTGTTGCAAAAAGAAGTTCTTTGAAAACTCGTCACCCACCAGTTTGCCAATTTCGGCCAGGGCTTGGTCTTCAGACGCCCAGCTTTGACCTTTGGGCATGACAGTGTTGAGGTAAATTTCTTCCCCGCTGGATTTGTCGACCGCCTTGATGGTCCAAGAGGTCAACACCGTTTTGGTGACGGTCAAGCCCGACGCAGGCAGTTTCATTGACAGCAATTTGAGCTTGGCTTCGCCTTGAATGGCAAAGTCGGCGACCTGGGCTTTAGGGCCGGTCGCAGCTTCCGCGTCGGTAGCCCATACCCTGAAACCAAAGGACTTGATGCGTTCCTTCAGGACGTTCTCAGCCAGCACAGACCGGGCAGAAGGCAGAATTTGTGCCGTATCGGCGTTGGCAATCGACATGTTGATGGAGACTTTGGGGTCGCCATTGTTGCGAATAAAGTCAACCCGCTCTTCTTTGGACAATTGGTTGAGCGACTTTTGAACATCACGCATTTTGATCACGGCGCGCGTCTCGGTTTCAATCAAGCCGTCTTTTCCATTGACTGGCGCTCCTTCGTGGAGCACGGTCTTGATGAAACTACCTGACTGGGACAGCAATTTTTGCTCCAGCACGGCGTAGTTTTTGTTCAATGAACCTTTGTCGACATACAAGGCAAGCGCCTTTTCAACCAACTGGCGTGAGGCGTCAGCCCGCGCTTCGGTTTTTGCGGCACTGGCGTCGCCATTGAACTTGGGGTCTTTCGGGTCGACCAAACCCAGCGCACTGATGATCAGGGTGCCGGGCTCTTGGGCAGGTTCTGCGCTGGCTGATGGAGCGGCAGGTGGAGCGGCAGCAGTGGTTGCGACAGCGCTCGGTGATGTGGCATCGGGCGCTGTTGCGTTTGCGCTGGGAACAGCAGCCGCTGGCGCTGCGGTCGTGGTGCTGGCAGCGGCTGGAGGGTTTTGCGCCAACACAGGCCCGCTTGGCGTGCTCCTGCCAGTCATCCAAAAGGCCGCTGCAGCGCCCACCAGCAAAACGCCGGCAATACCGCCCACCATGGCGCCGTTGGAAACGGTCTTGCGGGGCGGTTGGCTGATGGCGGGTGAGACGACGTCTTCTGCCTTGGAGAACACAATCGGTGGTACCACTTGGGCGCTAGCGGCTGAACTGACAGCAGCATTGGCAGATACAGCCGCTTGCAGCCTGGCAGGTGCGGCCACCGCCGCAGCGACTTGCGATGCCACCGCAGGCGCGGGGCTGCGCGTGATGGTTTCGTCAGTGCTGGCTGACGCGCCGTAGTGGCTGACAAAAGTTGGGTCGTCGCCGCGATGCAATGCCGCCGCTTTGATCGCGTCTGAGAATTCGCGCGCGGTCTGAAAACGGTCTGCCGGCACCTTGGCAATGGCTTTTTTCAAAACCAAATCCCATGCGGTGGGCAGAGTTAAGTTCAAGGTGGATGGCGGCAATGGTTCCTCGCGCAGCACCTTGTACATGATGGTTGTAGCGTTGCCCGTGAAAGGTTTTTCACCCGTCAAAAACTGGTACAGAATCACCCCGCAAGAAAACAGGTCGCTGCGGCCATCTACCGTCTGCCCCATGAATTGCTCGGGCGACATGTAGGAAGGCGTGCCCATGATGGTGCCCGCCTGCGTGAGCTCCGACGTTTCAATGCGGGCAATGCCAAAGTCAGCCACCTTGACCTGACCGCTGTCCAGCATGATCAAGTTGGCGGGCTTCATATCGCGGTGGGTCACCCCCTTGGAATGCGCATGGTCCAGCGCGTCCAAAATCTCGTACATGATGCGTTCAACGGTTTTGAGTGGAAAACGCTCGTTCGCTTCAAAAAAGTCGCGCAGCTCGCGGCCTTTGACGTATTCCATGGCGATAAAGGCCACGCGTTGGTCTTGCGCCGCTTGTCCTGCTGCGCCTGCCACCATGGTGTGGTCAGATTCCGCCACGACTTCGCCGTAGTCATAGACTGCCACAATGCCCGAGTGCGTCAGCCGTCCAGCGGCTTGGGCTTCGCGCTTAAAGCGGGCCAACACATCGGCCATTTCACCGCTTTTTAACTGCGAGGGCAAAATTGTTTTGATGGCGACCGTGCGCTCGATGACGGGGTCAAACCCTTCGTAAACCACGCCCATGGCACCCTTGCCCAATTCACGCTTGATTTCGTATTTGCCTAGTTTGCTCATGGGTGCCATAGCGTGTCCTCTACAAGAAGTGAAGCGTTGTATTCAATGGCGCTATGGCCTATTTATGTTTGGCGTCGATGTCCCACACGGTGGTTTGAACCAGGCGCTGCACCATGGTGTCCAGGCCGACACCGCCTTTGGCGCTGCTGGAAATTCCCATCACGCTGCTGCCTGTTGCGCCCACTTCCATTTTGAGTTCTTTGTAGCCTGTGGCTACTTGTTCCGTGGTGTTGGCGTTCATGATTTTGTAGCGCATACCAATCAGCCAGACACCCGTAGCTTCTGCGGTTTTGACCGTGCCAACAACGCCACCGGCCACCGCCCCCGCGCGCGACCCGCTGATTGCGCCGAGCAGGCCGCCAATGGCCTGTCCATCAAAACCCTTTTTGTTTTCTGCAATTTGCTCGGCCTTCAAAATGTCAAACTTGACAATCCATTTGGTCGTTTTGAGCTTGCCGGGCTGCAAGGCCTTGCGCGCAGCTTTGGGGTCACCCAAATTGAAGGCCAATGACACTTCATTCAGCAAAGCGCCCAGATTGGCACGCTCCAGCACCGGGAAGTTGGCTTGCGACAATTCGAGCTCGGCAAAATCAGCAATGTTGTTGGACGTGAATTTTTGCGTGAAGGTCGCGTTGCTGGCCTTGATTTCACCTGGAATGACAATCAGCGCCGGGCCTTTTTTCTTGACGTTTTTGTACTCGACTTCTTTGTAGGCGGCAGCGTCTGCGGCGGCATTGGCTTTGTCTGAGGTTGAGGAACCAGCCGTAGGCGACGGGTTGCCAAAACTTGGGGCTTTGGCCTCTGCTGGCGCTGCTGCTGGTGCGCTGGGTACCAGCGACTGGGTGGCTGCACCTGCTGGGGCTGGCCCCGCCGTTTGGCAGCCTGACACGGCCAATGCCAGCAGGGCGGACCAGGCCATGGCCTTCAGGTTCAGGGAGGTTGATGAAATTGAGGTCATTGGCTGGTCAGAGGCGTGTTATTGGCTAAAAGGAGAGGAGTGCGTCGATTGACTTGTGATGGCTTATTTGTAATGGCTCATTTGTACTTGGCGTCAATGTCCCACACCGCAGTTTGAATCAAGCGCTGCACCATGGTGTCAAGGCCCACACCGCCCTTGGCTTTTTCAGACACGCCCATCACGCTGGTGGCCGTTGAACCCACTTCCATTTTGAGCTCTTTGTAGCCTTGCGCGACTTGGTCGGTGGTGGTGGCGTCCATGATTTTGTAGCGCATGCCAATTAGCCAAACGCCGGTAGAGTCTTCGGTTCGGACAGAGCCCGCCACTTGGCCACCCACGGCACCGCCCAAGCCACCAAACATGCCCAGCAGTCCGCCCACGGCGCGGCCATCAAAGCCTTTTTTGTTTTCGGCAATCTGCTCGGCCTTCAAGATGTCAAATTTGACAATCCACTTGGTGGTTTTGAGCTTGCCAACTTGCATGGATTTGCGCGCAGCGTTAGGGTCGCCCAGGTTGTAGGCCAACGATATTTCTTGTAGCAAGCTGCCCAAATTGGCCCGCTCCAGAACTTGAAAATTGGCGCTGGACAGTTCCAGCTCGCCAAAGTCAGCGATGTTGTTGGCGGTGAATTTTTGCGTGAAGGTGGCGTTGCTGGCCTTGATTTCGCCAGGAATCACCACCAACGCCGGGCCTTTGGTGTTGCGGTTGGTGTATTCCACTTCTTTGTAGGCTGCAGCGTCGGCGGCGGCGTTGGCTTTGTCTGATGTGGAGCTGCCCGCAGTCGGTGACGGGTTGCCAAAGGTGGGTTGCGCGCTGACATGGCTTGAAAAGGCCGCAGCAGCTATCAGGAGGCAGGCCGTTGCGGTTTTGACCGCAGATGGGGCTGCTGTGTGGGTCCCAATGAAGGTCGAGGTCATGGTGTTTTCTCTGGTTTTAAAAATACGTTGCCAAATCGAATTTGGATCGGGTGTCTGATGGCCTGGGCTTCAGTGTTCAGGCCGTTGAGTGTTGCCGTGGCTTACCAAGGTGAACGGGCTACATTGAACGCGCTACATTGAAGGCGCTATTTACCAGTGCCTATTTTGCAATAGTCGCTGTACAGCTTGGCCACCACTTCCTGCGCGCTTTCCTCAATCAGGGTCAGGGCCATGCCTGAGACATCGTGCCCCGCGTAGCTTTCATTTTTGGCACTGGCTTGCGAAATCATTTTGCCGTTGGAACCGGTCAACGAAAAGTTCATGCCAATGCTCACTTGGTTGACATTGATGATGGCATTGCGGTGGGTGCTGCTGCTGATGACGCCTCGCAAAATGTACTGGGCCGCCAAGCGGCGTGAGGCGCTGATGGCCGCGTCCGGGTCGTTCTTGAAAAACGCGTTGATTTCGGCCTGCGCCACCTGCGCCCTGATTTGCGCCGCCGTCATGGTTTTGAGCCCCAAGGCCTGCAATCGGTCGTTGATGGCGCTGACATGGGTGTTGTACACCGCCTGATTGGCGCTGATGACACCGTCGCGGTTTTCGGCAATCACCACCATGATCTTGCGATTTTTGATTTTGTCCAGGCAGGGCGTCGCCAACTGCATTTGGGTTTGCGCATCGCGTTTGTCCTGGGCCTCTTTGTCGGCCTTGGCGGCGGGGTCTTCATTGGAGAACTTGAAGCCCTGCGCCTGAGCGGGCTGGGCGATCAGCAATGCAGCCACAATCGTAGCGAGTGCCATCCAAAAGGATGAACATGACGAAAGGGAGGGCACGATTGAGGTGAAAGCAGGAGTTTTTGGCTTCATCAGGGTCTCATTCATCACATTGGCGACAGGTCATTGGGCCGCTTGTCCGCATATTATTGATCTTAGTGTGGCTCTACAACGAGGAATTTTGTCATGGATTTGGGTATTAAGAACAAATGGGCGCTGGTCTGCGGGGCCAGCAAGGGCCTGGGTTTGGGCTGTGCGCAGGCGCTGGTGCAAGAGGGCGTGAACGTGATCATCGTGGCGCGGGGCGCTGAAGTGCTGCAAGCGGCGGCGCTTGGTTTGAAGGCGATGGCGGCAGAGGGCGCAAAAGCCGAGGTCATTGCAGTGGCTGCCGATATCACCACGGTCGAGGGGCGTGCGGCCGTTTTTGCGGTGCGGCGCGATTTCGACATCGTCATCACCAACGCGGGCGGGCCGCCCCCAGGTGACTTTCGCGATTGGGACCGGGACGCCTGGATCAGAGCGGTCGATGCCAACATGCTGACGCCCATTGAACTGATCAAAGCCACGGTAGACGGCATGGCCGCACGCGGATTTGGCCGCATTGTCAACATCACGTCCAGCGCGGTGAAGTCGCCGATTGACATCTTGGGGCTCTCCAACGGTGCGCGCAGCGGGCTGACAGGCTTTGTCGCTGGCGTGGCCCGCACCAAAATAGCGGCGCAGGGCGTCACCATCAACAACCTGCTGCCAGGGCTGTTTGACACCGACCGCATCAAAGCCACGCTGGCCGGGGCTGCTGCCAAACAAGGCGTTGATGTCAGCGTGATCACCGACGCACGGCGCCAGGCCATTCCGGCCAAACGGTTGGGTACGCCGCAAGAATTTGGCGCGATTTGTGCGTTTTTGTGCAGCGTGCAGGCGGCCTACATCACCGGGCAAAACGTGCTGGCAGATGGCGGCTCCTACCCGGGAACGCATTGAGCTTGCCTGGGGGCGGCTGCCTTGGTTGAAAACACCCAGTCACCTGCCAAAAAAGGGCCATTTTTCGGAAAAAGAACCTGCAGGTTCTTTTTTTGCCTTGAACCCCTCAAATCGTCAAAAATATGACCAAATATGCCTCTAGCTCTGAAATAATATACATAGTTTGCTATGTATTTAATAGCATATGAGTGCCCAGCAGTCAACTCGCAAGCTCGACCTGCTGATCGTCGGGGCTGGTTTTGCGGGGCTTTTCATGTTGTACAAAGCCCGTCAAATGGGTTTGACCGCTCAAGTGCTGGAAGCGGGTGGCGGCGTGGGAGGAACCTGGTATTTCAACCGCTACCCCGGTGCGCGGGTCGATATTCAGAGCATGGAATACTCGTTTTCGTTCTCTGAAGAGCTGCAACAGTCATGGCATTGGACTGAACGCTACGCGGGGCAACCCGAGCTGCTGCGCTACGCCAACCACGTGGCAGACCACTTTGCGCTGCGCGACGGCATTGCGTTCAACACCCGCTTGACCGGCGCTGTGTTTGACGAGGTCAGCAATCGCTGGACGGCGGCTACCGAATCGGGTGAAAGCTGGTCGGCGCGGTTTTTGGTGATGGCCAGCGGCCCGCTGTCGTCGCCCAATGTTCCGGCTTTCAAGGGGTTGGAATCCTTCAAAGGGCCGGTTTACCACACCGCACGCTGGCCGCATGAAACGGTTGACTTCACGGGCCAGCGGGTCGGCATCATTGGCACGGGGTCATCGGCAATTCAGGCCATACCCATCATTGCCGCACAGGCCAGTCGCCTCACCGTGTTTCAGCGCACAGCCGCGTATTGCGCACCGGCTCGCAATGGCCCGCTGGATGCCACGCATGAAGCGACCATCAAGGCAGGGTACGCTGATTTCAGGGCACGCAACCGCCGTATGCATGGGGGTTTCAGTGCCAATTTGCCGCCCAACCCTGTGTCTGCCCTGTCGGTGTCGGACGAGGAGCGCGAAGCAGCGTTTGAAGCCCGTTGGCAAATCGGTGGCTTTGCTTTGTTGGGCTCTTTCAACGACTTGCTGCTGAACGACAAGTCCAATGCCTTGGTGGCCGAGTTTGTCCGGCAAAAAATCAGAGCCACCGTGCATGACCCTGAAACCGCCCGTTTGCTGTGCCCGCAGCAAACCATTGGCTGCAAGCGCCTCGGCGTGGACAGCCACTATTACGAAACTTACAACCGCGCCAATGTGCAATTGGTCGATGTCAGCCAGTTTGCGATTGACGAAATCACCCCGACCGGCTTAAAAACCCAAGGCCAAGCGTATGCCTTTGACTCGCTGGTTCTGGCCACGGGTTTTGACGCCATGACCGGAACTCACACCCGGTTGGACCTGCGCGGGCGCGGTGGCATAAGCATTGCCGACAAGTGGCACGCTGGCCCTTTGAATTATCTGGGACTGATGGTGGCGGGTTTTCCCAATTTGTTCAATATTGCAGGGGCCGGCAGCACCTCAGCCTTCACCAATGTGATCATGTCCATCGAACACCATGTGAA
>JANPCR010000130.1:0-9780 GCA_031431035.1 Rhodoferax sp.
GCCCCGGCGGGCGACTCACTTGTTCTTTGCTTCGCCAAAGAAAAGTAAGCAAAAGAAAGGCGACCCGACAGTCTGGGTCCCTGCGCTGCGCTTCGGGCAACTTGCGGTGCTCGAATTCAGCGGGGTCTTGCTCAAACTCGCCTACGGCTCAGACAGTCGCAAGCCCTGATCCGCTGAATTCTGTGCTCCTCAGCCCAGCCTGAACGGGGGGGTGCGGGTACGGGGGCAGGACTTCTGGACTTCTGGACTTCTGGGGGCATACTGCCAACTTCCGGATTGCCAAGCCCACTCTGACGCGCCTTGGCGCGTCCTTGGCTGCGTAGTGGGAAATTACGGTCAGATTGATTCAAATTTGGTTGTATTCATAGGGCGTCAAATTGCTATAATATATATAGCAAACTATTGATATTATTCGAGAGCTAGAGGCCTATTTGATTCGAATTTTGGCCAAAAAGACAATTTTGACACTCAATATACCCAAATTGGGTATTTGGATGGCATTTTTGCGGTTTTTGGCATTTCAAGCCGCATTTCGCCTCGCATAAAGCAAAACCGCCTTGATTTTTGGATCGCATGAAATTCGAAATCGTAAATCCGGATAACTGGAAGTTCGGCGATACGGAAGTTCAGAGGCCGGAAGTTAGGCTGTTCGGAAGTTAGGCAGTTTGGCAGTTTGCCCCCCTGGACCCCCCCGTCCAGGCTGGGCTGAGGAGCGCAGAATTCAGCGGATCAGGGCTTGCGACTGTTTGAGCGCAGCGAGTTTGAGCAAGCCCCCGCTGAATTCGAGCACCGCAAGTTGCCCGAAGCGCAAGCGTAGGGACCCAGACAGTCGGGTCGCCTTTCTTTTGCTTACTTTTCTTTGGCGAAGCAAAGAACAAGTGAGTCGCCCGCCGGGGCGAGACCCGGCAATCCCCGCTGAAAAGCGCAATCCCAAAAGCCCCGACACCCCTCAATAAGACCGCAAATTCAATCGCAACTCAATCCCAACTTAATCGCAAGTCAAAGATTTGAGCACTATATTGCAGAATATTCCAACAAAAACCAACTCCCTCGCTCGGTCTACAACCAACCAAAAACTAAAAACAAACCAACCCCAAGGGTTTTCCAGATCCAAATCCCCCAAAAAATGAATTATATTTCCGCAAGCCAACCCCATAAAGGAAAAACAATGTCCACACGTCGCCTCGTCCTGTCCCGCAGCGCCGCCCTGATCGGTGCCGCATCCACCAGCTTGTTGCTGCCTGAAATCGCCCGCGCCCAATCCAACAAAATTCGTGTCGGCTTGATGCTGCCCTACACCGGTACGTTCGCCCAATTGGGTGTCGCCATTGAAAACGGCTTTCGCATGGCCATTGCCGAGCAAGGTGGCAAGCTGGGCGGGCGCGAGATTGAATATTTCAAGGTCGATGACGAGTCCGAGCCCTCCAAAGGCATTGAAAACGCCAACAAGCTGGTGCAGCGCGACAAGGTTGATGTGCTGGTCGGCACCGTGCATTCCGGCGTGCAAATGGGCATTCACAAAGTCGCACGCGATTCCGGCGTTTTGAGTCTGATTCCGAATGCAGGCGTTCACGCCGCCACCCGCAGCCAATGTGCGCCCAATGTGTTTCGCACGTCGTTCAGCAACTCGCAACCCACACGCGCCTTGGGCCAGGCGATGATCGCCAAAGGCCACAAGAAAGCCGTCTGGATCACCTGGAAATACGCAGCGGGCGATGAGGCGTTTGAAGGCTTCAAAGAAAGCTACACCGCAGCGGGCGGCACCATTGTCAAAGAACTCGGCTTGCCCTTCCCCAACGTCGAATTCCAGGCGTTGCTGACCGAAATCGCGTCCATCAAACCTGACGCTGTGGCCTGCTTCTTTGCCGGTGGCGGTGCGGCCAAATTCATGCGCGATTACGCAGCGGCTGGCCTGAAAGACAAAATCCCCTTGTACGGCTCCGGCTTTTTGACAGAAGGCGTGCTGGAAGCCGCTGGCCCCGCAGCCGACGGTGTCATGACCACCCTGCACTACAGCGATTCTTTGGCCACACCTCGCAACCAGGCGTTTCGCTTGGCCTACGCCAAAACCTACCGCCTTCAGCCCGACGTGTACGCCGTGCAAGGCTACGACACGGGCCTGCTGCTGGTGCAAGGCGCGAACGCCGTCAAAGGCGATTTGTCGAGCAAGGCTGCGCTGTACAAAGCGCTGGAATCCGCCAGCATTGACAGCCCGCGTGGCAAATGGACCATGAGCAAATCACACAACCCGGTGCAAGACATTTACTTGCGCGTTGTTGAAAACAAAGAGAACAAGGTGCTGGGCGTTGCCGCCAAAGGCTTGGCTGACAGCGGCGCTGGCTGCAAGATGGCCTAAACTTAGCTTGCCAGCCGCCAGGGAGGCCCGAGGCCTCCTTTTTTTTCAGCTTGACTTGCCTGGTCGCCCAGCGCCGATTTCTTGAATCTGCCCTGCATTTGCCCGCTGCCTGCCCTGCACTATTTCAATGTCCATCACCACCTACCTCCTCTACCTGGCCGCTGTGGCCGTCCTGGTGCTCACACCTGGCCCCACCATGCTGATGAGCATCACCAATGCAGCCCGCCACGGCACAGAGCGGGCGCTGGTGTCGTCGGCTGGCAGCGTCACCGCCGTGTTGGGCATCATGTTGTTGTCCAGCATGGGTTTGGGGGCGCTGTTGGCCGCGTCCGACACAGCGTTTACCGTGCTCAAAGTGTTGGGCGCCGGTTACTTGATCTTTTTGGGAATCAGCAGCTTTCGCCATGCCGACCGGGCCGTGTTTGCAGTGGCTGACGACGCCATCGACCAACGATCGGCGACATCCGCCCGGGCACTCTATTGGCAGGGTTGGCTGGTGGGTGCCAGCAATCCCAAAGCTATTTTGTTTTTTGCGGCGTTTTTTCCGCAATTCATCAACCCTAACCAGTCTTGGCCCGCGCAATTTGCAATTTTGGCGGTGACCTTCGTGGTTTGCGAATTTTCAGTGCTCAGCCTGTGCTGCGTGTTTGCTGCGCGCTTGGCGCCGTGGCTGCGTCGCCCAGGGCGGGCGCGCTGGTTCAACCGCTTGTCGGGCAGCCTGTTTGCCGGCATGGGTGCGCTGTTGCTCGTCGTTCGCCGTCCAGCCTGATCTGGTATCGACTCAAACCAAGCGCTATTGTGGACTTCGCGACCTTTCTGATTCAACTGCTCAACAGCGTCCAATATGGTCTGTTGCTGTTCATGCTGGCCGCCGGGCTGACGTTGATTTTCGGCATCATGGGCGTGGTCAATCTGGCGCATGGCAGTTTTTACATGCTCGGCGCCTACCTCGCCTATTCTTTAAGCGCCTACTTTGGCAGCTTAACTTTGGCAATTTTGGTAGGCGTGATGCTGTCTGTGGTGTTTGGCCTGGCGCTTGAATGGCTGCTGTTTCGCCATTTTTACCAGCGCGATCATTTAGACCAAGTGCTGCTGACTTTTGGTCTGATCTACATTTTTGAAGAGCTGCGTTCCATCGTCTGGGGTGATGACGTGCATGGCGTCACCGTGCCGCAAGCCTTGGGCGCTTCCATCGCGCTGACTGACAATTTGTCCTACCCGGTGTACCGGCTTTTTATGTCGGCAGTTTGCATTGCGCTGGCGCTGGGCTTGTACTTGCTGATTTCCAAAACCAAACTGGGTATGAAAATTCGCGCTGGGGCGTTCAACCATGACATGGCGGGAGCTTTGGGCATCAACATCAAACTGATTCACGCCGTCGTTTTTGCCCTGGGCGTCGGCTTGGCCGCTGTGGCCGGCATGATTGCGGCGCCCGTGTCCAGCGTCTACCCCAACATGGGTTCTTCGGTCTTGATCATGTGTTTTGTAGTGGTAGTGATCGGTGGCATTGGGTCGGTGCGCGGCGCATTGATTGCGGCGCTGTTAGTTGGGCTGGTAGACACTTTTGGCAAGGTGCTACTGCCGTCGGTGTCGGGCATGTTGGTGTACATGTTGATGGCGGCAGTTCTGCTCTGGAAGCCTGAAGGATTGTTCAAAGCATGAGCGCGACAAAATCAAATCTGGAGATTCTGCCGCGCAGCATCCAGGTGGTGCTGACCTTGGGGCTGATTGCGCTGCTTGTGTTTCCATTTGTGGGCAGCGACTTTTACACCCAAATGGTCACGCGGATGATGATTTTGGCGATTTTTGCCATGAGTCTTGATTTGCTGCAAGGCGTAACGGGCCTAGTGTCCTTGGGGCACGCGGCCTACTTTGGCCTGGCTGGTTATGCGCTGGCTTTTTTAACACCCCAGGGCTCGCCCGTCAGCCTGTGGTGGACGCTGCCCGCTGCAGTTTTAGCGTCAGGTTTGGCGGCCTTGGTGATTGGCTTTTTGGTGGTGCGCACCCACGGCATTTACTTCATCATGGTCACCATGGCGTTTGCGCAAATGGTGTTCTTTTTGTTCTTTGACAACAAGGCGCTGGGCGGCTCTGACGGTCTTTACATCAACTTCAAGCCCGACGCATCGCTGTTCGGCTGGACTCCGTTTGCCTGGTGGAACCTGGACAACAAGGCCACGTTTTACTACCTCACACTGGCGCTGCTGCTGCTGGTTTACGCCTTTTTGCGTCGCCTGCTCTGGAGCCCATTTGGTCGCGCGCTCGCAGGAATCCGCGTGAACGAACACCGAATGCGCGCCATGGGTTTTGGCACTTTTGGCTACAAGCTCACCGCGTTCACTTTGGCGGGCGCCTTGGCTGGGTTGGCTGGCTATTTGTGGGGCGCACAGTCGGGCTACATCAACCCCGAGTTGATGGGTTTTCACATGAGTGCGCACGCCATCATGATGGTGATTTTGGGCGGTATGGGAAATTTTGCCGGGGCCATCGTGGGCGCTTTTGCGTTTGAGGTAGTGCTGGATATTTTCAAAGGCCTGCCCACGGTGGGCGGCGTGAATCTGGGCAAGCACTGGCAGCTTTGGATGGGCAGTTTCATCGTGCTGCTGGTGCTGTTTGCGCCGCGCGGCATTTTGGGCTTGGTAGAACATTTTTCAAAGCGGCGTGGGGGCGATCATGACGCCTGAAGTGCTTCTGTCGGCGCAGGGCCTGACCAAACGCTTTGGCGGGCTTGCTGCCGTCAATGACGTGTCGGTTGACCTCTGGCGCGACCGCATTCACGCCGTAATTGGCCCCAATGGCGCAGGCAAATCCACCCTCACCCATTTGCTCAGTGGCGACTTGGCCCCGACCAGTGGCCAAGTGGCACTGGGTGCCCGCAACGTCACCGGGTGGTCGCCTGAAAAAATGTCGCGCGAAGGTCTGGGGCGCAGTTACCAAAAGACCAATATTTTTTTACCGTTCAGCGTGTGGGACAACGTGCGCCTTGCCGCGCAATCGCGCGAACGACAGCACGCCTGGAACCCGCTGATCTGGTTGTCCGATACCAGACAACAAAGTCACCGAGCCAGCGCCGCTTATGAGCGCGCCGCCCGAGCCATAGAATTGACAGGGCTGAAAGGCAAACAAAGCGCGATTGCCGGAACCGTCAGCCACGGCGAACAGCGCCAGCTTGAAATTGCCATGACCCTGGCCACTGAACCGCAAGTTTTGTTGCTGGATGAGCCCTTGGCGGGTATGGGCGTTGCTGAAGCCGAAGCGATGGTGGCGCTGCTGCTCAAGCTGAAAAAAGACCACGCCATGCTGCTGGTCGAGCATGACATGGATGCCGTGTTTGCGCTGGCTGATCACCTGACTGTGATGGTCAACGGGCAGGTGATTGCCAGCGGCACGCCTTCTGAAATTCGGGCTGATTCAAAAGTGCAAGCGGCCTACCTGGGCGAGGAGCACTGAACATGCTGGTTGACGCCAAAGGCATCAACACCTTTTACGGTGCCAGCCACATCTTGCGTGACTTGAACTTCCACGTCGCGCCCGGCGAAACCATTGGCCTGATGGGGCGCAACGGCATGGGCAAAAGCACACTGCTGAAAAGCGTCATGGGCCTGGTTGCGCCGCGCTCCGGCGAAGTGCTTGTGATGGGCAAAAATACGACGGGACACGCGCCGTTTGAAGTGGCACGCTTGGGCGTCGCTTATGTACCTGAAGGCCGGGGCATATTTGGCAATTTGAGCGTGCAAGAAAATTTGGTGATGGCCGCACGCGCAGGTACGAGCGATACCGCCCGCGAGCGGGCAAAGCGCCAGTTGGACTGGAACTATGACCGCGTGCTTGACACTTTTCCGCGCCTGAAAGAACGCCTGGGCCACGGCGGCCAGCAACTGAGCGGTGGTGAACAGCAAATGCTGACGATTGGCCGCGCATTGATGACCAACCCCGACGTGCTGATCCTCGATGAAGCGACCGAAGGCCTAGCCCCGCTGATCGCTCGCGAGATTTGGCGCATTTGCGGGCTGATTCGTGAAAGCGGCATCAGCAGCGTGATTGTCGACAAAAACTGGAAACACGTCACTCAAATCAGCACCCGCAACGTGATTTTGGTCAAAGGCCAGGTGGTTTTTGATGGCAGTTCAGCCGAACTCATTGGCAAACCCGAAATTTTGGAACAGCACTTGGGGGTTTGACGCCCTAAAGGAGTGGACGTAGCTCACGCGCAGCTTCAAACATCATAGGCAGCAGATCCCGCTGCATGGCCTGTGTGGACAGGCGGGTGTGAGATGCCACCACATTCAGCGCGGCTACGGTCACGCCTTTGGTATTGCGCAGCGGTACGGCAAGCGCATGCACGCCCAGCTCATGTTCCTCACTGGCGATGCAAAAGTCATCCTTTCGGACTTGGTCAATGATGGCGCGAAATGGCTTGGCATTGACTGTGGTCAGCGGCGTCAGGCGATTCAGGTGGCGGCCTTTCATCCAGACGGTGAAGGCAGTTTTGGTTTTGGCAGCCAGCAACACCCGCCCGGTGGACGTCGCATGTGCAGGCAGCCGGGCCCCCATGTGCAGACCGTAGGCAATCACCCGCCCGCTACCCGGTATGGAAGCGCCCCGGTCGTTGCCGCTGCGCGCCACGATCACAACTTCATCCGCGTCCAGTACCACTGCTGAAAAAGACTCTTGAGCTTGCACTGCCAGGCGGTTCAGCGTGGGCTGTAAGGCACGTGGCAAGCGGGCAGAGGCCAAATAGCTGCCTGAAAACCGCAGCACCTTCGCCGAGAGCCAAAAATAACTGCCATCGGTTTCCAAGTAGCCTAAATGCGCCAACGTAAGCAAGTGGCGACGGGCTGCGGCCCGGGTCAAACCAGCGCGTTCGGCAGTCAGCGTCGCGTTGAGCCGCTGGCGCTCGGTGTCAAAACTCTCCAGCACGGCCATGCCTTTGGCCATGCCTTCAATCAAATCTGCTTTGGCGATGGTCATCAGTTGGCTATTGCGATCCAGCGCATTGGGTTCAGGGTTCAGGAAATCAGGGCTTCACTGCGGCGCACGCGGTTCAACAATTGCGCGTTTATCGCACAAACAGCGCAATCACCGCGCAGTACGAATGAATGATAGCGCCCAAGGTGACTTTACGAATTTAAGCTCAACGCATTCCCACAGGAGCACACATGCGAACACAGGTTGCCATCATCGGCGCGGGCCCTTCCGGACTCTTGCTCGGAGCGCTCTTGCACAAGGCAGGGGTTGATGCCATCATCATCGAGCGCCAAAGCCCGGACTACGTGCTGGGCCGCATTCGCGCGGGCATTTTGGAGCAAACCACGGTCGACTTGCTTCACGAAGCCGGTGTAGGTGCGGGCGTGCAGGCCGGGGGCATCGTGCACCACAGCATTGAGCTGGTGTTTGCGGGCACTCGCCACCCCATTGATGTGCAGGGTCTGACGCGGGGCAAGGTTGTAACGGCCTATGGCCAGACCGAGGTCACCCACGACCTGATGGCAGCGCGCACCGCCGCGGGCTTGCCCACAGTGTACGAAGCGGCCAATGTCAGCATTCACGATTTTGACGGCAAAAACCCCCGTGTGACCTACCAGAAAGACGGCCAAACGGTTGAGGTGACCTGCGACTTCATCGCCGGTTGCGACGGCTTTCACGGTGTGTGCCGCGCCAGCGTGCCCAAAGGTGCCGTCACCGAATTCGAAAAAGTTTACCCATTTGGGTGGCTGGGGGTGCTGGCCGACGTGCCGCCCGTGTCGCCCCATGCGATTGTTTATGGCAACAGCCCGCGTGGATTTTCCTTGCTCTCAATGCGCAGCCTCACCCGAAGCAGGTATTACGTGCAATGCCCCATTGACGACAAGGTGCAAGACTGGAGCGATCAGCGCTTTTGGGACGAGCTGCGTCGCCGCATTGACCCGGCTTTGGCCGAGGCCATCGTCACCGGCCCCTGCATCGAGAAAAGCATCGCCCCGCTGCGCAGCTTTGTGGCGGAACCCATGCGTTTTGGCCACCTATTTTTAGCGGGCGACGCTTCCCACATCGTGCCGCCCACGGGGGCCAAGGGCTTGAACCTGGCCGCCAGTGATGTGAAGTTTCTGTCCAGCGCGCTGATTGAGTTTTATGGCGACAGGTCATCTGCTGGCATTGACGATTATTCAGCGAAGGCATTGCGGCGCATCTGGAAGGCGGAGCGATTTTCATGGTGGTTGACCACGCTGATGCACCGTTTTCCCGACTCCGAAGGCTTTGGGCAAAAAATGCAGGAAGCCGAGCTGGACTACCTGGTGCATTCGCAGGCCGCATCCACAACATTGGCAGAAAATTATGTGGGCCTGCCTTTGAGTTGAAGCCAATTGGCGCACCCGCAGCCTTTCGCATCGGCGACGGCTGGCATTGAAAACACCGATATCATGGTTCGTGCAGGGCTTGCATATCGCCGCCCTCAATCAGCCCGACGCTACCACCCACCATGACCGACACCTCGAATCGCCCTGCCCCGGCCCCTGCCCTCGTTAAAACCCTGAAGCCCCTGAAGCCGTTAAAAGGCATTCGAATTTTAAGCCTGGCACTCAACATGCCAGGCCCAGCCGCGTTTTGGCGCTGCCACGACATGGGGGCGACCTGCGTGAAGCTGGAGCCACCGGCACCCGCAGGCATGCCACCCGGCACCCCAGGCGACCCCATGGGCTTTTACAACAAATCGACTTATGCGCAACTGCACGCAGGCATGCGCGTGGTCAGCGCTGACCTGAAAACCGACAAAGGCCAAAAAGCCGTGCACCGCGAATTGGCCAAAGCCGACGTGCTGTTGACATCGTTTCGCCCATCTGCCTTGACCAAGCTCAAGCTGGAATGGAAGGCGCTGCACAAGATGTACCCCAACTTGTCGCAAGTCGCCATCGTGGGCGCACCCGGGGCGCGAGCCGAAGAACCAGGGCACGATTTGACCTATTTGGCCGACAATGGCTTGGTCAACGGCTTGGACTTGCCACCAACCTTGTACGCCGACATGGGCGGCTCATTGATGGCGAGCGAAGCGATTTTGAAGGCCGTGATCACCCAAAAAACCAAAGGCCAGGGCGTTTTCATTGAGGTGGCGTTGGCTGATGCTGCGGCCTACCTGGCTTTGCCCCGCACTTGGGGCCTCACCCGCCCACCAGGTGCCCGCGGGCCCACAGACATTGGCGGCAGCGTAGGGGGTGCCCACGCAGGCTACCGGGTGTACGCCTGCAAAGACGGCCGGGTGGCGGTGGCCGCGCTGGAACCGCACTTTGCCGCCGCCTTGTGCGCTGCGGCGGGCATTGCCAACAACGGCATGCTGACCATGTTTGCACCCGCCACCCACGCGGGTGTTGCTGCGTTTTACAAAACCCAGACTCGCAAGCAATTGGACAAATTGGGCGCAGACAAAGACATTCCCATGCACACCATGG
>JANPCR010000131.1:0-1765 GCA_031431035.1 Rhodoferax sp.
GACAGCTTCATGCCCGGTTTGTAAGGGCGGTCGCTGGCGGTCAAAGCCTCAAAAATATCGGCAATGCCCATCGACCTGGCCTGAACTGACATTTGGTCGCGGGTTAGACCCTTGGGGTAGCCTTTGCCGTCCATGCGCTCATGGTGGCCGCCCGCGTACTCTGGTACGCGCTTGAGGTGCTTGGGCCATGGCAATTGCTCCAGCATTTTGATGGTGGCCACAATGTGGTGGTTGATGATGTTGCGCTCGGCAGACGTCAGCGTGCCCGCGCGAATGGTCAGGTTTTCCAGCTCATTGGCGTTCAAAAACTCGGTTTTCACGCCGTCGCCATTGCGCCAGGTCAGGTTGTGGCCAAGGTCGCGAATGCGGGCAATGGACGCCTCGGGCATGGCTTCACTGCCCTTGTTAGCGGCCCGCAGAAACTCGCGGTCGGCGTTCAGTGCGTCGATTTTTTTTCGCGATTCTTTGGCAATGCGGGCCTCAGCAGGGGCGTCATTCTGCGTTCGCAGGGCCAGTTGCTGGCGCAGCGCTTCGATTTCGCGGTCGCGTTTCAGCACTTCAAACCGCGTGTCCAGCAGTTCGATGCGGTCAAACAGGGTTTGCAGCTTGGTGGCTTTGTCCACCACGTGCACGGGGGTGGTAATTTTGCCGCAGTCGTGCAGCAAGCCCGCAATTTTGAGCTCGTACCGGTCGCGGTCAGTCAGGGTGAAGGCCGCCAGCGGCCCGTCCACCGTCGCGTTCACGGCTTCGGCCAGCATCATGGTCAAGGCTGGAACCCGCTGGCAATGGCCGCCCGTGTAATGCGATTTTTCATCGATGGCCAGATTGATCAGGTTGATGAAGGACTCAAACAGCTCCTCTAATTGGGTCATCAGCAAGCGGTTGGTCAGGGCGATAGCAGCTTGCGAGGCCATCGATTCAGCCAGACTTTGGTCTGCCAATGAAAACGCCATAACCTTGCCGGTTTCTGGGTGCTTGGCGTTGATCAATTGCAAAACGCCAATCACCTCGCCTTCGTGGTCTTTCATGGGTACCGACAGGAAAGACTGCGAGCGGTAACCCGTGCGCTCGTCAAACCGCCGCGTGCCTGAAAAGTCGAAATTCGCCTCGGTGTAGGCGTCTTTGATGTTGACGGTCTGGTTGTGAATGGCCGAATAAGCCGCCACCAGCGAGTCATTGGGCGCGCCTGCGTCGTTTTTGAGCGGCAGATTCGGAAAGTTGATCGGCACACCCGATGTGCCACCCATGGCGATGTTCAGCGAATCGGTACGCAAAATCTCAAACCGCAGCGCCGCGCCGTCTTCGGTGGTGCGGTAAAGGGTGCCGCCGTCCGCGTTGGTGATCGTTTTGGCGGCCAACAAAATGGTCTCAAGCAGGCGGGTGATGTCACGTTCTTTCGACAGTGACACCCCGATGCCGTTGAGGCGTTCCAGGCGCTTAAGCAGGTCTTCGACCGAGTCCATGCAGTTCTCCAAAACTACATTTCATCACGTTTGCACGCAATCTGTAACGGAGTTTTACGGCTTTAGCAGCACTTTCAAGGCGTTTTGCACACGCCGGGCATGGTCTGCATTGAAGCCGCTTGCCAAAATTGCTGTGGTGTCGACCGCCCAGGTTTCAGCCGGGGGCGGGTCATTGCGCCGCGTGAGCAACTGCAACTGCAAGGCCCGCCGGGCGCTGATGTGCTCTGCCGGGGTGGGCACTTCAGCGGCCATTTCCAGGCGCAGGAGCGCGGTTGCGGCATCGCCTGCGGGTGCGCGGCCTA
>JANPCR010000132.1:0-5511 GCA_031431035.1 Rhodoferax sp.
TCTTGGTTAGGCCGCTGGCCTGAACCCTCGCAACGCCGCTGGCGCTCAACTGTCGTAGACCCTTCGGGCGACCATCTGCAGGACTCGCAGTCCGGGCCGTCGCGCAAACTCGCTTTGCTCAAACATGCGCGACTCTGTCGGTCTGCTTCGCAGCCCCCAGACCCTGACCGCTACGTGCTTCGAGGCTGCGACAAACGAGCGCTAGTGGCGCTGCGGGGGCTCAGGTTGGGGGTGAACAAAATGCGGTGGGGAGTTGGTTTGCAGGTCAACTAGCCTCCAGCTATCTGAAAATGTACAGAAACAGTCTCTATATTTGCGGAAAAAGAAGAGGCAATATTGAAGTTGTAAATCAATGTTGACTGAACAGAAATCTATCGATAAGTGGCCTCTGAGCGCCTTACCGCAACTTCACCAAAACCATTAATTTTTAGCATGGACTGAACTACCTTGACGGGTGTTTCGTGCTTGGGGCCCAAAACAACCTCCACGATTGAAGGGGGTTCCAGCTCGTGAAGTGCGTAGGACCTGTAGGGAACCACTCTATTTCGAGCTGACCGAAAGAGACATGTGTCTGACCCGTCGCGAACAAGAGTCGAGACCAAGCGCCACTCTCTCTCTTCTTTGAACGCCAATTTTTTTAGCGAAAAAAGATGTGGAAACAATTCCAAGAGCTTTAAAAATAGCATGCTCCGGGCTTTCTTAATTCGGTCGTCTTCCTCCGCAATTTCTTGCGCAGTCCGGCTGTCGAGCAGGTGCAGGATCCCAGGAAATTTGAAGGCCCCGGCATCGATAAGTTGGCGTAACTCTTGGTACGTGGGCTCTACCTTGGCTTTGTGCACATCGGGTTCATATTCAACCTTGTGCAATGCAAATCCAGGAGCATCTTGCCCCTTACTTGCCTCAGCGAGTTTATACAAATAGTCTCGCCCAAACCCGACCGAAACACCGCGGGCATCGTCTGCATAACCCCGCCATTGACTTAGGAGGTCGCCATCCTCGGACAAACAAAAGCCAAGCCCGTCGAACATGTCCTCAATGAAACCAACGCTCTCTTTAAGTCGATCCTGGGTGGCTATATCCAGATTATCGCGTTGTGCCAGAAGCATAAGCGTGTGATTGACCAGTCGCCCTTCCATCGTGTCATTTGAAAGGCTGACGGAAGATAGCCAGATTGATCGTCCATGTAGCATTGCAACAAAGGTGTCGGTGTTGCAATAGTGGAAAAGTGCGTTCATGAGACTATGGAATATCGACGCCAAGAGTTTTGACGCATAGCTCAATGTATCCCGAAAATCTGCTGAAAAAAATCGGTCGTGCTGCTTAAAAAATACATATAAGTCACCGCAGTGGCGCTCGCTCTCGTCTGTCGCTGCCTCGAAGCACGTAAAACGACAGACATAACTGCATTTGTCCCAGCGCAACGAGTTGTGCGGCGGCGGCGTCGTTGCGTGCTGCAGATGGTTCGGCGCAGCGGTCAAATTGGGGTCAGAGCCCAAAATCGCCTCGCCGTTGGCTCGCCCTGCGGGTGCTTCGCAGCGATATTGCGATCTGACCCCAATTCGCCCTCTGCGCCTGCGGCAGTTAAGTGCCACAGACGCGGTAGGGTTCAGGCTGACGCTTCAGCCGCAGCCAACGCCGGGTAATCGGTATACCCCTCGGCCCCACCACCGTAGTACGTGGCACGGTTGCCCTCGTTCAAGGGCGCGTCTTCGCGAAGGCGGCGCGTGAGGTCGGGGTTGGCGATGAAGGGGCGGCCGAAGGCGACCAGGCCGGCACCGTTTTGCAGGGCGGCTTGGGCAAGGGCTTTGTCCAGGCCGTTGTTGACCATCCACGCGCCTGCGCCACCGGCTTGGGCGTAGGCGGCGCGCAGGGCGGCGTAGTCAAACGGGGTGTCGCCTTGCTGGAAATCGCGGGCGGCACCAGTGGCACCTTCAATGATGTGCAAAAACGCCAGATTCAGGGGGCCGAGTTGGCGCACCACGTGCTCAAACAGCGGCTGCGGGTGCGGGTCTTGCGCGTCGTTGGCGGGCGTGACTGGCGAGAGGCGAATGCCAGTGCGGTTGCCGCCGATTTCTTGGGCGATGGCTGTCATGACCTCGACCAGCAGCCGGGCGCGGTTCTCGATGGAGCCGCCGTAGGAATCCGTGCGTTGGTTCGAGCCGCTGCGTAAGAATTGATCCAGTAAATAGCCGTTGGCTGCGTGGACTTCAACGCCGTCAAACCCAGCGGCGATTGCGTTGGCCGCCGCTTGGGCGTAGTCTTGCACGATGCCGGGCAGCTCGTCCGTGCGCAGGGCGCGCGGGGCTGAGGTGGCGACAAAGCCGGGCACGCCGTCTTTGATCAGCACGGTTTTGGTTTTGGCGGTGATGGCAGACGGGGCCACGGGTGCGCCGCCCTCAGGCTGCAAATCGACATGCGAGACGCGGCCCACGTGCCACAGTTGCATGACGATTTTGCCGCCTGCGGCATGAACTGCATCTGTCGTTTTGCGCCACAGCGCCACTTGTTCGGCCGACCAGATGCCTGGCACGTCGGAGTAGCCTTGGCCTTGGTGGCTGATGGCAGTGGCTTCGGTCACGATCAGCCCCGCGCCGGTGTGCGGGTCAGCACGCTGCGCATAGTACGTGGCCATGAGCGCGGTGGGCAAGGCGCCGGGTGCGCGGTTGCGCGTGAGCGGGGCCATGACTATGCGGTTGGCCAACTGCATGGCACCGACCTGAACGGGGCTGAACAGTGACTTCATGCCTTGATCAAGCCTTCAGCGGTCATGGCGGCAATGGTGGCGGGGCGGGCGGCCACGCGGGCGCGGTAGGCTACCAGGTTGGGGTAAGGGGCCAGGTCAATACCGACGTACTGCGCCCAGTTGGTGACGGTGAACAGGTAGCCGTCGGCCACGCTGTAGTGGTCGCCCAAGGCGTACTGTTTGCCAGCGAGCTCGCTGTCGGTGAACTTCAGGCGTTCTTGCACTTTGGCAATTGCCATGGTTTTGTATTCGGCCGGGGTGGCCGGGTTGAACAGCGGGCCAAAGCCTTTGTGCAGCTCGGTACCAATGAAATTGAGCATTTCTTGCAGCTTGGCGCGCTCAAACGTGCCGTTGGCGGGGGCCAGGTTTTTAGCGGGCACCTGGTCGGCGATGTACTGCACGATGGCGGGGCCTTCGCGCAAGGTGCGGCCATCGTCCAGCACCAAAAATGGCACGTAGCCCAGTGGGTTGACGGCGTAAAAGTCGCTGCCATCGGGCAGTTTGTGGGTTTTGGTAGGAGCGGCGATGGCTTCAAATTTCAGGCCGGATTCTTGCAAAGCGATGTGAGGCGAGAGTGAGCAAGCACCAGGGGAGTAATAGAGTTTCATGTGGAATCCTTGAAGTGGTTGGCCTTGTTGAAGGCACGAGGATGGATGCCCAAAAGGGCGGCGGATAAAAACGGATCAGCTGCAATGCTATTTAAAAACAGACTTGTTTGTTTGAAGTAGCGTTTGGCAAAGTGCCAAGTGACTGGCCCGGCTGAGTGGTCCGGTTGATTAACCTGGTTGATTGGCCTTGGCTTTGAGAGAGGTGGGTGCGCTGGGCCAGAAATCAAGCTGGGGCTTGTCGCATGGGCTACAGGTTGGGTTCGGGCACAAATTGAGCCATTTTTACCACATTTGTGGTAAAAATGGCCTCCAAACAGCCAAAATTACTTGGCTGAGCTAATTTCTTATTGAAATAGGCCTCTAGCTCTCGAATTATATGTATAGTTTGCTATATAAATAATAGCAGCTGTGTCAGGCATTTACACAGCGCAACTAAACCGCATACCCAGGGTTCTCACGATCCAGCTTGCGCAGCAGCGCTGGCCAGGCCAAGTTGGCGGCACTTTGTCCGGCGGTCGCCATTTTCATGGCGTTTTTGTTGGCTTCCATGGGCGCATGGCCAATCAGGTTGACCTCGCCACCGGCTTGCGCGTCGATTTGAATGCGGCAAGAGCTCTCCAAGAAATACATTGTCAAAAACGCGTCGGGAATCGTCGCACCGATGGTCAGCAGGCCGTGGTTGCGCAAAATCAGGTTGTGGGCGCTGCCCAAGCTTGCCTGCAGGCGCGGCTTTTCTTCGGCGTACAGGGCAATGCCCTCATAGTCGTGGTAGGCAATGCTGTTCAAAATGACAGTAGATTGTTGGCTGACCGGCAGCAAACCGCCCTTTTGCGCGCTCACGCCCACGCCCGCGCGGGAATGGGTGTGCAGCACGCAGCCTGCGTCTTCGCGCACTTCGTGAATGCAGCTGTGAATCGTGAAGCCCGCCGGGTTGACCGGGTAGGGCGACTCGCTCAATTTGTTGCAGCTTTGGTCGATTTTGATCAGGCTGGATGCAGTGATTTCGTCAAAAATCAGTCCGTAGGGGTTGATCAAAAAGTGATGATCCGGGCCGGGGATGCGCGCAGAGATGTGGGTGAAGATCAAGTCGCTCCAGCCATAGGCGGCCACCAGCCGGTAGCACGCGGCTAGGTCCACGCGCAGTTTCCATTCTTCGGCGCTGACAACTTCTTTGAGGGATGGGATTTTCATGGGCTTGCTCCAGAACGGGTTGAAAAATGGGTTAGTCCACTTTAAACCCTCTGCAAAACATTGCCAGTCAAGTGCGGGTCAGGCTGGTGGCCGGATTTGCCAGGTGTGGCGAAACTCGGTCGGACTCACGCCCGTGTGCTCGCGAAACACACGGCTAAAGTGCGACAGGTTGCCAAAGCCCCAAGTCAGAGCCACGTCGGTGATGGGCCGGGCATGCTCGCCTTGCATTTGCAAATCGCGCACGCAGGCCTGCATGCGCTGGCGCTGCACGTAGGCAGCGATGGATTCGCCTTCGCCCTCGAACGCGTTGTACAGGTGGCGGCGGCTGCAATTGAGCGCTTTGGCAATGGCGTCTACCGACAGCGCCGGGTCGCTCAGGTGCTGGCTGACGTGAGTTTTGATACGGTCGCGCAGGCTCAGGCGCTGGGTGTTGGCGGTTTCTTGGCCCGACATCTCCATCAAAGACAGTTGCACCAGTTGCTTGATCAATTCGCCCGCACCGCTGGCGGCGGCTTGGCTCATGTGGGGTAGCTCAAGGTAGGTGGTGCGCATGGTTTCAAGCGCCACCCGAGATATGCCCTGCGTTCCGCCCATGTGCCGCGCCATCAGGCCATCCAGACGCAGGCCGCGCTCGGCCATTTGGGCCTTGGGCAGCATGACGATCAGGTGCTCCACGCGTTCGGGGTTGGCGACTTCATAGTCAGCGGTGGTGTCGTAAATGACCCAGCCGCCTGACTGGGCGCTGGCTTCGCGGCCAGACTGATTGACATGGGCGCTGCCAGCCCAAGGGGCGACAATCTTTAGGTACGCCTCGCTGCTGGTGCGGGCCATCTGTTTGCTTCGCTGCACGCGGTGGCGGTTGGCCTCCAGCTTGGTCAAAATCACGTCGCCTGCATGGCTGGCGGACATGTGGCCGTCAAAATCGGTGTCGCCGTACAGGTCAGATTGCAGCCCGCCAAAATGCTGTTG
>JANPCR010000133.1:0-5838 GCA_031431035.1 Rhodoferax sp.
CCACTCAGCCGATTCCTGAGACGCTTGGCGCCCGGTCGATGCAGCAAACACAATCACACCGTTTTCAGCGCTGGACAGCTCATTGACCACGGCAGTCAAATCATTGTTGACAGCGCGTCTGCCGGTGCCCAGCACATTGCCTGAATGGCAAGTGTCCACAAAAAACAGCGCCTTGCCGGGCAAAGCGGCCAAGGTGTTTCGAATCTCGGTGAAGATCACGCCTGTGCGTTTGAGCTTGTCGGGGTCGGTGTCTTGGGGCAAGTAGTAGTAAACGCCGTCGCTGTCGTTGACGCCGTGGCCCGCCATGAACACCACGCCCACGTCGCGCGAGGTCATCTCGCGACGAATCCACTCTAATCCGTCCAAAATATCATCCCGTTTGGCATTGGTGTCGGTCAGCAATTTGACCTCGACCTTGCGGTAAAGCTGCTTGTCTTGCAGCTTAAACACGTTGACGAAGTCGGTGGCATCTTTTGACGCAAACCCCAGCTGAATGCTGGCGTTTTGGTACTTGCTGACCCCCACCGCCAACATGTAAAGGGCGGGGCGAAAGTCGGGCGCGGCTGCCACTGCGGGAGGCAATCCTGCGGTGGCCAACCCGGCTTGGGTGGCGGCTGCGGCTGGTGAAACGGCAACGGGCAAGTCAGTGTTGGCGGCACCTGTCCATTTCAGTCGAATCACCGCGGGCGTTGAATAGCCGTTGCGGTTGTCTGCGAAAAGCATCAGTTCCACATCTTGTGCTGGCAGGGTGACCCGCTGCTCATAGCGAATTTGGGCTGTGCCTGCTTTGTCTGCTGAAGCCGACGCCAATTCAACTTGTTCGACCACCAGGTTGCGGTTACTGGCCCATTGGGTGGCCGACGCCAGGGGCAGTTCAAACAAGCTGCCGTTCAACCGCGCTCGCAAACTCAAGGGCGGTGAACCCGCCGGTGCGCGAATCGCCACACTCAGCACCACGTCGCGGGTTGAAAAGCTGGCCCCGTCTTTAGGGGACAAGACTGTCAGCACGGGGGGTGTTTTCAATTCGATGGCCGCAACGGTGCCACTGCTCGCGGGCAAGGGAGTCGGCAGAGGCGCTGGCGCGATCTCCAGGGCCGCCAGGTTTTGGTTGGCGATGCGCAAAGCAGAATCAAAATCAGCATGGGCCAGGACGGCGGCAATGACGTCAGGCCGAAAGTAGGTGGCCCGAAACCGCGAGCCCGGAAAAAAGTCTGCCGCCACCGAAGCACCCCGGTTCAGTTGCCAGCCAAACAGGTCTTCACCGCCAGGGCTTGCTGCGTAGTAGCCTTGGGGCGTCCAGGCAACCCAGCGCTTTTGATCGACATGGGGTAAAAATGCCAACGCCTCCACACCATCGCGGGTGCGAAACCAGCGAATCGATCCATCGCTGAAGGCGGCCACAAGCCAGCGGCCATCGGCTGACAAATTCACCTGCCATGTGGCTGCGGGGGCCGCCACACGCCAAATCAGGGTGCCGTCAGATTTGTAATAGCGAACATAAAAGCTGGTGCCCAGCGCAAAACCTTTTGCGCCTGGCGCGATAGCCGCAGAACCGGCAATTTCGTTGTCCGTCAGTGCCAGGGTTCGGCCATTGAGCTTGGGTGCTGAACCCTCTTGCCAATCAGCAATTTGCAAGCCAGAACCGGTCAACTGCGCGGCGGGCCAGGTGTTTTGGGGTGTAACCCAAGCGGCATTCTTGAAATCAAAGCCCACCGCGTTTTCTGTTCCGCTGATTTGCTTAGCGGCAAACCCGATGGCGCTGCCGTTGGGTGCCAATCTGAAGGAAGTTCTTGCGCCTCTGAAGTCAATCAAACCGCTTTGCACAACATGGTTGGTGCCCAGCACGCCGCCACCGTGAGCCGGATTCAGCCATCCCCAGGCGGGGTCTGTGGCGGCATAAACCACGCGAGCGTCTGCCAGGGTGCGCAGGGCAACCACGCTGTTGCCTGCCAAACTGGTTTCGGTGGCGCTACCGCGTCCTGCGTCTGACCATCGCTTCAACCCGTGCTGCCCGTCAGGCCGCTTCCAAGTGCCAGCCGCCAACAACTCGCGCCCATTTTGAGACCACGCCAGCGCATTCAAACTGCCGTTGTTAACGCCATCGATGTTGGGCGAATAGGCAATTTTCAAGGTGTTGGCATGCAAAACCACGACCGCTGCGCTGTCAGAGAAACTCACGGCCAACAAAGTAGTGTCTGGGGAAAATGCCAATGCAAAGGGTTGGTTCCCACCCGGCACGCGGGCGCTTTGCAATACGTTAAGTCGGTTTTGACTGACGTCGTACAGGCGCACCAGGCCGTCATCACTCGCGGTTGCAAAGCGCTTGCCATCGCTGGAAAACTGAGCGCCATAAACCTCGCCGTCGTAACGCAAGTCGCTGGCAAGCTCTTGACTGTTTCTCCAGCTCGCCGTGGTGGTGGTGCCGAAAAGCCTGACCCCGTTTTTCCCCCACAGGCCAATTGCCAACACTTGACCGTTAGGGGAGAAACTTAAGCTGGTGATGGTGTTGGCCAGACCAGTGATACGCTGAATCATCGTGCCGCTGGCCCGGTCAAACAGGTAAACGTCGTTGTCAGGTGACCAGCCGCCTACAGCCACGACGTCGCCCTGGGGCGTGATGCTGACCGCAAACAGTTTGCCGTCGTTGTCGGCCCCTATCGGAGGGCGAAGCGTCTGTAGCAAGCGCCCCTGGGCCAAATCCCAAATTCGGGCGGTTTTATCCTCAGACGCCGTAACGGCAAACCGGTCCGCTTTGTCGACGTCCAATGCGCGAAGTGGCGCACTGTGCATACCAGTGTCAATGCGCAGTGCTGGCGTTTGCAGAAGTTGTGCATACGCGGGCAGGGCGCACACGCCAATCAGTAGACTAGCGAGGAACCGGGTCACCCTCATTGGCAACCTGCCTCTGGCGTGCCTTAGGTGCACGCCTTCGACTTCAGTTCAATGCGCCGATCCAGCGCATCCGACGGGTCGTCTCGTCCAGTGGCCACCAAAGCCTCGGTTGAGCCATAGCCTTTGGTGCTGATGCGGGAGGCCAGCTCTTTCTTTTCAGCGACAAGGCGCTGCTTGACGTACTCGGCGCGTTGCAAAGAAATTCTCTCGTTCATGGGTTCTGAGCCGCCGCGTCCTGTGTGCCCGGCTACTTCAAAACAGGCACTTGGATTTTTGGCGGCCAGCGATGATTGGCCCGCCAATTCTTTGAGCCAGCGGTCATATGGGTTGCTGTCTTTGGCAAAACTGGCCCCACCGGGCTGGAAATTGAATTTAACCGCAAGGCGCTGTGCATCAAGCCCTTGTTTGGTAATTTTGCCAAATGCCTGCATGGCGGGGTCACGTCGGCCGAGCTTCAGATTGGACAGATACACCCCCGTGTGGACTCTGGGCTGGTCACCCGCCGAGGTGCGCAACAGCGAGGTGAACAGTGCCAGCGACTCGGGGTATTTCTTGGCGTTGTAGGCTTTGGTAGCCTCGTCAATGCCGGCGATGGCAGCCACCTTGTCCAGGTAAGCGGGGTTGA
Organism: Rhodoferax sp.; assembly: GCA_031431035.1. Lineage (GTDB taxonomy): Bacteria > Pseudomonadota > Gammaproteobacteria > Burkholderiales > Burkholderiaceae_C > JANYCG01. The sequence continues at coordinate 3,518 of JANPCR010000133.1, forward strand.
TAGGGTCACCGGCTTTGGTGCCTTGGCAGGTTTTAATATAGCCTTCGACGATGCGGTCATTCACCCACAGCGGCGCATCTTGAAAATAGGGCAGAGGTGTTGCGTCAACCCCAGCCGTTTGCGACCTGGCAAATCCTTTGCTCACGATTTTTCCGGTTTTGAGGTCTGCCAATGCAAAGCATACGCGGTAGGCGTCGCGCTCTCCAGAGCCCTTGCCTTGCAGGTTGATGGGTGTGAAGGTGCCAATGAACACCAAGGGCGCCGTGGCCAGGTTCGCGGAATTCAAGGGTTTGATCTGAAACCTGGGGAAGTCGCTGTTCACTAGGCTAGTCAGTTGTTTTTCGACCGCAGCGGTGGCCAAAGACTGCAGGCCGGTGGAGCCGTCTACCAAGGGGTCAATCACCAGGTTGAAATTTTGGCCGGCGGGTAGCTGGGCCTTGCTGAACAAATCCCGGGCCGCGAGTAAGACCGCCTCTTGATGCGGCAGGGCAGTGGGCGGTGGTGGAGCGACTGCGGCGGGCGCCGGTGCAGCCACCACCGTGGGCGCAGGCGCTGCCGGGGCGGATACAGCCGCTTTTTCAGGAGTTGGGTCGGGCGCGGTGGCAGGTGCACTGCAAGCCGCTAACAGCACAGTATAAGACGCCAGATGCGCTTTGGGCCAGGTTAGACGACTGCCCCAAGAATTGCTGGCATTGGGTGACGTCAAAGCTTCAGTGGATAGTGGATTCATCGAAATCTCCTGGGTTTAGAAGCGGCATTTAAAGGCGGCTTTAAAAGGCAAAAGCAGGCAAACGTAACAGTCTGTTGTCACTCTAGCAGAGAGCGGCGTCAATGTCGCGCCCTACTTTAGTCGTGGCAAGCCTTTGCCGTACTCCATTCTGAGGAGAAGTATGGCGACTTCTTACAATGTCAAGTATGTATGTTCACCTTCGCACTCACACCGAATTTTCTGTCGTCGATGCCACCATTCGCATTGATGACATGGTCAAAAGCGCAGCTTCCGATAGCCAAGGCGCGTTGGCCATCACTGACCTGAGCAATCTTTTTGGGGCTGTCAAGTTTTACAAAGAAGCGCGCAGCAAGGGCGTCAAGCCCATCATTGGTGCTGAAATCGTTTTGGAGGGCTTGGGCGCAGATTCAACTGCGTTTTCGCGCATGGTGGTGCTGGTGCAAAGCACCCAGGGCTATTTGAACCTGTCTGAACTCTTGGCCAGGGCTTATACGCAAAATGTGGTGAAGGCGCAGCCAGTCGTGAAGCTGGCATGGCTTCAGGCACTGAACGAAGGCTTGATTGCGCTTTCAGGCGGACCCGCTGGCCCTGTGGGTCAAGCCTTGACCCAAGGCGACGAGTCCCGCGCCCGAGAGGCGGCCTTGCAATTAGCACAAATATTTCCGCACCGTTTTTACATTGAGGTTCAACGCGCGGGCCGCCCCGATGACGAGGCCCAGGTGGCGGGCGCCGTGCACCTGGCGGCCCGGTTGAACTTGCCGGTGGTCGCAACCCACCCCGCCCAGTTTTTGCTGCCAGACGACTATGAAGCGCACGAGGCCAGGGTGTGCATTTCTGAAGGCGAAATTTTGGGCAACCAAAAGCGAATCCGCAAATTCACCCGCGACCAATACTTCAAGTCATCCGCTGAAATAAGCGCTTTGTTTGCTGACTTGCCATCGGCCCTGGCCAATACGGTTGAAATCGCCAAGCGCTGCAACCTGAACCTGGTGTTGGGCAAACCCCAGTTGCCAGAGTTTCCGACGCCACTGGTCAATGGCGAGCGCATGACCAGTGACAACTACTTTCGCTATGCCTCGCATGAGGGGCTGAAAGAGCGTTTGATTCACCTGTACCCCGATCCAACCCAACGACAGAAAGAGCGGCCACGGTACCTGGAACGACTTGAATTTGAGATCACCACGATTTTGAACATGGGCTTTCCAGGGTACTTTTTGATCGTTGGAGACTTCATCAACTGGGCCAAAAACAACGCCTGCCCGGTGGGGCCAGGCCGTGGCTCCGGCGCTGGTTCTCTGGTGGCGTATTCGCTGAAGATCACCGACTTGGACCCGCTGCACTACGACTTGCTGTTTGAGCGTTTTTTGAACCCCGAGCGGGTGTCTATGCCCGACTTCGATATTGACTTTTGCCAGGCCAATCGGGATCGGGTGATCGACTATGTGAAGGTCAAATATGGCAAAGAAGCCGTCAGCCAGATTGTGACCTTTGGCACCATGGCCGCGCGCGCCGCGATTCGCGATGTGGGGCGGGTTTTGGACATGAGCTACACCTTTTGCGACGGCATCAGCAAGCTCATTCCCAACAAGCC
>JANPCR010000134.1:0-3428 GCA_031431035.1 Rhodoferax sp.
AATATATTGATTTGTCTTGGCGTGTTGTTGACGTGATCGTCCCCGCGAATGACGTGGGTGATCGCCATGTCCATGTCGTCGACCACCACGCAAAAGTTGTAGGTGGGGGTTCCAATCTCACCCAAGGGCGCTGGCCGGGCAATCACCAAATCATCCAGCTCGCCATTGCTGATTTCGATGTGCCCTTTGACCTTGTCGTCCCAGGCGACCATGCCCGCTTGAGGATTTTTGAAACGCAGCACGGGCGGCACTCCTGCGGGCACTTCGGGCAACACTTTGCCTGGCTCAGGTCGCCAGGTGCCGTCGTAGCGCGGCTTTTCTTTGGCCAGGGTTTGGCGCTCACGCAGTGCGTCCAACTCGGCCACGCTCATGTAGCAGGGGTACACGTGCCCAGCCGCAAGCATGTCGCCCAACACAGCTTTGTAGCGGTCCATGCGCTGCATTTGGTAAAACGGGCCCTCGTCATAGTTCAGCCCCAGCCACGCCATGCTTTCCAGAATCACATCGACGGCCGCCTGCGACGAGCGGTCTTCGTCAGTGTCTTCAATGCGCAGAATAAAGTCGCCCCCCGTCGAACGCGCGAACGCCCACGGGTACAAGGCCGACCGGATATTACCGAGATGGATAAAACCGGTGGGAGAAGGGGCAAAACGGGTACTTGTTTTCATGTTGGATCTTGCACCTTAAGCGTTAGGCAAAGCCAAACGCGAGGTGTCTTCCTCTTGCTCATCAAGGTTCACCCGGTTTTCATTGAGCCGCGCAATGTCTGCCGAGGTGATGTCCCCCGTCACGTAAACGCCATCAAAACAAGACGCATCAAAGTCGGAAATTTTGGTGCTTAATTTGCCAATCGAATTTTTCATACCCAACACATCCTGGTAAATCAGGGCGTCGCAGCCAATGATTTCACGAATCTGCTCGACAGTGCGGTTATGGGCAACCAGCTCATCGCTGGTCGGCATGTCGATGCCATAGACATTGGGGTAACGCACCGGCGGCGCAGCACTGGCCAAATAGACTTTTCGGGCGCCCGCATCCCGCGCCATTTGCACGATTTCGCGGCTGGTGGTGCCGCGCACGATGGAATCGTCCACCAACAAGACATTTCGGCCTTTGAATTCGCTTGAAATCGCGTTAAGCTTTTGGCGCACCGACTTTTTGCGGACCGACTGGCCCGGCATGATGAAGGTGCGGCCGACATAGCGATTTTTCACAAAACCTTCCCGGTAGGGCAAACCCAGCAGTTGGGCGAGTTGCGCAGCGCTGGGGCGGCTTGACTCGGGGATCGGAATGACGACATCGATGTCGCTGGGCGGCACGGTGGATATCACCCGTTTTGCCAACGACTCACCCAAGTTCAAGCGGGCCTGGTAAACCGAAATCCCGTCCATCACAGAGTCTGGCCGGGCCAGATAGACAAATTCAAAAATGCACGGATTCAAGCGCGGCGCTTCGGCGCATTGCTGAGAATGCACTTTGCCTTGTAAGTCAATAAAGACCGCTTCGCCCGGCTCGATATTGCGGTCAAAGGCATGCCCTGTGCCTTCCAGAGCTACAGATTCGCTGGCCAGTACCACGGTGTCGCCGTTCGTACCAAAGCTTCTGCCCATGCAAAGTGGGCGAATGCCAAAGGGGTCACGAAATGCCAATACCCCGTGCCCTGCGACCAGCGCTATGACCGCGTAAGAACCACGAATGCGCCGGTGCACCTTGCCCACGGCGGCAAAAATATCGGCGGGCTTAAGTGGCAGGCCCCGGGTGGTTTTTTCGATCTCATGCGCCAACACGTTCAAAAGGACTTCAGAGTCACTCTCGGTGTTGATGTGGCGATGATCGTCACTGAACAACTCGTCTTTCAAGGCCTTGGCGTTGGTCAGGTTTCCGTTGTGAACCAACACAATGCCGAACGGTGCGTTGACATAAAACGGTTGCGCTTCTTCTTCACTGTAGGCGTTACCTGCCGTTGGGTAGCGCACCTGGCCCAAACCACAATTGCCTGGCAAAGCCCGCATGTTGCGAGTGCGAAACACATCTTTCACCAAGCCCTTGGCTTTGTGCATGAAGAATTTGCGTTCTTGCTGGGTCGCAATGCCAGCGGCGTCCTGGCCACGGTGCTGCAACAGCAGCAAGGCGTCGTAAATAAGTTGATTCACAGGTGCGTTGCTGACAACGCCGACGATTCCACACATTACGGTAAGTACTTTCCAAATTCTTGTGGCACCAAAGGCTTCAGCCCTTTCAGTGCAACACCCAAAAAACCTGCCCCCGCCGACTCTGTCCACCAAACACTGGTTTTAAGGGGCGTCATGGCAATCACAACGGCTGCCGCCAAGAGCAACACCAAACCACGAACCAGCCCAAACGCGCAGCCCAAAACCCGATCCACAGGGCCGAGGCCCGCCACCGAAATCATCTTTTTGACGAGCACCGCCACCAGCCCGCCTGCAAATGCCGTCACGACAAATGTCAACAAAAATCCGGCGGCATAGCGCATGGAATTGGCCGCGCCCGACATGGGCAGCCATTGCGCTACGTCGGTTGCAAACCATTGGGCTGCGACAAAAGCCACGACCCAGGCGAGCAAGGACAGCATTTCAAACACCAGCCCCCGCCACGCTCCCAATAGCAAAGACACCCCCAGCACCGCCAAAAGCAACCAATCCAGAACGACCATTGACGCGCCGATTAACCTACAAAACCAGCACGGTCGCCGGAAGGTCTAAGGTTTTGATTTTTTGGGCGGCGCTGTCGGCTTCTGCTTTGGCACCAAAAGGGCCTACTCTGACGCGGGTTCTGGGGCCGTCCTTGGTTTCAACCACTTGGGTGTAGGTCTTTAAACCCGCACGTTCAAGCTTGGTGCGAGCCTCTTTGGCACGTGTCTGGTCTGAAAAAGCGCCAACTTGCACCACAAATCGCCCTTCAACCGCAGAAGCAACTTTGTCAACTTTGTCAACTTTGTCACCAGTTTTGCCCTCCAGCAAAGCCTGGGCCTTGGCACCGTCGCTGGCCCCATTGCCTGAGTTGGGTGTACTGATTGAAGGCTTCACCGCAACCGGCGCGGGAGGTTTGACCGGGTCGGGCTGCTTTTTGGAGGGCGTGAGAATTTCTTCTTTGGGTGCTGTGACAGACGTCCTGGGCTCGACCATTTCAGCCACTTTGTCGGGCACTTTGGCCTCTGTTTTGGCCACCACGGGCGCTTCTTTCGCAGCCTCAACGGGGGGGGCTGCAGGTGTTGGTGCGGGTGCAACCAAAGGTGCCACAACAGCGCCATTAGCAACAGGCGATGAGGTCACGCGGCCTTTGTTTTTGTCTGGAATTTCTATCGGAATGTCCACCGCAATGGGTCTGGGCTGGTTGTCAAACAACAGAGGAAACCCAATCACCGCAGCCAAAACCAAGGCCGCCGACCCGATCAAGCGGTGCATGGC
>JANPCR010000135.1:0-10164 GCA_031431035.1 Rhodoferax sp.
GCCCGTCAGTTCCAGCTCGGGCACCAGGCCCGCAAAGTCATTGCCATCCGCCCCCAGGCCGTGCAGCCAGATGACGCTGGCGGTCGGGTTGGGCGTAATTTCGATTTGAATGAAAGGCAAAAGTGTCGTCATGAAACTAAAAAGTGAAGTGTTGAAGGTGCCTGAATATAGCAACGCCCAAGCCGAAACCTTAAAATCAAGGCCTATTTCAAACTCGCTTCCCAATGCCATTGCTGTCCAGAGTCCTTTCAACCCAGTGCCAACGTATCGTCCTCTTGTCTCTCGTGACGGGTTGCGCCGTTGGCCCAACGGCCATGGCACAAATTGCACAAACTGCGCAGCCCGCACAGCCCGCGCAATCTGCGCAAGGCAAAGGCGTTCTGCTGGTGCAGCGCATTGACGACGTGCTGCACGGGGTAGACCCGGTGTCGCTGGCGATTGTCGACAGTCGGCATATTTCAGGGGTGGCGGTTCGGGTCAACGCGAACATGGACGCCAAGCACCCTAGCCCGGCGCTGGGCTACAGCCATTTTGTCGCCGACTGCCGCTTGCCGATGCGCGTCGCGGTGTTGTCCAGCACCGCGTCGCCCTTGGACCTGACGCCGCAAGGCGCGTCCAGCCGAGCCAGGGTGTCCTTGGCGGTTGCCGCGCTGGCAGACGCCAATTCGCAGTCAAAGTTTGTCAAATCAACCATGCTGGACGCCAGCCGCGCCTTGGCAGAATTTGCCTGCGCCGCCTCGCAACGCCCCGCACGCGCAGTGCAAATTGCGCAAGATTTGTTTGAAAACGGCGGGCCGTCCGACATGCGCGCCGCCTTGTGCGACCTGCAACCCGACGGGGCCAGTGCCGTGCGGGAAGACGTGTCGGTTCGCTTCAGCGATTCTGAGCGTGTGGTGTCCGTGAACAACCAGTGGATGAGCAGCGGCACCGTGACCGACACCGAAATCAGCTTTGGCCGAGGCGCTGCGCGTTGGCGAATCGACCGCGCCACGGCTGAGGCAAGTTTGGTCAGCAGCAGCGGAAAATTGATTTTTATGGGCTCTTGCGTGGCGGCCACCAAGCCCTGATGCTGGTCAAGCCAGCAACGCTTAATGCTGGTCAAGCCAGCAAAGCCTGTGCAAACTCGCGGGCGTTGAAGGTCTCAAGCTCTTCGAGCTTTTCGCCCACCCCAATGAAGTAAACCGGCACCGGGCGTTCTCGCGCAATAGCTGCCAACACGCCGCCTTTGGCCGTGCCGTCCAGCTTGGTAACGATCAAACCCGTGAGTTGCAAGGCGTCGTCAAAGGCTTTGAGCTGGGTCACGGCGTTTTGCCCGGTATTGCCGTCGATCACCAGCAGAATCTCGTGCGGTGGCAAGGCAGCGGCTTGGGCAACTCCGTCAGCTTCAGACACACCAGCTTTTTGAATCACCCGCTTGATTTTTTTCAGCTCGTCCATCAGGTGAATTTGTGTGGCCAGCCGCCCGGCTGTGTCGATCAGCACCACGTCTTTGCCGCGTGCACGGCCCGCGCTCACGGCGTCAAAACTCACAGCCGCTGGGTCGCCACCTTGCTGGCTGACGATGTCAACCGTGTTGCGGTCAGCCCATACCGTCAACTGCTCGCGTGCGGCGGCGCGAAACGTGTCACCGGCTGCCAGCAGCACGCTGGCCCCGTGGTCGGCCAAATGCCGGGTCAGCTTGCCAATGGAAGTGGTTTTGCCAGCGCCGTTCACCCCTACCACCATGATGACGGTGGGCTTGTGTTCGCCAATAACCAGCGGTTTTTCCAGCGGCTGCAACAGGTCGGTCAAACTGGCGACCAAGGCGTTTTTAAGGGCAATCGGGTGGGTAATGCCACTGGTCGCCACTTTGCGGCGCAAATCGGCCAGCAAAAATTCAGTGGCGGCCACGCCCGCATCGGCCATGAGCAAGGCGCTTTCAAGGTCTTCGTACAGCGCATCATTGATTTGCGAGCCGCCAAACACTCCCGAAATGCTTGACGCTGTTTTGCCCAAGCCCGCTTTGAGCTTATCCAGCCATTTTTGCCGCTCAGGGGCAGGCGCACCGGGCAGTGGAATTTCAATGGGCTGAACCAGCGCACGCCCAATGAGCGAGCCACCCAAGGCGCTGTTGGGCGGCGGTAACAGGGGTGCCGTTGGCGCAGCGGGTGGAGCAGATTCGCGTGATACGGGAACGGCCGCTGGGGTTTCCAGCAAGCTGGGTGGCGCGACAGGGGGTTTTTTCTTGAAAAAGCTGAACATTGGCGGGTTCTTAGAATCACACTATTCTATGAAACACACCAAAGCCCTTTTTTGCTGCCTGTCGATGAGCCTGTTGGCTTTGACCCAAACGGCCACGGCGCAGACGCCAGCACCGACCCAAACGCAGAAGACCCAAGCCGGCCAGGTGACCCAGTTCACCCTGCCCAACGGGATGACGGTCATCATCAAGCCCGATAACCGCGCGCCCACGGCCGTGCACATGCTGTGGGTGCGGGTGGGTTCGATGGACGAAGTGGATGGCAGCTCTGGCCTGGCCCACATGCTGGAGCACGTGATGTTCAAAGGCACGCCCAAGGTGCCATTGGGAGAATTCTCCAAACGGGTTGCGGCCCTGGGCGGGCGCGAGAACGCCTTCACCAGCAAAGACTACACCGGCTACTACCAACAAATTCCGTCCAATCGGCTTGAAGATGTCATGAAACTGGAGGCCGACCGCTTTGCCAACAGCTTTTGGAGCGATACAGAATTTGCCAAAGAACTGGAAGTGGTGAAAGAAGAGCGCCGCATGCGCACTGACGACGACCCACGCGCTCTGATGGGCGAAGCCCAAAGCGCCGTGGCCTACGTGGCATCGCCCTACCGCAGGCCCATCGTCGGGTGGATGAACGACCTGGACGCCATGACACCTGCCGACGCCACCGCGTTTTACAAACGCTGGTATGTGCCCGCCAATGCCGCCGTGGTGATCGCCGGTGACGTGAACGTCGCCCAAGCTCGGCGCTTGGCTGAAAAGTACTACGGGCCCATTCCCAAACGCGCCGTACCCACCCGCAAGCCCCGAATCGAGCCAGAGCAAACCGGTTTGCGCCGGCTTGATTTCAAAGCCCCTGCCGAACAATCGTATGTATCCCTGGCCTTCAAGGTGCCGCAGTTGATGTCGCTTGGCAAGGCTGATGACAAGTTGACCGATTCCGACACCGACGCCCTGGCGCTCACCGTGTTGTCCGCCGTGCTGGACGGCTACAGCGGTGCCCGCCTGGAACGCGCATTGACCCAGGGCGACGCGCGGGTGGCGGACAGTGCAAGCACGTCCAACGGCCTGTGGGGCCGTGGCCCGCAATTGTTCATGTTGGAAGGCGTGCCAAGCGCGGGCAAAACCGCAGAGCAGGTTGAAGCCGCCTTGCGCGAACAAGTCGCCCGCATTGCCAAAGAGGGCGTGAGTGAATCAGAATTGAACCGCGTCAAAACCCAATGGATCGCCAGCGAAATTTACAAACTGGACTCGGTGGTCAACCAAGCCAACACATTGGGCAGCCAATGGGTGCAGGGCCTGCCGCTGGACGCGGGCGAACGGGTGATAGCCCGCTTGCGCAGCATCACGGCCTTGCAAGTGCAAGCCGTTGCACAAAAGTACTTTGGCGACGACCAGCTCACCGTGGCCATTTTGCGGCCCCAGCCCCTGGACAAAAACCGCAAAGACCGCAAAAACGCCTCGGGTGCCCGCCAATGAAACGCTTCACTTTGACCTTCACCACGGTGGCATTCCTGGGCGCAGCGCTCCTGCCGCAACAGGCTACTGCCGCCATTCCCATTGTCCACTGGACGCAGGCCTCAGGCGCCCGCATTTACCTGGTCGAGAGCCCCAGCATCCCCATGATCGATGTCAAGATTGACTTTGACGCAGGCGCACGCCGTGACCCACGCGACAAAGTCGGCCTGGCCACCACCACAGCCAGCTTGGCGTCTTTGGGCGTCCTTGCCAAAGGGAATCAACCCGCGTTGGACGAAAACGAACTGGGCGAGGCCTGGGCAGACTTGGGAGCGGCGTTTTCCAGCGGCACCAGCACCGACCGCATGAGCTTTTCAATGCGATCCCTGACCTTTCCGGACATATTGCCCAAAGCGGTGGCTCTGGCCGCGCGCCAAATCGGTGAGCCCTCGTTTTTGCCTGCCATTTGGGATCGCAACCGCCAGCGGCTGGTGGCCAGCCTGAAAGAAGCCAACACCCAACCGGCCACCTTAGCCGCCCGTGCGTTTGGGTTGGCCGTGTACGGCAGTCACCCCTATGGTTTTGACGTGACGCCCGAGTCGCTTGCCAACATCACGGTGCAAGACATGCAGGCCTTGTATGCCCGCGCAATTTTGCCGTGCCGCGCCACCGTGACCTTGGTTGGTGCCATCACCCGCAACCAGGCGGATGCCCTGGCCAAAGAATTGCTGTCGCGCATTGCCCCAGCCCCAACGGCAGACGCCCAAGCCGCTGCCTGCGCACCCTGGCCCGCGGTGCCCGACATCGCGCCCTTGACCCAGGCCAAAGAGGAACGCATCGCCTTTGAGTCTGCCCAAGCGCATGTGTTGATGGGTCAACCTGGTTATAAGCGCGATGACCCCGATTTTTTTGCCTTGTCGGTGGGCAACTACATTTTGGGCGGTGGCGAATTTGTCTCACGCCTTTACAACGAAGTGCGCGAAAAGCGGGGTTTGAGCTACAGCATTGACAGCTATTTCGCACCCGCCTTGCATGCGGGCGCGTTCACGATTGGCCTGCAAACCCGGCCCGACCAAGTGGCGGCGGCCTTGCAAGTGTCGCGCGATGTGCTGAGCCAATTTGTCAGCAAAGGGCCCACAGCCGCCGAACTGAAGGCCGCCAAAGACAACATGGTGGGTGGCTTTGCGTTGCGCATTGACAGCAATGCCAAGCTGCTTGACAACGTTGCCAGCATCGCCTGGAACAAGTTGCCCCTGGACTACCTGGACACCTGGACACAACGCGTGGCCGCCATCACCCTGGCCGATGTGAAAGCCGCATTCGGCCGCAAACTGCAGCCCGAGCGCATGGTGACGGTGGTGGTGGGCGGCCCGCCTTGACACTCAACGTGATCCAACCCACCACGGCCATCCTTTAAGCTCGCTAGATGACAAAACCAGATTCAACCCCCAAGCCTTCAAAAACATCCAAAACCGCCAACAACCCGTCGGCTCGCAAGGCAACGGGCAAACCCGGTAAGCCAGGCACTTCGGGCAAGAAGCCCGTGCACCGCGGCGGAGCCTTGGCGCATGAAATTCGCATCATTGGCGGCTTGTGGAAGCGAACCAAGCTGAAGGTCGCTGACCGCCCGGGCCTGCGCCCTACGCCTGACCGCGTGCGCGAAACTTTGTTCAACTGGCTGGGCCAAGACCTCACGGGATGGCGTTGCATTGATGCCTTTGCCGGCACAGGTGCGCTGGGTTTTGAGGCCGCCTCGCGCGGCGCGCTGGCCGTGCACCTGATTGAGCACGACGCAAGCCTGGTGGATCAACTCAAGCGCGTTCAAACCCAACTGCAAGCCAGCGCCACCCAAATCGTGCGCGGCGACGGTGTGGTGGCCCTCAAACAGCTTGAAGCGCACAGCATGGATTTGATTTTGATTGACCCACCGTTTGATTCCCCACATTTCGAAGCAGCTGTGCAAGCAGCTGGCAGGGCCGTGTCGGCGCAAGGGTTTGTGTATCTGGAAGCACCCGTCAAATGGACAGACGAGCAACTAGAGCCTGCGGGCCTGTCAGTGCACCGTCACTTGAAGGCGGGTGCCGTGCATGCGCATCTTTTCAAACAAGCACCACCCCCTGCAGCGCAGTAACCCAGCCGCTGGCAATCGCTAGCCACTCGCTGCCTTGAAGTTGCCATCTCAAATTTCTGCATAATCCTGTTCAATGAAGCCCCTCAAAGCCTTAGCGCTCATTCGCCAAAGCTACAGGTCTTCATTGGTTTGAACTGGACTCTCCATGGCCAACAATGTAATTGCCGTCTACCCTGGCACATTTGACCCTCTGACACGCGGGCACGAAGACGTGGTTCGTCGTGCCCTGCAACTGTTTGGCAAGGTGATCGTCGCTGTTGCGGCGGGCCATCACAAAAAGAACGCACTGTTTAGCTTGCAAGAGCGCCTTGAAATGGTCCGTGAAGTCGCCAAAGACAACCCACAAGTCGAAGTGGACAGTTACTCGGGTCTGCTGCGCGATTTCGTGGTTGCACGGGGTGCCAAAGCGGTAGTGCGTGGATTGCGTGCGGTGACAGATTTTGACTACGAATTTCAACTTGCAGGAATGAACCGCACTTTGATGCCCGATGTTGAAACTGTGTTTTTGACGCCCAGCGACAAATACCAGTTTGTGTCCAGTACTTTTGTGCGTGAAATTGCTCTGTTAGGCGGTGAAGTTGAAAAATTTGTTTCACCGTCGGTCCATGCCAGACTGATGGAGAAGGTCCGCAACCAAGCCCAAAATTGAATCTTAGTCCTGGCTTGAGTAATTCCCCGGAAAAAAGTGACGTTCAACCATTTCTATCAAGATGTGAAGCACTTTAATGTGCAATTCTTGAACGCGGTCTGCGAACGCGCCTGCTGGCGTGCACACATAGACGCTGCTTAGCCCCAGCAAAGGCGAATTTGGCCGACCTGTGAGCGTGATCACTTTCATTCCCAGAGACTGAGCCATTTGCGCGGCACGGACGATGTTAAGACTTGTACCACTGGTACTGATGGCCACCAGGCAGTCACCAGAGCGGCCATGGGCTTCGAGATAGCGCGAAAACACTTGATCGTAACCATAGTCATTGCCAACGCAGGATATGTGACTGGCGTCGCTGATGGCCAAGGCTGGCAAGGGCGCTCGATCTCGTCGGTAGCGGCCCGTCAGCTCTTCTGCAAAATGCATGGCATCGCACATGGATCCGCCATTGCCACATGAAAATACGCGGCCTTTGCGCTCGAACACCGCGATCAATTCCAAAGCGGCGGCGCGTATAGCAGCAAGTGCCTCCCGATTTTGCAGCAGCGCCTTCAACGCGTTTTCTGCCTCTCTCAGGCTTGATTCGATGTGATCAGAAGGCGAAATTGAGGAGGTAGACAGGGTCATTGGACTGCTTCACGAAGGGTTGGAAATAGAGATCGAATAGGCTCAAGCGAACTGTGCCAACCAGGCCATCAGCGTTTGGTTCACCGCATCGGGCCGCTCCATGGTCAGCATGTGGCCGCATTGCGCCACCATCACCAGTTCAGCCCCTGGAACCAACGCGGCAATCTCGCGCGAGCACTCAGGGGGCGTCAGCAGATCTGAATCGCCACACATCACCAATGTGGGGCAAGTGACTTGCGGCAAATGCAAACGCGCGTCTGGCCGCTGCATGATGGCGCGATTTTGGCGAATCAGTTGATCTGGCCCAGCCGCCAAAACGAAATCAAGGTAGGTTTGGGTTAACGCCGCGTCATTGGCGCGACTGGGATGAAAAGCCATAGGCAAATTGAGGGTCAACACCTCTTTGGCACGGCCTTGCTCAAAAAATTTCAGGGCCGCTTCGCGCAGTTGGGCCATGTCGGTCGTTTCAGGCCGCGCATTGGTGCCCAAAAGCGCGAGGCCTTTGACGCGCTCAGGCGCTTGGCGCACCACCTCCATCGCCAAAATTCCACCCATTGAAGCGCCGCACAACACCAGCTGCCCAGCATATTCCTGCAACAGGGCTTGCGCCATGCTGCCAATGCTGAGATGGCGGGTGTGCACGTCGGTCACACTGACATTGGCGCTTTGGGGCAATGCCACTAACTGGTGTTGCCACATCACCGCATTTGAAGCCAGACCGGGCAAAAAGACTATTTGGTGCATCAAGCAATTTCCTTGGAAAGACAGGCGTATATTGGGGTTGTAAGCTTGATTGTCATTGTGTTTGCCCTTCAGGAGCCCGCCATGAAAATACTTGTCCCCGTTGACGGTTCTGCTGTTTCACTGGACGCCGTACGCCATGTTATTGCTTTGGCTGACCAAGGGCTGGAACTGACGGTGGTGCTGGCCAATGTGCAAGAGCCATCGACTTTGTACGAAATTGTCGTGGTGCACGACGCGCAAGCGCTGGCGCGACTGAGTGCCGCAGCCGGGGCCCACACGCTGATTGCCGCGCAGGCTTTGCTGGAGGGCGCGCAAATCAGTTTTCAAAGCGAAATTGCCACGGGCGACCCGGCACACACTCTGATTGACATTTTGGAGCGTTTTGGTGCCGACCTGGTGGTCATGGGATCCAGCGGCTCGGGCAGCCTGCGTAACGCCGTGATGGGTTCGGTTGCCAATGAGGTGCTGCGAGTCGCTGCGGTGCCTGTGGTGATCGTCAAGTCGAGCCAGATGGATGATGATGACCCAGAAGGACTGAAGGACAGCGCAGAAACCCAGCCTGACGCTTTGACGAACCTTGAAGGCGAATCAACCGGCAGCAGCTGACTGCGCGTCCCGGTAAATTTGCTCAAACAAGTCGCGCTGGGCGTGGCTGCCACCAATTTCAATCAACCGGGGCATGGCAGACTGCATGTGCTTGACCGCATGGCGTTTGTCGCTTTGCGCATGCGCAAGCAGCCCATGGGCGAGTGGCAGGCATACTTGCGCCCAAACGCCGTTTGAGTCTGTCGGCTGGCGTCTTGATTCTTGAGGCAGTTGATGTCGCTTTTCCTGCCCCTTGGCGATCAGGTTGTTCATCAAACTCTGCGCTTCAGGCCGCCTTGCCCGGGCCAAGCCATAAAGGTAATGCAAATCTAAAAACGGCAATACCTGGTCATTCACGCGCGGGACCAAATAGTTTCCAAGGTCTTGCCAGCGGTTGCCAACATTCACACCGCGCAGCTCAAGGCGCGCCAGCAGAGACACGGCATTCACCTGGTCTTGCGAGTAGTCTTTGGCCACACCCCAAACCCGCTGGTCATACAGACGCAAAACATCGTCAAACTGCTGAAGCTCTATTCCAAACAGCGCTTGATGCCACCAATTGTGGGTGACCATGAACGAGTTCAAACCCGTCCAGGTGTCGCTCACGTCATTCATAAACGCCTGGCCTTCGGTATTGCGCCCTTGCGTCAACATGACATGCGCCAGCGCGTGGTGCGCCCAGGGTTCTTTGCGGCACATGCGAATGCCCCGGCGAGCGGCGGCCTCGGCCTGGTCCAGCAGGTGACATTGCTCCAACCCAAATGCCGCCATGCCATGCACGTAAGGAATATCTCCCGATGTGGGCAGCGCCGCTTGCACCAAGCCAAGCATGCCGGGTGCATCGCCCAAGTTGAACAAATGGTACTGGCCCAGCTTGACTGACACCAGATCACGCGGACATTCGCGGGCCTGCTCTTCGTGTAAAGCCACCGCGCGGAGCATGTCGCCGTTGACCCAGGCCTCAACGCTAGCCACAAAGCGCCGTTCACGCGGTGTCACCTCAGGCGAAGCGACCAAGGCCTGGTTAGCGCGGTTCAGGTATGGGCGGGCGTTGGCGCTTGCGTCGCGCGACTCGGCGAACATGTGCAAAGCCGCGCAACTGGCCTGCACCATGGCGCTGTGGTCGTGGTCTGCAATCCGCAGGACGTTCACTGCGCGGGCTTCGCAGCTGATGAAGCCTTCGACGAAGTCGTTCAGCGCCCCCAGACTGCTCGGGTTGTGCAGCGTGACGGGGTTGCCAAGCAGGTCAGCCAGCATGGGGAACTTCAGGCCAAGGCCGCTGTCCCGTGCGAAGCAGCTCGTAAGCGCGCGACACCCGCAGCACACCCAGGTCGTCAAAACGCCGCCCGGCAATCTGCAAGCCGATTGGCAAGCCGCTGGCGGTGTAGCCACAGTTGATGGATGCCGCAGGCTGTTCGGACATATTGAATGGCACAGTGAACCCAATGTGCTCCAGCCCATGCAAGGGGTCATTGGTGGGCGACGGCAATTCCGCCGCGAAGGCGGGCACCGGCGAGGTTGGCGAAATCACAAAATCAAAGGCGCTGCAGGCCGCTACCGTGGCCACGCGGGTTGCATGAAACTGGCTGGTGGCTGCAAACACCTCGCGCCCCGTCATGGCTGCTGCGCTGTCCGCCCACTGCGCGATGTAGGGCAGCACGCTGGCGCGCTGGTCGGGCGACAACGCCGCCATGTCGATGTGGGAACGCATGCGCCAGGCGTGGTCCATGCCAGCGA
>JANPCR010000136.1:0-11451 GCA_031431035.1 Rhodoferax sp.
CCGGGGTCTTCAATTCCCACAATGGTTTTTCGGTCCAACAGTACGTTGGCCAGCAGGTAGCAGGCCATTTGCGCGCCGGCGGTCACTAGAATTTCATCTCGCCTTGCCATGATGCCGCGGGCAGGCAAAAGCCGATGCTGAATTTGGTCCACCAAGGCCTCAGAGTCGCGGTCAATATGGTTTTGAGCCCATTTTTTGACCGCTGGTACAAATAGCGCCTGATGTGAGCAGGCGCGCCAGTCTTTGAGCGGCACCAGGCTGGCATCAAACTGGCCGTACACGAAGGGGTAGGGATAGTCCTGCCAATTGGCGGGCTTGATGATGTTGCGCTGTCGCCCCAGGCGGGAAACAAGTCGCGTATCCCATTGCAGGGCGGGTTGTACGGTGGCAGCAGGCGTTGACAGACTAGCCTGGCCCAGCAAAATATCACCATTGACGACAAGCCCGCTGCGCGAAGAAGAAATTAAAAAACCCTTGTCAACCAGCATTTGCAAGGCCAGCGACACGGTATTGCGCGACAGACCCAGTGCAGCAGCCATCGCTCGGCTGGGGGGCACCTTGGCTCCCACAGGCACTAGCCCCATCAGGATGGAATGCACCATCATTTCCCGAACGCGCCCCTGCAAGGTTGAACTGCTGCCCGAGAACTTGGGAAACAGCTTGGCCCAAATATCCGTGATTTCCTGCTTTTGCCTCATGCCTGCCATCCTGTTGAAACGACCGCTTCACCGCCCCTCTTTTTTGATGTTTTGCACCAAAAAAGGGTATTCCCTAGATTTTTGAACGTCTGACTGGTGCGTATTTCTGACGCACCGCGAAAAACCTAGGGTTTTCATTTTGGCACCAAATAAAAATCAATCTGGCACTATTTTTCAAAACCGGATTTACATACTATTCGCCCAGGGCATGCATACGCGTTTGCAAGTGTGCCCTTTTCAAACCCAATATCGTCTGCAAAATCTTTTACTGGATGGACACCATGAAATACCTGCTTAAAACACTGCTCATCGGCACTGCCTTCTCGCTCAGCTTGATCTCGCAAGCTATGGCGCAAACCAAAGTGGTCATTGGCCACTTTGGCGATCCTGTGCCCTATAAAGCGCTTATTGCCAACGGCACGCTTGAAAAAGCCACGGGCTGGACGATTGAGTGGCGCCAGTTCGCTTCGGGCGCTGAGGTCAACGCGGCCATGGCCTCTGGCGGCATTCAGATTTCTGAAATCGGCTCTTCGCCATTGTCGGCTGGTCTCAGCTCTGGCATCGACTATCAGATGGTATCGGTTGGCAAAGTTATTGATTCTTCAGAGGCATTGGTAAGCAGAAATGGCGCCGGTATTGAAAAGGGAGCCGATTTGAAAGGCAAAAAAATTGCTGTGCCTATTGGTTCAACCGCACACTTCTCACTGATGGGCGCTTTGAAAATGTACGGCTTGACAGAAAAAGATGTCACTGTTCTTGGTATGTCGCCACCAGAAATTGCGGCTGCATGGGCGCAAAACGCGATCGACGCAGCTTTTATTTGGGTTCCTGTTCAAGCCAAATTGCGCGAGAACGGCAAGGTCATGGTGACTGCAGGTGCAGTTGCCAAAACGGGCTTCAATACATTCAATGGCTGGGTAGTGCATAACAAGTTCCAAACACCATCTAATCGCGCAGGCATTGTTAACTTTTTCAAGGCTATGAACGAAATCAATGGCGATTACATGAAGAATAAAGCCGCATGGAACGCCGACTCAGAAAAAATTAAAGCAGTTGCTGCCAGCGTCGGTGTCACGCCAGCTGCTGTGGTGTCTATGTTGGACGGCACCATTTACCCTGATGGAGATTTGAACATGTCAGCAGCTTGGATGGGCGGCGGTGCAGCTGCCACCATCAAGTCCACCGCCGACTTCCTCAAGGGTGCTGGCCGTATCAGCGCAGCGGCTGACAGCTACACCAAGTTCGTCAATCCCGAGTTCGCCAAAGCGGCTGCTGGCAAATAACGCCGATGCGATTTCAGTGCTGGCCTGGCCTTTTCAGGCTGGGTCAGCACGCGCCACAAACCCCTTGAGGCTCACCATGACGGCACTCGGTACTAAAAATTCAACGGCCAAAGCCGTATCGGTGAAAAACGTATCGGTGTTTTACCCGGTTCCCGGTAAACCATCCGTTCACGCGCTCAAAAACATCAACCTCGAGATTCATGAGAAAGAGTTTGTGGTGGCACTGGGTGCGTCAGGCTGCGGCAAATCAACATTGCTGAACCTGATCGCCGGATTCATGGCGCCCAGTGAGGGTGAAATATCTTTGAATGGCCGCGTCGTCACAGGCCCAGGTGCAGACCGTTCGGTGGTGTTTCAAAAACATGCCCTGCTGCCTTGGCTCAACGTGCTGGACAACGTCGCCTTCGGCTTGAAAATTCAGGGCCATGACAAAGCCAAGCGCGAAGCTATCGCGCGTGACTTCATCAAGCTGCTGGGGTTGGAGCAATTTGAGCAGTCGGCCACGTATGAACTGTCGGGCGGCATGCAGCAGCGCGTCGGCATTGCCCGGGCACTGACTAGCGACCCGGCTATTTTGCTGATGGACGAGCCTTTGGGCGCTCTCGATGCGCTGACGCGCGAGCGCGCGCAAGAATTGATTTTGAAAGTTTGGCGCGACACCGGCAAGATGGTGTTTTTCATCACCCACAGCGTTGAGGAAGCCCTGTTCATGGGCACCAAACTGATCGTGATGTCGCCTCGCCCTGGCCGTATTTCACACGTCTTCGACTTGCCATTTAGTCGGCGCTATTTTGAAACGGGCAATGCCAGAGCGATCAAAGCGTCCGCAGAATTTATTGCCCTCAGAGAAGAGATTTTGAAGATCATCTTTGCTGACGAAGCAGGAGCCCATCATGAGTGATACCCCAACAAATTCTGGCAATGGCCTGTGGGCTAGCCTCATGAAGGCCAAACCAGCCAAGCCCGGCGAAATATATGGCGTGCCTGGTCAAGGCGATAGCTTGAAAATCAGCGCAGTCGTCATTGCCGGTTTGATCTTTTTCTGGTGGTTTATTACGTACATCGGCTTCGTCAAGCCGCTTTTCTTGCCGTCCCCGATGGACGTGATCGGCGCCTTTCTGACCATGCTGAGAGACGGTTTTACCGGCGCCAGCTTTTGGGAGCACACCTGGGTGAGCACGCTGCGGGTTTTTGGCGCGTTCTTGCTGGCCTGTGTCATCGGGATTCCGCTGGGCATTGCAATGGGCATGAGTCCGGTGGCACGCGGTATTTTTGACCCGCCCATTGAGTTTTACCGCCCAATTCCGCCACTGGCTTACCTGCCCCTGATGATTATTTGGTTTGGTATTGACGAGCTGTCTAAGGTGCTGCTGATTTTTTTGTCGGTCCTCGCGCCCATGGCTTTGGGTGCCCGCGCAGGCGTCAAGTCGGCGGCGATTGAACAAATTCATGCTGCCTATTCGTTTGGTGCCACCCGCTGGCAAGTGATTCGCCTGGTTGTTTTGCCGTCTGCCATGCCAGAGATTTTCACCGCGATGCGAGTCGGCATCGGTTTTGGCTGGACCACATTGGTGGCCGCTGAAATGGTCGCCGCGACCTCCGGCTTGGGTTACACAGTTTTGTCAGCGTCCCGGTTTTTGCAGACACCGATTGTCATTATGGGAATTGTGGTGATTGCGATGATTGCCTATGCCTTTGACCACTTGGTGCGCTTTGTGGAGCGCCGGGTGGTGCCCTGGAAAGGCCGCGGCTAAGGGTGCCATCATAAATTCATTTTTCGGGCGAATTGCTGCGTTGCGCGGTGCTCGCAATCCTCACGTACCTGAAGTACGTTCCGGTTGCTGCGCTCCGGGCGCCTAGCACTTCATCCCGAAAATCTGAATTTCTGGAAGCGCCCACATGTTAATTTTATTGATGGAAAGCATTTCATGACGATTGAGTATTTGAAGAAAGCCACGCCGCCACAAGAGGCGATTGACAGCGCGACCTCTGAGACGGTCGAGCGCCTGTTGGCTGACATTCAAAAAAATGGCCGTGAGGCTGTTGAAAAATACGCCCGCGACTTTGATGGCTGGCGCGGCAGCATTGTGCTCAGTGAAAATGACTTTGCAGCAGCTACGAAAAAGCTTTCGCAGGGCATCAAGGACGACATCGCGTTTGCACACGCCCGTGTGAAAGACTTTGCCCAGAGCCAGCGCGAGTCACTGCACGAGTTTGAAGTTGAGCTGATTGATGGCCTGATCGCTGGGCAAAAACTGATACCCGTCAACACTGCGGGCTGCTACGTGCCAGGCGGCCGCTACGCCCACGCCGCGTCGGCCATCATGAGCGTGTGTACCGCCAAGGTGGCGGGCGTACCCAACATCGTGGCCACTTCGCCCGGCCACAAAGAGGTGGGCGTGAACCCGGCCATCTTGCACACCATGAAGCTGTGCGGTGCTGACACCGTGCTGGCTCTCGGTGGCGTGCAGGGCATTGCGGCCATGGCCTTTGGTTTGTATTCACCCAAGCCCGCTGACGTGATTGTCGGCCCCGGCAACCGTTTTGTGGCTGAGGCCAAGCGCACCCTGTTTGGCCGTATTGGCATTGACGTGGTGGCAGGGCCGACCGAATCCGCCATCATTGCTGATGAAACCGCTGACGTGAGCCTTGTCGCGGCCGATCTGGCCGGCCAGGCCGAGCATGGCCCGGACTCCCCCGTGTGGCTGTACACCACATCGCGCGAGTTGGGCATGAAGGTGATTGAACTCATGCCGTCGGTGATTGCCGCCCTGCCTGAGCTGGCACGCAACGCCGCCACCGCCGCTTGGCGTGACTATGGCGAGGTGGTGCTGGTCGGTAGCCGGGAGGAAATGGTCGAGATCAGTGACCAGTACGCGCCCGAGCATCTGCAGGTGTTTGCCAAAGACCTTGACTGGTGGCTGGCTAACCTGACCAACTACGGCTCATTGTTTCTAGGCGAAGAAACCACAGTGGCCTATGGCGACAAGTGCGCCGGCCCGAACCACATTTTGCCGACCCGTGGCGCGGCACGCTATTCAGGCGGTTTGAGCGTAGGCAAGTTCATCAAAACCGTCACCTATCAGCGTTTGACACGAGCGGCCAGCCGCGAAGTCGGCCAGGTGGCGGCAAGAATTTCACGCCTGGAAGGGATGGAAGGTCACGCCCGAACAGGCGATATCCGGCTGAAAAAATACTACCCCCGGGAGTCTTTCGAGTTGGGTACATTGGCGGGTCATCAACATTGATTTTGAGATGTCTGCAACTTTGACTAATCCGATTCCTGCCGCTGTGCCGCGCGCGCCAGACGGCTTGTGGTTTGGCAAAGACCTGAGTACGCCAGAACCGATCCCCGAGGAGGCGATTGAGCGCGCGGTGGCGCTAATGCGCTCGGGCAGGCTGCACCGCTACGGCGAGCAAGGCTCGGGCTACCCTGAGCCTTCGCTGCTGGAGCAAGACTACGCCGCCTACGTGGGCAGCAAGTACTGCGTGGCGGTCAGCTCCTGCGGCGCAGCGATGTTCATTGCACTTAAGGCACTGGGCGTGAAGCCGGGCGACAAGGTGTTGACCAGTACCTTCACGTTGGCACCTGTGCCGGGTGCCATTGCGCATGCTGGCGCGGAGGCGGTGTTGATTGAAACCAGTGCTGACTACATGACCGATTTGCAAGATCTGGAACGCAAAGCGGCCAGCAGCGATGCCAAGGTTTTTTTGCTCTCCCACATGCGCGGCCACATCGCTGACCTGCAAGCGGTACGGGCTATTTGCGACAAGCACGGCATTGCGGTCATTGAAGACTGTGCCCATACCATGGGCGCAAAGTGGGACGGCAAGCACACTGGCACCTGGGGCAAGGTGGGTTGCTACAGCACGCAAACTTACAAGCACATCAACTCAGGCGAGGGTGGCTTGCTGGTAACAGATGACGACGATGTGGCGGCGCAAGCTATTTTGATGTCGGGCTGCTACATGATGTTTGACCAACATATTTTGAAGCCCGCTGCCGAAGTGTTTGAGCGCTGGAAATACGTCACACCCAACTTCAGCATGCGTATGTCAAACTTGGCAGCCGCTTTGCTGCGACCGCAAATTGGCCAATTGGCTGATCGCGGACGGCGCTGGAATCACATCTACAGCACGTTGCAGCGCGAGCTGACGAAAGCCGCACATGTGTCTGTTCCCCCCCGCGATGCGAAAGAAGAATTCATCGCCAGCTCCATTCAGTTCACGCTTGATTTGAAGCCGCCGCAAATTGAGCGATTCCTCAAAGAATGCAGTTTGCGCGGCCTGTACATCAAATGGTTTGGTGCAACCACGCCGGTTGCCTTCACCAGCAATTACGAGCATTGGCATTACCTGAAAAGCAAGCCCGACATCCCCAAATCAATGGACGTTCTCAACCAGCTGCTGGATCTTCGAACACCGCTTTCACTGACAGATGATGACTGCGTGTTGATCGGCCAAATCGTGTCGGCGGCCAGCCTGGTAGCCGCTGCAAACTAGTTCTCCTCCCTATTTTTAAGCGAACCCACAAAAGAAAGCACCCATGAAACTCACCAACTTCCCCAGAGTCCGCATCACCCACGGCCCCACTCCGCTTGAATTTATGCCCCGCATGACCGAGGCTTTGGGTGGCCCTAACCTGTACATCAAGCGTGATGACTGCACCGGCCTGGGCACCGGCGGCAACAAAACCCGCAAGCTGGAGTTTTTGATGGCTGATGCTGTCAAACACGGCGCCGACACCATCATCACGCAGGGTGCAACCCAGTCCAACCACGCGCGCCAAACGGTCGCTATAGCTGCCAAGATGGGCATGAAATGCGAGATATTGCTGGAAGACCGCACGGGCTCGAAGATTGAAAACTACAAGCAATCCGGCAACGTGTTTTTAGACTACTTGTACGGCGCAAATGTTGCTGAAGTACCCGGCGGCACCGACATGAATGCCGCCATGGCCAAGCTGGCCGATGAGCTGCGCGCCAAAGGCCAAAAGCCGTACATCATTCCCGGCGGCGGCTCTAACCCGATTGGTGCGTTGGGTTATGTCGTGTGCGCGCTGGAGATGGTCGACCAGTTCAACACGCTCGGGCTCAACGTAAGCTGCGTCACGCACGCTACTGGCAGTGCAGGTACGCAGGCTGGCCTTGTCGTGGGGCTGGAGGGAGCACGCAGCCAGATTCCGGTGCTAGGCATCGGCGTGCGAGCCGCCAAAGAAGCGCAAGAAACCAGCGTCTACAACCTGGCCGTTAAAACGGCTGAGTTGCTTGGCGTGCCCGGCAGCGTCAGCCGCGAAAGCGTCAAAGCCAATTGCGATTACGTAGGCGGTGGCTACGGTGTGCCAACACCCGGCATGGTTGAGGCGGTGACGATGATGGCGCGGTTGGAGGGCATCTTGTTGGACCCAGTCTACTCCGGCAAAGGCATGGCGGGACTGATTGATTTGTGTCGCAAGGGCCACTTCAAAAAGGGCGAGAACGTGGTGTTTTTGCACACCGGTGGCGCTGTCGCCTTGTATGGTTACATGAATGCCTTTGATAGTTTGAAACCGCTTTAAGAACCTTGCTTGATGACCACGCTTGCGCCAGAAGCGGCGATAGAGTTCACAAAAAAGCTCATTCCCGGCTTGTTGGTCACCGCACTGGTGGCCATGGCGGCGGCTTTTTTGGGCAGCCATTACAAGGGCTCGATGCTGCTGTTTGCGCTGCTGCTTGGGCTGGCTCTGCATTTCATCAGTGAAGACAAACGTTGCGCTGCGGGCATTCAGTTTGCGTCCAGCACAATACTGCGGCTTGGCGTGGCCTTGCTCGGTTTGCGGCTCACGATTGACCATGTCGTCACGCTGGGCTGGCAAACCGTGGTTGCTTTGATGGTGGGCGTGGGTGCAACTGTTGCAATGGGCTTGCTGTTGGCCCGGTTGTTCAAAGTCGAAAGCAGCCTGGGTGTACTGATCGGCGGTGCAACCGCTATCTGCGGTGCATCGGCAGCACTGGCAATTGCAAGCGTATTGCCCAAGACCGCCCATCTTGAGCGGGACACAACGCTGACGGTAGTGGGCGTGACCACTTTATCGACCATGGCCATGGTGGTCTACCCACTCATCACCGGCTGGCTGGGTTTTGATGCGTTGATGGCGGGCAAATTCATAGGCGCAACCATTCACGATGTTGCGCAGGTTGTTGGCGCAGGCTACAGCTTGTCGCCAGAGGCAGGTGATGCTGCCACCATTACCAAGTTGATGCGGGTGGCATTTTTAATGCCTGTGTTGGTCTTGATCTCGCTGGTCGTGCGTGCTCGCACGCCGGCGACGGTGGGTTCGTCCGGTGCCAGCAGTGCCGAAAAAACGCCATTGCTGCCCTGGTTCACAGTTGCGTTTGTCGTGCTGATGCTGGTCAACAGTACGGGTTGGGTCCCCAGCAGGATGCAATCTGGTGCATCAGATCTTTCACAAGCATTTTTGGTGCTTGCTATCGCAGGCGTGGGTTTGAAAACTTCCTTGAAAGAGGTCACTCAGCTTGGCTGGCGGCCCGTGGCCATGATCTTTTTGGTCACGCTCGGATTGGCGGTTATGACTGGCGGCTACCTGATAGCCGTTCACTGACATTTATTTGGAGGAGCAACCATCATGATCGGTGTTTTAGGTGGCATGGGCCCATTGGCAACTGCTGACTTTTTCAGTAAGGTTATTTCGGAAACGCCCGCCCAAGGGGATGCCGATCACGTGCCAATGCTGATTCAGTCGGACCCGCGCATTGCGCCGCGACCTGCGGCCATCCTGGGTGACGGTCGCTCACCGCTGTCTGAGCTGATGGCCGGGCGCGATCGCCTGATTGCTGCGGGCGCAACTGCTTTGGCCATGCCCTGCAACACTGCACATTTTTGGTATGGCGATTTGCTCAAAGGATGCAGTGTTCCATTTTTGAGCATCGTGGATGCGAGTGTTCATGAGTTATCGCGCTTGGCTGATGCGGGCTCAACCATTGGCATCATCGCCACACGCGCCACCCTGGCTGCCCAGATTTTTGATCCTGCACTGACTCGCGCCGGTTACAAAGTCATGCTGCCGCAAGAAATTGTGATGAATACGCTTGTTTTGCCCGGGATCGAGTGTGTCAAGGCCGGAGATGCCGTGCGTGGCGGCCAACTCGTAGAGCAAGCCGTTCAGGCACTCCTGCAGCAGGGTGCAGGTGCAGTGGTACTGGCTTGCACTGAAACGCCTTTGGCGCTTGATGCGATAAAGTCGCAACTTCGCAGCCATTGTGTTGACAGCACGGCGGCGCTGGCCCGAAGCTGTGTGGCTTGGTGGCAGTCAAATAAAGTCGGCTCGACCGTCAGCTGATGGCACTGATTGCCTCAATGATTTTTATGCCAGGGATCCGGACATGGCTTCCAATGAACTTGAGTTGAATCCGCAGCACCTCCTGCCTTTTCAAAGGTTTGGCGTTGGAGTCCCGCTGGTGCTGGTACACGGCTATTTGGGGGGCTCCAGCCAGTGGGACGGGCAGGTGCCCGTGCTTAGTCAGCACTTTGAAGTCGTGGCGCTCGATCTGGCTGGATACGGCTTGGCCAATAACCTGACCGCTCCCATACATTTGACCGATCATGCCCGAAATGTTTTGGCCACGCTTGACCACCTGGGGATCGGGCACTTCCATTTGTTGGGCCATTCAATGGGTGGCATGGTGGTGCAGGAAATTACACGGCAGGCTCCTCATCGGGTGAACAAACTGGTGCTTTACGCGACGGGTCCGCTGGGTTGCATTCCGGGCCGTTTTGAAACTATGGCCCGTTCGCGCGAACGCTTGAGAGACGATGGTGTACAACGTACGGCCAGGCGAATTTGTGCCACTTGGTTACTTGATCGCGAGGCTTCACCGGCGTATGAGGCCTTGGCAGCGCTGGCTACCCAGGCCAGCGAACAGGCCGCCAGTGCAGGTCTAAGCGCCATGGAGTCTTGGGACGGGCGCGAGCATCTGGGCCGGATTGAGCAAAACACTTTGGTCATCTGGGGGGAGAGCGACCGCACCTATGGCTGGTCCCAAATTGAAATGCTGTGGCGCGGCATCCCCCGCGCGTCGTTAGCCGTGTTGCCCGCGTGTGCGCATGCTTTGCATCTGGAGCGAAGTAGCCTTTTCTGCACCATCCTTGTTGAATTCCTAGGGCAAAGCGACAACAAGCATCAAAGCCAAACTTTGAAACCATTTTTGGGCGACACCAATGACACGGCGGAAACTTTCACCTGATCCAAGAGGGCGTCCAGGCGATCTCCCTAGAACCAGTCTTCGCTTTCACGTTCAGAAGTAAAGAAATATGGTTTGGTGGAACTTGGGGGTTTGATCCATGACTGATATTTGCAACCGCGATTTGTGGATTCTCACCACGTCGCAATCGTACTTGGCTGAACGATCATGGCAATTTGTTTGGTCGGTAGCAAGCTACTTTTTTGAAAAAAATTTTCAGCTACTCGAGCCTTTTCAGCGCCTTTGAAAATCAACAATTTGTCTAAGTCGTTGAATTGAAGGGATTTTTGTGGAGGCGCGACCCAGAGTCGAACTGGGCTAGACGGATTTGCAATCCGTTGCATAACCGATTTGCTATCGCGCCGTCAAAATCAGCTTTCACAAAAAAGGGAAGCAGCGCTTCCCTTTTTATCAGAACCGTCTTGCAAACTCAACAAGACTTAAATGTGGAGCGGGAGAAGAGTCTCGAACTCTCGACCTCAACCTTGGCAAGGTTGCGCTCTACCAACTGAGCTACTCCCGCATTTCAAGCCTCGAATTATAGCGCGTTTTTTCATTGTTTTCAATATTCAACTTCAAAAGCCCGGCACAAACTAGCGTCAGTGGGTTGCTTAATGTTGAGGAGACCGAATTTTCGGTCGGCACCCCGCAGTTCAATGCTTGACCGCCGCATCAGCCGCCACCGCTGGCACCACCGCAGAGACGGGCACCACGCTGGCCGCAACCGTCAACGGGTCTTCCTCAGGCAAAGGCGTCGGCATGCGCACCAAGGCGATTTCAAGTACTTTGTCAATCCAGCGAACCGGCACAATTTCAAGGCTGTTTTTGACGTTTTCCGGAATCTCCTGCAAGTCTTTGGCATTCTCTTCAGGAATCAGCACTGTTTTGATGCCACCGCGCAGGGCTGCCAGCAGCTTTTCTTTCAGTCCGCCAATGGCCGTGACTTCGCCACGCAAGGTAATCTCGCCTGTCATCGCCACGTCGCCGCGCACGGGAATACCAGTCAAGGCCGAGACAAATGCTGTCGTCATGGCGGCGCCCGCGCTCGGGCCGTCTTTGGGTGTTGCGCCGTCTGGCACGTGAATGTGAATATCTTTTTTCTCAAAAACCTCGTCTTTGATGCCTAAACGCGCGGCTCGGCTACGAACCACGGTTCGCGCCGCCTCAACGGACTCTTTCATGACATCGCCCAGAGAGCCCGTGCGAGTGATCACGCCTTTGCCCGGCATC
>JANPCR010000137.1:0-26145 GCA_031431035.1 Rhodoferax sp.
GGCTTATTTTTGCTCTCAATTTTGGCGGTGTGGCCCTGGCTGAGCATGCGAGCGCGGTAAGTTGCAGCCAAAACCAGTTGAAAACGGTTGGGAATCTGCGCAAGGCAATCTTCGACAGTGATGCGGGCCATGAAATCTCCAAACAAAAAGGACTTTGCGTTTCTAAAACGCGATGCGTGAAATAACGATTAATTAAGCGCACTAGGGGTCAAAACCCGGGCAGAGGCTGTGTCAAAAGCTATCGAAATCAGCCAATATTCAGCGCTTTGAACACATCGGCCTTGGCGCGCCGTTGCGCCACAATTTTGAGCCGTTGGGCGTGAATGATCGCTTTCAGGTCAAACAAAGCGCGATCAAACGAATCATTGATTATAACGAAGTCAAATTGACCGACCTGGGCGACTTCAAGCTGGGCATTCACCAGGCGCTTGTCAATCACCTCGGGGGTGTCTTCGGCGCGGCGCTCCAGGCGGGCACGCAACTCTTCCCAGCTTGGCGGCAAAATGAAAATGCCAATGGCGTTGGCAAACAGGTGCTTGATTTGAACCGCACCCTGGAAGTCGATTTCCAGAATCACGTCGGCACCCTGCGCCATGCGCTCTTCAATCGCCTTGCGTGATGTGCCGTAGCGCTTGCTGTGCACTTCTGCCCATTCGATAAAAGCGTCGGCGGCAACCATGGCGTCGAACTCGGCGTCTGACACAAAATAGTACTCGCGCCCATGCTTTTCTTGCCCGCGCGGTGCCCGGGTGGTGTGCGAGACGGATGGCTGCACCCGCGCATCCAGCTCCATCAGTGCCTTGACCAAGCTCGATTTGCCTGCGCCGCTGGGCGCAGCCACTACAAAAAGATTGCCAGGAAAGTCCATAAATCGGGTGCCAAATGCAGGGTCGAAGAGCGTTATTCTATGTTCTGCACTTGCTCTCGCATTTGTTCAATCAGCACCTTCATGTCCACTGAAATGTGAGTCAGCTCCAGCGCCGCTGATTTGGAGCCCATGGTGTTGGCTTCTCGGTGCAGCTCTTGAATCAAAAAATCCAGACGTTTGCCAATTTCTCCACCGGCTTTGATCAGCCGCTCGATCTCGTCCAAGTGCGAATCCACCCGCGTGATCTCTTCGGCCACGTCTATTCGGATGGCAAAAGCCGTGGCTTCTGTCAGGGCCCGGTCCTGCGCGGCTTCAGGGGCAATTTTGTTGTCACCCAGGCTCAAGGCCTCGGTCCAACGCTCTAAAAAACGCTGGCGCTGCTGTGCCACCAGCTGCGGTACCAGCGGCGTGGCCTGCGCGGCCAAGCCTCGAAGTTGGCCGGTACGCTCCAGCAGCATGGCGGCCAGCCGGGCACCTTCGCGTTGGCGTGCGGCCAAAAGCTCTTTCACCGCTTTGCCAGCCAAAGGCACCACGATGTCAGACCAATCGTTGCTGGAGGCCTGGTCGGCGCTGGCCAGTCGAATCACGTCGGCCACACTCAAGGGCTGGGCGTTGGGAAGCCAAGCCCTGACATTGTCCTGAACCGCGTTCAAGCGTTGCAGCAGTTTGGGCTTGGGGTCGGCAATGGCATGCGCCGCGTTGGTTTCCACAAAAGCCCTGACCTCGACCTTGCCGCGCTTGAGCTTGCCCACCAGCAAATCCCGCAATGCAGGCTCAAATTGCCGTAAATCCTCGGGCAATCGAAACGACAGATCCAGAAAACGGCTGTTTACCGAGCGAATTTCAAGCCCCAACTGCCCTGCCGACGAAGGTTTGGCCTCTGCCTCCGGGTCGGGGCCGGCGGTGCTTTGTTGCGCGCTGGCATAGCCAGTCATGCTGTAAACTGGCATGGCGTACTTCTTGTGCTTGTTAATGAGTGCGTGAGAATAACCCGAAAAATGGCGAGGCATCAATATTTGGCATGGCATGAGCGCGAAGCCGCTTGTTCGAGCCAATGCGCACCGAGAAACCTCTCAATTTAACGATTTATGTCCAAGGTTAAACCTGCACCGTTACCCCCCGACACAATGATCGGTGGCTACCGCGTGGTTCGCAAAGTCGCGGCCGGTGGCTTCGGCGTGGTTTACCTGGCCATTGACTCTGAAGGCCAGCAAGTTGCCGTCAAAGAGTACTTGCCGTCGTCGCTAGCGTCACGAGCTGCAGGTGAATTGAGCCCCCAGGTGCAGCCAGAAAAGCTGTCGCTGTACCGGTTGGGCCTGAAAAGCTTTTTTGAAGAAGGCCGCTCACTGGCGCAAATCTCCCACCCTTCGGTGGTGAGCGTAATGAATTTCTTTCGTGAGAACGAAACCGTCTACATGGTGATGAATTACTTGGAAGGCGCTGCCTTGCAAGACTTCATCATCACCGCGCGCGACCTGAAGCAACAAAAAGTGTTTCGCGAGTCCACCATTCGCTCGCTGTTTGACGAAATACTGCGCGGGCTTCGCATCGTGCATCAGCACAAAATGCTGCATTTGGACATCAAACCCGCCAATATTTTCATCACGGACGACAACAAATCGGTGCTGATCGACTTTGGCGCAGCGCGAGAAGTGCTGAGTAAAGAGGGCAATTTTGTCCGCCCCATGTACACCCCTGGTTTTGCCGCGCCAGAAATGTACCGCCGCGACGCCACCATGGGCCCCTGGACTGACATTTACGCCATTGGTGCCTGTATTTATGCCTGCATGCAAGGCTACCCGCCGAACGAAGCGCCGCAGCGGGTTGAAAAAGACCGTATTGCCACCGCGTTGGCGCGCCTGCGGGGCGTTTATTCAGACAATTTGATCGAGGTTGTGGAGTGGTGCATGGCGCTGGACGCCCTGTCGCGCCCCCAATCGGTGTTTGCCCTGCAAAAAGAGTTGAGCCGGGAGGGCGAACGCCGCTACACCAAGCTGTCGGTGGGTGAAAAAGTGCGTATGCAGTTCGACACGATCGTCACCGACACCAAAAAATCTGCCAAAAGCGCCAGCGCCTTCGGCAACAAAGCCAAATGAAGTTTTCTGTCTTTCAAGTCAGTCGCCGCGGCGGACGAGAAAAAAACGAAGACCGCATGGGCTACAGCTACACGCGGGGGTCTGGCCTGTTTTTGTTGGCGGACGGAATGGGTGGGCACCCTGACGGTGAAATAGCAGCCCAGCTTGCCTTGCAATCCATATCAGCCATGTACCAAAAGGCGGCGGACCTTGGCATCGAAGATCCCAGCGACTTTTTGTCAGATGCGGTGATGGCGGCGCACCGTCAAATCTTGCGGTATGCGCTGGAGCGGGGCATGAACGACACACCGCGCACCACCATCGTGGCGGTGTTTGTGCAAAATGGCATGGCCACCTGGATTCATTGCGGCGATTCGCGGCTTTACCTGGTTCGCGCGGGTGAACTGCTGGCGCGTACCCGCGACCATTCGTACCAAGAACGCAGGCCCAGTGCCAGCACGGCGCCCGTCACTGCGGCCCAGGCCAATCGCAACATTCTGTTCACTTGCCTTGGGTCTCCGACCAAGCCCACCCTTGATTTGACCGGACCCGTGTCTTTGTTGCAGGGCGACAAAATCATGCTGTGCTCGGATGGCTTGTGGGGCAGTTTGCCCGACGAGGACATCGTGTTTCAGCTCAGTAGCAAGCCAGTTGCCCAGTCGGTGCCTGATTTGGTCGAGATGGCGCTTGAAACCGCAGGTCAAAAAAGTGACAACGTGACCGTGATTGCCCTGGAATGGGAAACTCCCGCCGACTTTGAGGCCACCCAAGTCACCATTTCGACTGATGACATTGACGACGGGGGGTTTGCGTCCACCTTGCACGCGGAACTGCCCAGTGGCGGGGGAAGCACCTTGGCACCAGAAGACCCTAAAGCCGACAAAGACGACATGGACGATGCCGCGATAGAGCGCTCTATCGCCGAAATCAACGAGGCGATCAAACGCTCTGCCTCGCGCAAAAGGTGACTTCTTGCAATCTATAGCATTTCGCAAGCGTTGAAATTCTCAAAGCCCTAAGGGCCAATCAAATAATGACTGTTTACGTTCGAAGCGACGCCCGCGCCGCTGACCAGCTTCGCCCGGTGCGCATCACCCGTGGCTTCACGGTGCATGCCGAAGGCTCGGTGTTGATAGAGTTTGGCAATACCAAGGTCTTGTGCACAGCATCGGTGGAAGAAAAAGTGCCGCTCCACAAGCGTGGCTCGGGTGAGGGCTGGGTCACTGCCGAATATGGCATGCTGCCCCGCGCAACCCATACCCGCAATGACCGCGAAGCCGCGCGTGGCAAGCAAAGTGGGCGCACGCAGGAAATTCAGCGCTTGGTTGGGCGATCTTTGCGTGCCGTGTTTGATTTGAAGCTGCTCGGCGAACGCACCATTCAGTTGGACTGCGACGTGATTCAAGCAGATGGCGGCACGCGCACAGCGGCCATCACCGGTGCTTTTGTGGCAGCAACCGATGCGGTGGCCAAGTTGATCAAGGATGGGCGCTTGACCCAGTCACCCATCACAGCCTGCGTGGCGGCCATATCGGTGGGCATCGTCAACGGCACGCCTTTGCTTGATCTGGCCTACGACGAAGACGCGGCCTGCGACACCGACATGAATGTGGTGATGACGGCGGCTGGCCATTTTGTCGAAGTTCAGGGAACTGCCGAAGGTGTGTCTTTCTCACGCTCTGAAATGAACGCCCTGCTCGATTTAGCAGAAAAAGGCATTGCCGAGCTGATGGTGTTGCAACGGGCTTAGTCCCGCGCGGCCATTTTTCGTCATTTGTAACCACTTGCCACCATTTGTCAGCCTGCACGAGTCAGTGCAAGCGGGTGACCCGCTGATTTATCAATTCTGGAGCAGTCATGAAGATCGTCCTCGCGTCCAATAACCGGGGCAAATTGGCAGAGCTGCATGCGCTGTTTGCGCCTTTGGGTGTGGAGCTTGTGGCGCAGTCTGACTTGGGTGTCTCAGAGGCCGCCGAGCCATACCGTACCTTTGTAGAAAACGCTTTGTCCAAAGCCCGGCATGCGGCTTTGCACAGTGGGCTTCCCAGTTTGGCAGATGATGCCGGCCTGTGCGTGAACGCCTTTGGCGGATTGCCGGGCGTTGACACTGCTTTTTATGCCACCCAATTTGGCTACGCCAAGGGCGATGACAACAACGTGGTGGCTTTGCTTGAGCAAATGCGCGATGTGTCGGATCGGCGCGCGGCACTGGTCAGCGTTTTGGTGGCTGTTCGCACGCCAAATGACCCAGAGCCTTTAATTTCTGTGGGCCGGGTAGAAGGCGAAATTACCGAGGCACCGATTGGACACAATGGCTTCGGCTTTGACCCGGTGATGCGCATTGCCGAGTTTGGCAAGACGTTTGCTCAGTTGCCGACTGAGGTCAAAAACGCCAACAGCCACCGGGGTCGCGCTGCCAAAGCCATGCTTGACCTGATGCGCGAGCGCTGGATGCCAAAGTGATTCCTATCCAACCCCAAAATTCGCCCGAAGTCGGTGGGCCGCTGCCTGACATTCAGCACTATTTGCGTCCTGGCACATTGCAGCTCACGGCATTGCCGCCTTTGTCGCTGTACATCCATTTACCGTGGTGCATTAAAAAATGCCCCTATTGCGATTTCAATTCGCATGCCTTGGCAGCGGGTGAGGTGCCTGAAAAACGCTACCTGGATGCCTTGGTCGCTGACTTGGAGGCGGCCTTACCGCTGATTTGGGGGCGCAGTATTCAAAGCATCTTCATTGGGGGCGGCACCCCCAGTTTGTTTTCACCGCAGGCCATTGATCGCTTGCTGGGCGATGTTCGCGCCCGCCTTAAGTTGGCGGCGGATTGTGAAATTACCTTGGAAGCGAATCCGGGCACGTTTGAGACTGACCGCTTTCGTGCGTTTCGCAGTGCTGGTGTGACCCGGTTGTCCATCGGGGTGCAAAGCTTCAACGATGCAAATTTGAAAGCTCTGGGTCGCGTGCATGATGCGGCTCAGGCGCAGGCTGCGGTGCATGAGGCCGCCGCAGCGTTTGACACCTTCAATCTGGATTTGATGTACGCGTTGCCAGGGCAAACACTTGAAACGCTGGCGCAAGACGTGAAAACCGCCTTGGGCTTCAGCCCGCCCCATATTTCGATTTACCACCTGACGGTTGAACCCAATACCTACTTTGCCAAGTTTCCGCCAGCACTGCCCGACGACGACACGGCCTCGGACATGATGGACTTGATCACCGACATGACAGGTGCCGCAGGCTTACATCGCTACGAAGTGTCAGCCTACGCAAGGGACGGCCACAAATGCCGCCATAACCTGAATTACTGGCAATTTGGTGACTACCTGGGCATTGGGGCTGGGGCCCACAGCAAATTGAGTTTTGCCCACCGCATCCAGCGCCAAGTGCGCTTCAGGGAGCCCGTTTCGTACATGGAACGCGCCTTGAGTGGCCATTGCGTCGCGCAAGACATTGAAGTCAGCCGCAACGACCTGCCCTTTGAATTCATGCTCAACGCGCTGCGCCTGAAAAATGGCTTTGCCTTGAACCAGTTTGCAGAACGCACGGGGCTGGGGTTAACTGCGATTCAGGACGGACTACAAAAAGCCGAGCAAAAGGGTTTGATTGAGCGAGACTTGTCAACAGTCAAGGCGACCGTGCGGGGGTATGACTTTTTAAACGACTTGCAAGCTCTGTTTTTGCCAATGGCAAAACCCAAAATTGACTGAAGCCGAGCCCCGGGAACCCGAGGCTCGTAAGACCGATGCTTGCCTAAACGATGCCCAAAGACCCAGGCTGGGTTGATGCAAACAAAGCCGCTGGTTCGCTGCACAAGGCATCTGCCGCTTCGGGCCACAAGTCGCCAGGTTGGCTGGCCTTGTCAAATTCGGCTGCAATAGATTGGCGTCGACTCTCAGCCTTGACGTCACTGTCTGGCAGCACCTGAGTGTCTGGAAAACTCTGTTCCTTGTCTTCGTTCATCGGTCACCTCGCATCGAGTTGCTGGGCATTGATTTGCCGCCGGAGATCAGTTTAGCGAGTGAATGAAGGAATTGATAGAGCGCCAGCGTGGGCTGTTACAAAACTAGCGTTTGCAGTGACTCCGGGCGATTTGGCGGAAGCTGTGAGATTCGAACTCACGGAGGGGATAAACCCTCGCCGGTTTTCAAGACCGGTGCCTTAAACCGCTCGGCCAAGCTTCCATGTCATGTATTTTAACTGGGTTGCTGGTCGCAATGCGATTCAGCCGTCAATTTGCTGACAATCGGCGTGGCGCACTCAAAACCAGCATTTGACATACGATTCGCATGACAATCATTTCAAAAGCAACGTTTGAAGTTATTGCAAGCCGATTTCGCTGAACCCCCTTTTTGGCCTTTAGCCCACCTTGGAGATCATGCCCCATGACCCGTTTTCGTTCGATTTTGTTACCCGTTTTGGCTTTGAGTTTTCTGGTCGGCTGCGCGCCGCTCACGACCCAAAGTCCTGAAGGCTCGATTCGCCCCTTGAACGCCAGCGCTGAGGGCGAGGACAAGCATCTCATGCTTTTTGGCCACGACGTTGTGGCCTATTTCACTGAAAGTAAGCACCGCAAGGGCGATCCGGCGATCAAAACGGTGATCGACAACGTGACTTTTCGTTTTGCAACTGTGCAGCACAAAGCACTATTTGACAAAGAGCCCAGCAAATACATTCCGCAGTACAACGGCTACTGCGCCAATGGCATTGTCTACGGCATACCTTGGGGCGGCGACGCGGACTCTTGGCGCATCATCAACGGCAAGCTTTATAACTTCGGCGGGCAGGGGTCACGCGACGGCTTTTATGTAGACTTGCCGCGCAACATTGCGCTGGCAGACAAATACTGGAATGAAGAAGTCAAAGGTTCCAACGCATTCGTTCAGCGCGTGAAACGATTTTTATTGAACCGGGTTCCGCACTACAAAAGTGGCGAAGAACTGGCAGACGAAGTCAAGCGCACAGGCGGCGGAAAATCGTGACTTGAAACAGCTGATTGAACCCAAGGGCAGGTGTTGGATGGGAATCGAAAGATTGCTATAAATAATATAGCAAACTATCGTCATTCTACGAGAGCTAGAGACCTGTTTTATCTAAAATTGAGCTGTTGAGGCGTTTTTTGAAAAACTCATATCACCGGTGATATGAAGTTTGAGCCTGATCGCAAATCCCGAGTGAAACCTTCCTAACGAAGGTTTCAGCGTTTGCGCTCCGCTGCCTGCGGAGAATCATCAGCCAAGCACTTGATATTGAGCGCAAAGATCGGCGGTGTGTCGAGAGGGTTTATAAAGCAACTTTGACCCCACCAAACAAAGCGCCCCAGAACCCGAAAAGGGCGCTGGGGCGCATGAAAACTGGTGGCCTGGGGCGGAATCGAACCACCGACACAAGGATTTTCAATCCTCTGCTCTACCGACTGAGCTACCGGGCCAAAGAGGGTAAAGTATAGCAGCTACGCGCTGCAGGTTTTGGGTGCCGATCAGGCGGCGTTGCGTTTGCCACGGCTCAAGTCAACGCCGAGTTGTTTGAGCTTGCGGTACAGGTGGGTGCGCTCCAGCCCGGTTTTTTCGGCAACCCGTGTCATGGAGCCATTTTCCTTGGCTAGGTGGTATTCAAAATAGGCTTTTTCAAACTCGTCGCGCGACTCGCGAAGCGGTTTGTCCAAAATAAAAGTTTGCTGCGACTGCAAACCCGTTGGCGCGACGATTGCGACAGCTTGTCCAAGGATGGGCAGCACACTGACGGTTTGAAGCAGGGGTTGCAAGACCACGGGTGCCAATGGTTTGCGGGCGACTCCACGGGCCAACCCTTGCTCGACTGCTTTTAAGAGCTTTTGCAGGGTGATGGGCTTTTCCAGGAAAGCCATGGCGCCGATTTTGGTGGCTTCAACGGCTGTGTCGATGGTCGCGTGGCCACTCATCATGATCACGGGCATGGTGAGGGCGCCAGCGGACGACCATTCTTTGAGCAGAGTCACACCGTCGGTGTCGGGCATCCAAATGTCGAGCAGCACGAGGTCAGGGCGCTCACGCAGGCGGGCCGCGCGGGCCTGGGCTGCGTTCTCGGCGACTTCGACACTGTGACCCTCATCGTTAAGGATTTCCCATAGCAGGTCTCGAATGCCCAGCTCGTCGTCAACCACCAATATGTTTGCCATGATTTGAATGCAGTCCCTTGGGAAATCGATGCGCGCGTTCAAGACGCCGCGTTTGCCACTATGGCGAATGATAACGATACTTGGGCACCCTGAATTTTGCCATCTACCATGCGGTTGGCGATATCGACTCGGGTGCCGTGTTCGTCAGCAATTTTTTTGACCACAGCCAACCCCAAGCCAGTGCCCTTGGCCTTAGTCGTGACATACGGTTCGAAGGCTCTGGCCAGAATGTTGTCCGGGAAACCAGCGCCTTGGTCAATCACACTTAAGCGCACGCGCCCAGACGCCTCGTTCCATTGGGTTTTAAGGGTGACTTGGCCCAAACTTGTCGCGCCCGAATTCGCTTGCCGGGCTGAGGCCGTGGCATCTTGCGCATTTTGTAAAAGGTTGTGCACAATCTGACGCAATTGCTGAGCGTCACCCAAGATCAGCGGGTTGCGTGGATCGAGTTCGTGATGCACGGCGACTTCGGCGTTTTCATTGCTATAAAGGTTCATGACCTCAGTCACCAGCAGGTTCAGGTCTACCGGTTTGAGCACGGCTGCGGGCAGGCGGGCAAAATCTCGAAACTCGTTGACCAGCCGCTTCATGGCGTCAACCTGATCGACTATGGTCTTGACAGATTTGGTCAAAATGGCCTGCTCAGGCGGATCGACCTTGCCAGCCAGCTTCATTTCCAGACGTTCAGCGGACAGTTGGATGGGCGTGAGTGGGTTTTTGATTTCATGGGCCAGACGGCGAGCGACTTCCCCCCATGCCTGAGAGCGCTGTGCTGACACGATTTCAGAGATGTCATCAAACACCAATAGCCAGGTCTGTCCCGGTAGCTCTGCGCCCCTTGCCACCACGGTGATCACGTCTTGGGATGGGTGGCCCACCAGGCCCGACTGGGGGCTACCTAACTCGAAGGATTGCTGCCAATGGTCCAGACCGTGCTCTTTGCGGTCACCCAGAAACAGGTTGAATTGGTTTTGGATGTTTTGGGCAAAGTCGTGCAGACCTTCGATTTCAGACAATTTCCTGCCCTCAAAGGCCGCCATGGGAAGGCGAAGAATGCGGGTGGCACCTGGGTTCGATGACAGGATCGTGCCTTGCGGGTCCAGCACCATCACGCCTGCAGTGAGATTGTCCAAAATCGTCTGCAAATTAGCGCGCGCGGCGTCTACCTGCGACATGCTGGTTTCAACCGCCAATCGGGCATCCAGCAGCTGTTGGGTCATGTCGGCAAAGGCCCGCGTCAAGCCGCCGAGTTCATCTTTGCCTTGAAGGCGTGCCTTGGGCGTCAAATCACCCGCAGCGACTTGGCTTACCCCATCTGCCAGCAACAGCAAGGGGCGCGCAATTTGATTGCCCAAAACCACGGCCAAAAGTACCGCGCCGAACACCGCCAGAAAAAGGCTGAGTGTCAGTGTGCCGATGTACATGCGCTTCAGTCCGTCCCGGGCCAGTGCGCGCTCTTGGTACTCGCGGTTGGCCTCGGTGACCGCAATGGCATTGGTCACAAGGGACGACGGCAGGGCTTGGGTCACCAGTAAAAACCGCAGTTCACCTTGTAATTCGAAACGAGCGCTCGAGATGGGCATCAAAACCTTGATTCGGGCGCTGTTGGCGGCGCCGGGGGATGCATCTTCAAGGCCTTCAACCCAGGTGACAGACTTTTGGGAGCGGGCGTTTCGGAATTGTTGTGTAGTGGGTCGCTCGGGGTTGATCTGAAACTGCGACTGCCCCGCAGAACTGATGGGTTGCCCAGCGGATGTCCACAAAGCGACGTCAGACGCACCCAGTTGATCGCGGATGCGTTCCAGAACCAACCCTGAGGTGGCGTCCGGGGCTTCTATCAATTGGTTTGCAGCTGTTCGCGTCTTGGCTGCCAAGTCGCTCGACAGCGTTTCCAGCGTTACTCGCCCCAGATTCAATCCAGCATCCAATGCACTTTCGACTTTAACGTCAAACCAGCTTTCGATGGATCGAGCGACAAACTGGTAAGACACCACGTAGATCAAGACCCCGGGCGCCAGCCCGGCCAGGGCAAAAATAGCGGCCAATTTGACCAGCAAGCGGCTGCCAAAACGACCCCTGCGCAAGCGGGCCAGCAGCCGGTACGCGATCCAACTGATGGCTGCCAAAAGCAGGCCCGCAACGACGACATTGAGCGTGAACAGCCGTGCATAATTGCGCTCGTACATTTCTCGGTTGTCGGTGGCCTGTGTCAGCAAAAAAAGCAGAACCAAACCCAACGCGACCATGGCGGATATGCCAACACCAATCGTCCACCGCAGTGCGCGCGAGCTTTGGGGCACCCGGCCGCCGGCCTGCTGACTTGTCAAATCGACCGGCTTCACCGGGCTGCCTCAAACACAAAGCGCTGGTCAACACTGACCGACACATCCCAGTCGGTTTGCCCCAGAGCGCCAATTTGAAATGGCCGTGGAAGTTGCGATATGTCCAGCCGGAAGCGAAATTGGACGCTGTTTTTCGGATCCAGCTCGAGTTCTGACGATTCGGCGATTTTCCAGTTGGAGAGCCTGCGTATGACGGCCAGCGCGTCGTTCAGTGATTCATAGCTTTGGTTCAAGGCCACGCCCAGGCTGTTGGGGTTGATTTGGCCAGAGGCGATGTTCACCCGCCAGCGTCGTGTGAGCGGGTGGTAGGCCAGCCGCATGTGGCGCTCAGCCGAGATTAGCTTTTTGTCGTACCAATACCACCGGTCACGAAAAATGTCGATTTCTGCGACAAAAACCATGGGAATGCCTTTGAGCAGCGCATCCTCGACAGCGTTTGGAAGGTCAAACTTGACTGCAGCAGTGACAAATAGCCCATCCGTCGTTTTTTCGAAGCGCAGTTGCGTGACCTCTGGCTTGGCTGGGTCTGGCCCAGCCGCCTTGACTGAGGGAAGCCAGGCGCTTAGCAAGCATGCACAGGACAAGAGAACGACACGGTCAGCGCGCGCTCTTCTCCAAAAGTGCAAGATAAAAGCCATCATGGTCATCCTCTGAATTGTCCGGGACGCCCTCCTGATTTGCCCCGAAATGGGGCATCAAATGACCAGGCGATGCCAGCAATGTGGCATGGGTGTTGTGTACAAGAAACGTTTGCACCTGTTCCGCCCCTTCCGCTTTGAAAACAGAGCAGGTGCAATAGAGTAAGTGCCCGCCTGGTTTGAGGAGGGGCCACAAAACGCGAAGCAGTTTGGCCTGAATGGCCGCCAAGCGGGCAACGTCGCTTTCACGCCGCAACCACGGCACGTCAGGATGACGGCGCACGATGCCCGATGCCGTGCACGGTGCGTCAAGCAAAATCGCATCAAAAGCCTGTCCGTCCCACCAGGTTTCAGGTTGCGCAGCGTCACCCACTACGACATGGGCAGCAAGGCCAAGCCTTTGCAAGGTTTGGTGAATGCGCTCACACCGCTGGGCGTCAATGTCCAGTGCTACAACGTCGCACTGGCCAGACTCAAGCAGATGTGCCGTTTTGCCGCCCGGTGCGGCGCAGGCATCCAAAACGCGCAGTTTTGCGGTTTTGGGCAATGTGGCCAGTAGCCCGTCCAGCAACAAGGGTGCCGCGATTTGGGCGGCTGCATCCTGGACCGACACGCGCCCTGTAGCGAAACCGGGAATTTGGTGAACGGCCATGGCTTTCGCGAGCGTGACGCCTGCGCGTCCCGCAGCTTTAGCAGAAATTTGATGGCCGGCCAAAGTCGCTAAAAAATCAGCCTGGTCGCCTTGCAAGGCGTTCACACGCAGGGTCATTGGCGCTTGAATGCCATTGGTTGCGAGAATTTGTTGCCAGTGTGCTGGGTAGTCTTTTTTGAGGCGATCCACCCACCAGCCTGGGTGGTTCCAGCGAGCCAAGGGGTCATCGTCTGTGGCTTTGACCAGCGTAGCCTTTTCTCTTAAAAACCGACGCAAGCAAGCATTGATGAAGTTGGCCTGTGCCCGCGTTTCTGTGGTGCGTTTGGCGGCTTCAACCGTCTGGTTGACGAGTGTGAAGGCTTCGTAGGGAGCGTCTGCATCGCGCCAAGCCAATGCCAACGCGGTGCACAAAAGCGCGTCAACTGCAGGCGGCGGCGAGCGTTGGGCGAGCTTTTGACGCAGAGCTTGCGCACGCCCCAATGAACGCAACACTTGAAAAATCAAGGCTTGCACGCCGGGCCTGAGTGCCGGCGCTGTCTTTTCAAGTGCCGCTGTGGTGGCTGTGCCAGCACGCACTGCGACCAACACGGCGGCAGTGGCTTGGAGTTGCTGCCACAGCGCAATACTGTCCCGGGGAGCCTCTGAAATGGGCATGCAAGTGAATTTTGTAGTTTAAATACCCAATTTGGGTATTTAAGGAGTGAATTTTTCGATTTGCCAATGAAAAACGCCTCACGCTCCCGAATAATGGGCGTGAGGCGCTATTAAAATAATAGCAAACAAAAGTTTGACTATTCTGTGGCAATCCCCGTGCTGGACTCTGCCGTTTCGGCGGCTACTGCATTGCCAGCGTCGCCTGCCAATTCGGCGGCTTCGGCATCGGCAATCGCACGTCGCTCTGCGTCGTCCATGTTTTCACGGATTTCGCGGGCTTCGTGGTAAGCCAGACCCGTACCTGCAGGTATCAAGCGGCCCACAATGACGTTCTCCTTCAAGCCACGCAACTCGTCGCGCTTGCCCATGATGGCAGCTTCGGTCAGAACGCGCGTGGTTTCCTGGAATGACGCTGCACTGATAAAGCTGTCGGTCGACAACGACGCTTTGGTGATGCCCAGCAACAAGTTGGTGAACGTGACAGGAATCTTGCCTTCAGCGCGCAGGGCATCGTTCTTGTTGAGCATTTCAGAGCGCTCGACCTGCTCACCCGAGATGTAGCTTGAGTCGCCGACGTTGTCCACAACCACGCGGCGCAGCATTTGACGAACAATCACTTCAATGTGCTTGTCATTGATTTTCACGCCTTGCAAGCGGTACACGTCTTGCACCTCGTCCACAATATAGCGCGCCAGTTCTTCCGAGCCCAGCAAACGCAGAATGTCTTGAGGGTCAGCCGGGCCGTCAACCACGCTTTCACCTTTGTTGACCACCTGGCCCTCGTGCACCAGGATGTTCTTTTCTTTGGGGACCAGCTCTTCCCACACCGATCCTTCTGGGTCGGTGATTTGCATGCGGATCTTGCCTTTGGTCTCTTTGCCGAACGACACGGTACCGGTCATCTCAGCCAGCACACCTTTGTCTTTGGGTGAACGGGCTTCAAAAAGCTCGGCAACGCGCGGCAAACCGCCGGTAATGTCGCGGGTCTTTTGACCTTCGACCGGAATGCGGGCCAGCACTTCGCCTGGGCCGACATCCTGCCCGTCGCGCACTTGAACCAACGCACCAATTGGAAAACCAATGGTCACCGAGTGATCGGTACCAGGAATTTTCACTTCATTGCCTGACGCGTCGATCAATTTCACCTGAGGTCGAATGACTTTGGCAGAACCGCGGCGTTTAGGGTCAATGACCACCAAAGTGGACAGTCCCGTCACGTCATCGACCTGTTTGGCGACCGTCAAGCCTTCTTCGACGTTCTCGAATTGCGCTTTGCCAGCGAACTCGGTGATGATGGGGCGAGTCAGTGGATCCCAATTGGCCAAAACGGCACCCGCTTTGACGGTTTGGTCGGCCTTGACCGTCAATATTGCGCCATAAGGCACTTTGTGACGCTCGCGCTCGCGGCCATGCTCGTCATGAATGACGATTTCACCAGAACGAGCAATCACAACCAACTCTTTCTTGCTGTTGGTCACATAGCGCATGGTGGCATTGAAGCCGATGTTGCCGTTGGACTTGGCTTCCACGCTTGACGCCACTGCGGCACGCGACGCTGCACCACCAATGTGGAAGGTGCGCATCGTCAGCTGTGTGCCAGGCTCGCCAATGGATTGCGCTGCAATCACGCCAACTGCTTCGCCGCCGTTGACCAGTCCGCCGCGGCCCAGGTCGCGTCCGTAGCACCTGGCGCAAATTCCAAAACGGGTTTCGCAGGTCAGCGCAGTGCGCACTTTGACTTCGTCAACGCCATGAACTTCAAGCTCGTCAATCAAGTCTTCGTCAAGCATCGAACCCGCAACCGCCAAGACGGCGCGGCTTTCGGGGTGCAGCACGTCGTCGGCCGCAGTGCGACCCAAAATGCGGTCCCGCAATGACTCGATAACTTCGCCGCCTTCAACGATGGCACGCATATGGTAGCCATGGTGTGTGCCGCAGTCTTGCTCGGTCACCACCAAGTCTTGCGTCACGTCAACCAAGCGACGCGTCAGGTAGCCCGAATTGGCAGTTTTAAGTGCCGTGTCAGCCAATCCTTTGCGTGCACCGTGGGTGGAGATGAAGTACTCCAGCACGTTCAAACCTTCGCGGAAGTTGGCAGTGATGGGCGTTTCAATGATGGAGCCGTCAGGCTTTGCCATCAAACCGCGCATACCTGCCACCTGGCGAATCTGCGCGGCTGAACCGCGGGCGCCGGAATCCGCCATCATGTAGATGGAGTTAAACGACTCTTGTTGAACCTGCTTGCCATGGCGGTCTTCGACCATTTCCTTGGACAGACCGGCCATCATCACTTTAGAGACTTCATCGCCAGATTTGCCCCAGATGTCCACCACTTTGTTGTAGCGCTCGCCAGCCGTGACCAGGCCAGAGACATACTGTTGTTCGATCTCTTTGACCTCTTTTTGAGCCCGGGCGATGATGCCGTGCTTCTCTTGGGGCACCAGCATGTCGTCAATGCAAATTGAGATCCCGGCCTTGGTTGCCAAGCGGAAACCCGCTTGGAGCAACTTATCGGCAAAAACCACAGTTTCTTTCAAACCGCATTTGCGAAATGACACATTGATCAGCTTGGAAATTTCTTTCTTCTTCAGCGCCTTGTTCAGGTTGGAGAACGGCAGGCCCTTGGGCAGAATTTCAGACAGCAGCGCACGGCCAGCGGTGGTTTCCCACAGCTTGGTTGAAGGCACGAACTCTCCGGTTTCCTTGTCTTTCGTGTACTCGGTCAAACGCACGTTGATGCGCGAGTTCAAGCCCACCTCATCAGCATCAAAAGCGCGCTGTACTTCGCCCGTGTCGGAGAAAATAAGGCCTTCGCCTTTTCCATTGATCCGCTCGCGGGTGGTGTAGTAGAGGCCCAGCACCACGTCTTGAGATGGAACGATGGACGGCTCGCCATTGGACGGGAAAAGCACATTATTGGAAGCCAGCATCAATGTGCGGCACTCCATTTGCGCTTCCACAGACAATGGCACGTGAACGGCCATCTGGTCGCCGTCGAAGTCGGCGTTAAACGCGGCGCAAACCAAGGGGTGCAGCTGAATGGCCTTGCCCTCGATCAAGATCGGCTCAAACGCCTGAATGCCCAAGCGGTGCAGTGTTGGCGCACGGTTCAGCATCACTGGATGCTCTTTGATCACCTCTTCAAGAATATCCCAAACCACGGGCGTGCCGGATTCGACTTCTTTCTTGGCGGCCTTGATCGTGGTCGCAATGCCCATGGCTTCCAGGCGCGAGAAAATGAAGGGCTTGAACAACTCAAGAGCCATCAGCTTGGGCAAGCCGCACTGGTGGAGTTTGAGAGTTGGACCCACCACAATGACCGAGCGACCTGAATAGTCCACCCGCTTGCCCAGCAAGTTTTGGCGGAAACGACCGCTCTTGCCTTTGATCATGTCGGCAAGTGACTTGAGCGCGCGCTTGTTGGCACCCGTCATGGCTTTGCCGCGACGACCATTGTCCAAGAGCGAATCAACGGCCTCTTGCAGCATGCGCTTCTCGTTGCGAGCGATGATTTCGGGGGCTTTCAATTCCAGCAAACGGCGCAAGCGGCTGTTGCGGTTAATCACTCGGCGGTACAAGTCGTTCAAATCGGACGTGGCGAAACGGCCGCCATCCAATGGCACCAAGGGACGCAGATCGGGTGGCAGGACCGGCAAGACTTCCAGAACCATCCAATCAGGCTTGATACCAGATTTTTTGAACGCTTCAAGCACTTTGAGACGCTTGGCATTTTTCTTGATCTTCAACTCGGAGCCGGTCAAGTCGTTACGCAGCTTCTCGATTGAGCCATCAATGTCAATGCTTTGCAGCAA
This sequence comes from Rhodoferax sp., assembly GCA_031431035.1. Classification (GTDB taxonomy): domain Bacteria; phylum Pseudomonadota; class Gammaproteobacteria; order Burkholderiales; family Burkholderiaceae_C; genus JANYCG01. Next base: position 17,199 of record JANPCR010000137.1, read on the forward strand.
ATCCTTGATGCCTTCAGCGCCCATTTTGGCTTGAAACTCATCGCCATACTCTTTGAATTTGGCATCAAAGTCGTCCTCGGTCATGATGCTGTACTTCTTCAGCGGCGTCATGCCTGGATCGGTCACCACATAAGCTTCAAAGTACAACACGCGCTCGATGTCACGCAAGGTCATGTCAAGTACCAAACCCAACCGGCTGGGCAATGACTTCAGGAACCAGATATGAGCGCAAGGCGCAGCCAAATCAATGTGGCCCATACGGTCACGGCGAACCTTGGTCTGGGTAACTTCAACGCCACACTTTTCGCAAATGACGCCGCGATGCTTGAGGCGTTTGTACTTTCCGCAGAGGCATTCATAGTCTTTGATAGGGCCAAAAATTTTGGCGCAAAAAAGTCCATCCCGCTCGGGTTTGAATGTGCGGTAGTTGATGGTTTCGGGTTTTTTAACTTCACCAAAAGACCACGAACGGATCTTCTCGGGGGAGGCCATGCCGATTTTGATGGCATTGAAATGCTCATCTGGCGTGAACTGCTTGAACAGGTCGAGTAATGATTTCATTTGATAAATCCTTTTCTGTCCTTAACCGATTAACCGCGCTCAAGCTCAATGTCAATACCGAGCGAACGAATCTCTTTGACCAGCACGTTGAAAGACTCCGGCATGCCGGCTTCAATCGCATGCTCGCCCTTGACGATGTTTTCGTAGACTTTGGTGCGGCCCTGCACGTCATCTGACTTGACTGTCAGCATTTCCTGCAAGGTGTACGCCGCGCCATAGGCTTCCAACGCCCAGACTTCCATCTCGCCGAATCGCTGTCCACCAAATTGGGCTTTTCCGCCCAATGGCTGCTGAGTCACCAAGCTGTAAGGTCCCGTTGAGCGGGCATGCATTTTGTCATCGACCAAGTGATGCAGTTTCAGTACGTGCATGTAGCCGATCGTGGTGGGGCGTTCAAACGCGTCGCCGCTGCGACCATCAAACAAATTGGCTTGGGTGCGCGCCGCCGTCAGCCCTTTGGCCTTGACTATGTCATCGGGGTAGGCGAGCTTGAGCATTCCGCGAATCTCTTCTTCGGTCGCGCCGTCAAAAACTGGCGTTGCGAAGGTTGCGCCCTTAGATAGGTTGCCAGCCATTTCGAGCACTTCGTCATCGCTGAGTTTGGCGAGGTCTTCCTTGCGGCCTGATCCGTTGTACAAAGACTCTAGAAATTTGCGCAGTTCAGCCAATTTGGTTTCGGCCTGCAACATGTCGCCGATTCGCATGCCAATGCCTTTGGCGGCCCAACCCAAATGAACTTCAAGCACCTGGCCTACGTTCATTCGAGATGGCACACCTAAGGGGTTAAGCACGATATCGCACGGTGTGCCGTCAGCCATGTAAGGCATGTCTTCGACCGGCACGATTTTAGAGACGACCCCTTTGTTTCCGTGGCGTCCCGCCATCTTGTCGCCAGGTTGAAGCCTGCGTTTGACTGCCAGGTAAACCTTGACCATTTTCAGAACACCTGCTGGCAATTCGTCGCCTTGGGTGAGTTTTTTGCGCTTCTCTTCAAACGCCAGGTCAAAGCTGTGGCGAGTCTGCTCAAGAGAGTTCTTGATGCTCTCTAGCTGCGAAGCCACTTCATCTTCCGCTGGACGAATATCGAACCAGTGGAATTTCTCGACCGAAGCCAGGTAGGCTTTGTCAATTTTTGTGCCTTTGGGCAGCTTGTTAGGCCCGCCGTTGGCAACTTTGCCCCCTAGCAGTTTTTCAATGCGGTCGAAAGCGTCAGCCTCAACAATGCGAAGCTGGTCATTCAAATCGAGACGGAAACGTTTGAGTTCATCGTCAATAATTTGCTGCGCGCGACGGTCGCGTGTGATGCCTTCGCGAGTGAATACTTGCACGTCTATGACAGTACCTTGAGAGCCCTGGTCAACCCGCAGCGATGTGTCTTTGACGTCACTGGCTTTTTCACCAAAGATTGCCCGCAGCAACTTCTCTTCTGGGGTGAGCGTAGTTTCGCCTTTGGGGGTGACTTTTCCAACCAAAGTGTCGCCAGGTTGCACCTCAGCGCCGACATAGATAATTCCAGATTCGTCCAAACGGTTGAGCTGCTGTTCGCTCAGATTCGGAATGTCTCGGGTGATCTCTTCCGAGCCCAGTTTGGTGTCACGCGCCATCACCACAAGTTCTTCAATGTGGATTGATGTGTAGCGGTCTTCAGCGACTACTCTCTCACTGATCAGAATTGAATCTTCGAAGTTATAGCCATTCCATGGCATGAATGCCACTAACATGTTTTGACCCAAAGCCAATTCGCCCAAGTCTGTCGACGCTCCATCAGCTATGACGTCGCCCTTCGCCAAACGGTCGCCTTTTTTGACAATAGGTCGTTGGTGAATGTTGGTGTTTTGGTTAGAGCGCTGGTACTTGATCAAGTTGTAAATATCAACACCGACTTCTCCAGCTTGCGCTTCAGCGTCGTTCACGCGAATCACCACGCGGGTTGCATCGACATAGTCAACCAAGCCGCCGCGCGTTGCGGTAACCACCGTGCCAGAGTCAACGGCAGACACCCGCTCGATGCCGGTGCCAACGAAGGCTTTTTCGGGGCGCAGCACGGGAACCGCCTGGCGTTGCATGTTGGCACCCATCAATGCACGGTTTGCATCGTCATGCTCAAGGAATGGCACCAAAGATGCAGCTACTGAAACGATTTGCGCTGGCGAAACGTCCATGTACTGCACGCGTTCTGCCCCGACCAAAATGGACTCGCCCTTTTCGCGGGCAGATACCAAGTCGCCGGTCAGTTTATGGTCTTTGTCCAAAGTCGCGTTAGCTTGGGCAATAACGTATTTACCTTCTTCGATGGCAGACAGATAGTCAATCTGATTAGTGACTTTGCTGTCGGCAACACGGCGATAAGGCGTTTCAATGAAACCATACTCGTTCAATCGGGCATAAAGCGCCAAAGAGTTGATCAAGCCGATGTTCGGGCCTTCGGGCGTTTCGATAGGGCAGACACGACCGTAGTGGGTGACGTGCACGTCGCGCACTTCAAAACCAGCGCGTTCGCGGGTCAGACCGCCGGGTCCGAGGGCGGAGACTCGCCGCTTGTGGGTAATCTCGGACAGCGGATTGGTCTGATCCATAAATTGCGATAGCTGAGAGGCGCCGAAAAACTCTTTCAGAGCAGCCGAAATAGGCTTGCTGTTGATCAGGTCATGAGGCATCAAAGGCTCTTGCTCTGCCTGCCCTAAGCGCTCTTTGACGGCTTTTTCAATACGCGCCAAACCGGTGCGGTATTGGTTTTCTGCCAATTCGCCTACGCAGCGCACCCGGCGATTGCCCAAGTGGTCAATGTCATCGACTTCGCCGCGACCATTGCGCAGGTCGACCAAAATTTTCACAACGGACAGAATGTCCTCATTGGCCAGTACCATGGGGCCAGTTGACTCTGCGCGACCCATTTTGGCGTTGAATTTCATCCGTCCAACACGTGAAAGGTCGTAGGTGTCCGGGTTGTAGAAGAGGCGTTGAAACAGTGCTTGCACTGCGTCTTCTGTCGGTGGTTCGCCTGGGCGCATCATCCGGTAAATCGCGACACGAGCTGCGAACTCGTCGACAGTTTCATCACTGCGCAATGTCTGCGAAATGTAAGCGCCCTGATCGAGCTCGTTGGTGTAAATGCTTGCGAGCTCTTGAACCCCAGCGATACGCAGCTTTTTGAGCAGCGCCTCTGTCAGCTCCTCGTTGGCTTTGGCGATGATCTCGCCCGTGTCGGAATCCACAATATTGCGAGCTACAACGCGACCAATCAAAAAGTCTTCGGGGACGCTAATGTGTGTGGTTTGGGTCTGTTCGAGTTCGCGAGTGTGGCGGGCTGTCACACGCTTGTCTTTCGCAATGACGACCTTGCCGCTCTTATCGGTGATGTCAAAGCGGGCCACTTCACCGCGAAGTCGTTCGGCGACAAATTCCATTTGGGCACCACTGTCCATCAAGCGGAAGTTGTCGTTGACGAAAAAGTTGGCCAAGATCGACTCGTGATTCAGGCCAATTGCCTTGAGCAGAATCGTGACCGGCATTTTGCGGCGACGGTCCACCCTGAAGTACAGGATGTCCTTGGGATCGAACTCAAAATCAAGCCAGGAGCCGCGGTACGGAATAATGCGGGCAGAAAAAAGCAACTTGCCAGAGCTGTGCGTTTTGCCTTTGTCGTGCTCAAAAAACACGCCGGGTGACCGGTGCAACTGAGAGACGATTACCCTCTCTGTGCCGTTGATGATGAAGGAGCCTTTGGTGGTCATGAGCGGCACTTCACCCATGTAAACTTCTTGCTCTTTGACTTCCTTGACAACCTTGTTTTGCGAGGTGGAAGATTCGCGGTCATAAATAATCAACTGAACTTTGGCGCGGACAGCCGATGCAAAAGTTAAACCCCGAGTTTGACATTCGCGCACGTCGAACGCTGGCTTCGCAAGGTTGTACTCCAAGTACTTCATTTCCACAAATCCGTTGTGCGAAACGATTGGAAACGCAGCCTCAAAGGCCGCCTGTAGGCCTTCGACTGTTCTTTTTTTGGATGACACATCGGCCTGCAAAAAAGCCGTATAGGCATCTTTTTGCATCTGGAGCAAGTAGGGGATTTCCAGCACGCTGTCGCGGTTGCCAAAATTTTTGCGAATGCGTTTGCGTTCGGTGTAGGTGTAGGCCATGAGTTCTCCGGGCAAAGACTTAAGTTTTTTCGGTACTTCTTGGTGATTGGCCACTACCAATCATTGGCGGACGGCTGTACATTGCGTACGGCCCGAACCAAGGCATCTTCTACAGTCGGGATAAGAAGACACTGAAAAGGGATCTGATGGATCGCTTTTCAGTAAGTTCTCTTCAGTTGGATCACTATTTGTGCAGTATTCGCTACAGAATTCGTCTAACTCTTGAAGCACCAAAGGCTGGGGGCCCTTTAAGACCTCCAGCCTTCGGACTAAACTCGTCTACTTGAGTTCAACCTTGGCGCCAGCGTCAACCAATTTCTTCATGGCGGCTTCTGCGTCAGCTTTGGCAATGCCTTCTTTGACGTTCTTTGGAGCGCCGTCAACGAGGTCTTTGGCTTCCTTCAGACCCAGGCCAGTGATTTCACGGACTGCCTTGATCACCTGAACCTTGTTTGCGCCAGCCTCAAGCAGCACCACATTGAATTCGGTTTTCTCTTCCACGACGGCTGCTGCGCCGCCGCCGCCGCCTGCAGGTGCAGACATCGCTGCAGCGCTTACACCAAATTTCTCTTCGATGGCTTTCACCAGATCGTTGAGTTCCATGACCGTCATGCTGTCCAGTGCGGTCAAAAATGCGTCTTTATCGAATGCCATTTTGATTTCCTAAAAATATTGATTACAAAGTGCGATCTGTTGATCAGGCTTGGGCTGCTTCTGGGGCGGCGTCTGCTGATGCGTCAACAGCGGGCGCTGCAACGGCTTCTTCAACAGGTGGCTGCGCCATAGCTGCGCCTTTTTTCTCGGCGATTGCGGCCAATACCCGAGCTGTACGGGAAATTGGCGACTGCATCAAGCCCAGCAACTGTGCAAGCAAAATTTCCTTGGAAGGAATGCTTGCCAACTGCTTAACGCCGTTCGCGTCCAAAGCTTTTCCACCGTACGCGCCACCGCGAATAACCAACTTGTCATTGGTTTTCGCGAACTCTGCCACCACTTTCGCGGCGGCTACTGCGTCAACAGAAAAACTGTAGATCAACGGACCCGTCATCAGGTCGGACACGACTGCAAATCCACTGGCGGCGACGGCACGACGAGCGAGTGTGTTTTTCAACACGCTCAAGGTCACACCATTGCTGCGCGCTGTAGAGCGCAATTTGGTCATGTCAGCGACTGTGATACCACGGTACTCCGCTATCACGAGCGTTTGAGCTTTTGCGGCGAGGCCAGTCACATCGTTGATGACCGCTTCTTTCTCACTGCGATTAAGACTCAAGGTCTACTCCTTTTAAATATGTCCATCGGCTCAGTTTTTCAACTGGCAACCTTTGGACACGCTACATTGCAGCGATCAACTGTTTCAAGAATTCGCATTCTTTGGCAGCGGGATCGCCATCTGCGTTGGTTTGAGCAACGGTTTAATCCGCTACCTGACAATTAAGCCCACGTCATTTCACCGAATGTCCGGGCACCAACGGTCTTGGATGGCCTGTCCAGATTTTCTCTAAGGACAGCCCACCGCACCTGGCCAACCTTTCAGTTGACCAAATATCTTTCAAATTCAGGCAGCCCAATTCAGGCAGCAATTGTTTGCGTGTCCACGCGGACACCCACACCCATCGTGCTAGAAACAGCCACTTTTCGCAAATAGACGCCCTTGCTGGCAGCGGGTTTTGCTTTTACCAAGGCCTCAATGAGGGTTGCCAAGTTGCCTTTGAGTTTGTCAGTGTCGAACGAGCGACGACCAATGGTGCTGTGCACGATACCGGCTTTGTCGACACGGAACTGGACTTGACCTGCCTTGGCATTTTTTACAGCGGTTGCGACGTCTGGCGTCACGGTACCGACTTTGGGGTTGGGCATCAAGCCACGGGGTCCAAGAATTTGACCCAGTGTGCCGACCACACGCATGGCGTCTGGCGCTGCGATCACGATATCAAAAGGCATGTCGCCTGCTTTGACCATGGCTGCCAGATCGTCCATACCGACAATGTCGGCACCAGCGGCTCGCGCTTCTTCAGCTTTTGCGCCTTGCGCGAAAACCGCGACGCGTTTGGTTTTGCCAGTGCCGTTAGGCAAGACAACGGCTCCACGAACCACTTGGTCTGATTTTTTGGCATCAATTCCAAGTTGCACTGCAACGTCGATGGATTCATCGAATTTAGCAGTTGCACATTCTTTGACGATCCCTAAAGCGTCAACCAGTGCATAAAGCTTATTGGTATCAACTTTTCCTGCAAAGGACTTTTGTTTTTTACTGAGTTGCGTCATGTTAGACACCCTCCACATTCACGCCCATTGAGCGGGCTGAGCCGGCAATCGTCCGCACAGCAGCGTCCAGATCGGCAGCGGTCAGGTCTTTCATTTTGGCCTTGGCAATTTCTTCTAGTTGAGCGCGTGTCACTTTGCCCACTTTGTCTTGGTGTGGACGAGGTGAGCCTTTGTCAATTTTTGCGGCCTTCTTGATCAAAATCGACGAAGGCGGCGATTTGATGATGAAGGTGAAGCTCTTGTCTGCAAATGCGGTAATGACGACCGGCAATGGCAAACCTGGCTCGATACCTTGGGTCTGCGCATTGAATGCTTTGCAGAACTCCATGATGTTCAAGCCGCGTTGACCCAAAGCAGGGCCAATTGGGGGGGACGGATTGGCCTTACCAGCTGGCACTTGCAGCTTGACAAAACCGACGATTTTTTTCGCCATAACTTACTCCTTGCGGGTCATAACGCCAGGGTACCGCAACCATTTGCAGACCCGAGCTTCCCGGGGTGAACGACTCATTTCAAACAAACACACCGAGTCGGAAAGTGTGAGATTTTGGTATTGACAGGATTTCTGGATCCCTCACATTCGTATCAGCTATCCAGGCTTCAAAGACCTGCTCAGGTCTTTTCAATCTGAGAAAACTCTAGCTCAACCGGAGTAGCGCGGCCAAAAATAGTGACCGAGACACGGACTTTGCTTTTTTCGTAATTCACGTCTTCGACAGAGCCATTGAAGTCGGTGAAAGGGCCATCTTTGACCCGTACAAACTCACCCACGATGAATTCGACTTTGTGCCGCGGCTTTTCTGTGCCTTCTTGCATCTGGTTGACGATCTTCATGACCTCAGCCTCTGAGATTGGCGATGGGCGATTCTTTGCGCCACCCACAAAGCCGGTGACCTTGTTGGTGTGTTTTACCAAATGCCAGGTGTCATCGTCCATGATCATTTCGACCAGAACATACCCGGGGAAAAATTTCCGTTCTGTAGTTTTCTTTTGGCCGTTCTTGATTTCAACCACTTCCTCCATGGGAACTAGAATTCGACCAAACTTGTCTTGCATGCCTGCACGGGTGATGCGCTCAAGGATATTGCGTTCAACTGCCTTTTCCATGCCCGAATAGGCGTGCACGACATACCACCGCAGATCCGGGTTGACCACGGACGCTACGACCACGACTGGCGTGACTGTTAAGTTTTCCACGCTATCTGAGAATGGCATTTCGACAGTGTCAGTCATTACTTTTTCCATCCCAGAATCAGGTCGTAAAATATCCATTCAAGCGTTTTGTCGGTCAGCCACAAAAACAGTGCCATCACAAAGACAAACGCAAACACGTAAGCGGTCATTTGCATGGCTTCCTTTCGGGCAGGCCAAACAACTTTTTTAACCTCGCGCCAAGCGTCCCGCCCAAAGGCCAGCAACTCTTTGCCTGGCTCGGACGTGAAGAAGACGACTGCTGCTGCCCCCAAGCCAAAAACCAGCGCACCCCACTGCGCGATCTGCCCTTGCTTTGTCAGCAAGTAAAACGCAGCCAGCGCACCAATGATTAAAAGAACCGAAACGGCAAGCCGGGCCTTGTCGCCAGAGGAACTTACTGTTTGTACTTGTGGTGTAGCCATCTTCTTAGACTCAATTGCTCGCTGAAACTTGGACTTTTCGGTGTCCTTAAGGTACCAAGGCTCACTGTTTTTGCAGTGAGCCCATGAGCCACCTGGTTGAATGATTCAGGTGGCAGGGGCAGTAGGAATCGAACCTACAACCTTCGGTTTTGGAGACCGACGCTCTGCCAATTGAGCTATACCCCTGTATGCAACGATTTAGTTTGCGACGTTTAACAGCTTAAGCAATAATTTTCGCAACCACACCTGCGCCCACGGTCTTGCCACCTTCGCGGATAGCAAAACGCAGACCTTCTTCCATGGCAATCGGGTTGATCAGCTTGACGGTGATCGACACGTTGTCGCCTGGCATGACCATTT